>CAXMSP010000051.1:0-79849 GCA_964196225.1 uncultured Gammaproteobacteria bacterium | reverse complement strand
TGCATGACGTTGGCGACTACACGAATTTTTCCGGGATTGTGCAATCGGCTTTTGGCCAGCGCAGAAAGACCATTTCAAATTCGCTGAAATCAATACTGGATCGCGAAACAATTATTGCCTGCGAGATCGACCCGGGGTTGCGAGCCGAGAATCTTGCAATTTCCGATTTCGCAAAACTCAGTAGAGCCTGCACACCATGACCAGCCTTTCCCTGATCGTCGCAATGGACGATAACCGCCTGATCGGAAACAAAAACAAATTGCCCTGGCATCTGCCGGCCGATCTCGCCTTCTTCAAACGCACGACAATGGGCAAACCGATTGTCATGGGACGCAAAACTTTCGAATCAATCGGCAAACCACTACCAGGTCGTCGCAACATTGTCATTACGAGAGACGATACTTTCAGCGCCGCAGGCTGTGAGGTCGCCAACAGTATCGAGGCCGCGATGTCACTGACCAAGGACGATGATGAGGTTATGCTGATCGGTGGCGCGAGTTTATATGAACAGACCATAGCCCGGGCAACGCAACTATATATCACTCGAATCCACCAGAGTTTCGAGGGCGATACCTGGTTCCCAGAAATCGATCTGAGCGAGTGGAAAGCAGTTAATCGAGAGGACTTTGACGCGGATCACAGCAACCAGTACGCGTATTCATTTATTAAATATGTGCGAGAATTTTGAATTAAATTGCGGTAGACTGATCGGCCGGATGTAGGAGGGATAACCTGAATGGACAAAGATCCACACGAGGAATTAAAGCGCATGGAAAGCCGCACTTATATTATCGGCAGAGAGGGTCATATCTATATCAATGACCCGACCGTTAGTAAGCAGCACGCTGAAATACAGATCATCAAAGGCGAGGTCTACCTGCGCGACCTCGGTTCGACCAACGGCACCTTCCTGATAAAGAACAACCGACTGGTCCCTTTCCACGAGGGCTATGTGCAGATACATCAGCCGATCGTGCTAGGTAATCGTCAGTATACGATTCAAGGCCTGCTGGAAATTGCCGGGGCTTTTGCGGCGCAATACGACGACTCTTAAAGGTCTCAATTACTCCGCGATTGTCCTGATTCCTGGCGGGCAAACACAAGCCAGGCGACTACAGTCCTGCCTCCAAATTCAGCCCGGGTTATATTCCGACAGCAAGCAGTAACAGTCCTACGATCCAGACCCATGGGGAACTAGATGCCTGCTCTTCCGGTTGTGCCTTTGGTATTTCGACTTTATTAAAGATTTGCACTTCTTCCGTGCCCAGGAATCCTACGGGTACCGGCGCTTCCTCCTCAAGCACCAATGCATCTGGAGTTGCCGTTCCATATTCACCCATGGCCATCAGGATTCGAGCATCGTCATCCGTGGACAACGTAATCGCCCCCTTGAGTACCACGGCATGCAACTTTGCGTCGGGATCGTTACGACTGACGTTCTGGGTACAGTCATCCTGTTTACACAGCTTGATAACATACTCGGTGCCGCGAATACCAATCGTTGCGAATCCGGTTTGAACCTGGTAGTTGGCAAGCGAACTTGCACCGATGGAACCGGTTATTTTTCGCAGTCCCCCACGGATAAGATCTAAAATGCTACTACTTTCCTTACCGTAGCCGGCGGTGATCACGTATTCGCTAATCTTCAGTGCCGAGTCTTCCTTTAAGTGAACCTCTGCGCCGTCGTCCATCAAAATATACAGGCGAGCGCCAACCTCCGTCTCCAGGCGATCGCCTTCGAAAATCTGGGAGTTGATTTGCAATTGATGTACCCTGCCATTGACGCCCATGACAGTGGCCTTGCCGGTTAGTTGCGCGACATAGCCCACCTTGATTTTTGGCGCCAACTCTTCCTGCTCGTAGATACGTTTAATATCCACCAATTTCAAACGCAAGCCGGGGATCAAGCGCTCAGAATACTGAACAAACGAGTTCGGATTTGTTTCGATCAGCTTCGCCTTGATCTGCGGCCAGAGATCCTTGTCCTTGGGATAAACTCGTCGAATGATATCGTCGATCGTCATCTCCTCGGAGATCTTCAGAATGACTCGCGACGATGGAACCAGTTCTACGTCAGCCGCATTTACCACCGGTTGATAAAAGGCATTCGACAACAGTACTAGCAGCAGTGTGAAAACAAGATTCCTGTTCAAGATTCATCACCTTCGGTCAAGGTCATATCTTCCGCCTGTTGTAACGCCTGGCTTACGAAACCTGTGGTGACACGTAAAATTGCGAGATCGTTATCGTCAAACTGGTCACTGGACATATTGTTGACTACCTCGGTAGCCCCGTAAGTTTTGGCATTGTTAAACAACGGCGCACAGATTAACGCTTTGCTATTAAAACTAACACTGGTATAGACAAACTATAGTTGTAAACCGACCAATAATAACGGAAAACGTCGTCTTTAAACCTTATCAGGTGACCAAATGTGAACTAATTTACCTGCGATGGCAGCGGTTATCACCGATGCCGTAATAGCGGCGAGATCGTTGAGTCGGGCCAAATGACCGGGAATGTTTTATATACCAGGAGCTAAATGCTGTTTTGCAAGCTGAACGGGTTTCAGAGCGATTGTTGGTATCACAACAATAAAGGTAATTTTCGACGACGTTGGCGACAAGTTAGCGACAAGTTAGCTAGTTTTTATCAATTGTACGTGTTTCTTCATGTATGAATCGACAAAAGACCAGTCCTCGGCGTCAAAATCGACCCGCAACGCCACCAGGTGCCCGCCCCAGACACAGCCGCCGTCCAGCGCGAAGCAACGCCCGTAACATCCTACCGGGAGCGTCGACCAGTGCCCAAACATCACGCGCACATCGTCTCTGAGCGTTGCTTCCCACTGAAACCAGGGAATAAGTCCCGTGCGTAAGTAACGACGTGGCGTGCGGTTGACCGTGAAGTCGAGATTTTGCTCGCGATCAAAATATCGCATGCGCGTAAACACATTGGTAATAAAACGTAAACGCTTCGCGCCCTTGAGATCATCCGACCAGGCCGTGGGTTTGTTACCATACATTTTTTTGAAAAACCAGGCGGCATCTTCACCTCGGAGTACAGCTTCCACTTCACGGGCGAATTTCCTCGCCTTACTCAGACCCCAGGCCGGATGAATGCCGGCATGCACCACGACGGCACTGTGTTCCTTGTCATAATGCAACAGTGGTTGCGATTTCAACCAGTCCATCAGCTCACCACAATCAGGACTATTGAGTATCTTGCGTAAATCCCTGGAAACGCGAATTTTCTTGATGCCGTGATACAGCGCGAGCAAATGCAGGTCATGATTTCCCAGCACGGTAAGCGCACTGTTGCCCAGGGACTTAACAAGACGCAAGGTCTGCAATGATTCCGGACCGCGGTTGACCAGGTCGCCACAAAACCAGAGCGTATCCTCGGCAGGATCGAAATTGATTTTCTCCAGTAAACGACAGAGCTCGCTATAGCAGCCCTGAATATCACCTATCGCGTATATCGCCATTGGATAACTAATGCAGTACCCGGGGAGTGGACAACACAAACTCCTCGATGGGTGCGTCGAAATGGGAGCCGTCATCGGCAACCATCTGGTAACTGCCTTTCATGGTGCCGACCGCGGTCTCCAGCATGGTGCCGGAGGTGTAGACAAACAGTTCGCCCGGCTTCAGCAACGGCTGTTCACCGACAACGCCATCTCCGCGCACTTCCTGGACCTTTTGATTGGAATCGGTAATGACCCAGTGGCGGGTCAGAAGTTGCGCACTTTGCTGTCCCTCGTTCTGGATCGTAATCGTGTACGCAAAAACGTAGTAATTCTGCTCGGGATTTGACTGGTCCTCGATATATCGGGTTTCGACGTCGACCTTGATTTTATTTAGATCTGGCTCATTCATCTAATCTGGCTTCCCGTTGATCATTTTACTTTGCATTATACCGCGACCGCTGCCTTGATGTGTTCGTGGCACTGATAATTCTCCAGCTCGAAATCCTCGAAACGAAACGCCAACAGGTCTTTTACTTCCGGGTTTAACTTCATTTTGGGCAGGGCAAAAGGAGCGCGCTGAAGCTGCAAACCTGCCTGCGGCAAATGATTGGTGTAGAGGTGCGCGTCGCCCAGCGTATGCACAAAATCTCCCGCTTCAAGACCGGTCACCTGGGCCACCATCATTAACAGTAGCGCGTAGGATGCGATATTAAACGGCACGCCGAGGAACACATCGGCACTGCGCTGATAGAGCTGGCAGGAAAGGCGCCCTTCAGCGACATAAAACTGGAAAAAAGCGTGGCAGGGCGGTAACGCCATGTTTTCAATTTCACCGACATTCCAGGCACTGACAATCAGGCGACGCGAGTCCGGACTGGTTTTGATATCGTTGACCACCTGTTGAATCTGATCGACCACGTGCCCATCTGCAGCCCGCCAGGAACGCCATTGAGCACCGTATACAGGTCCCAGGTCACCTTTATCATCGGCCCATTCGTCCCAGATCCGGACCTTGTTCTGCTTGAGATAGCTGATATTGGTGTCGCCTTGCAGAAACCATAACAGCTCATGGATGATGGAATGCAGATGCAGCTTCTTGGTGGTGATAAGCGGAAATCCCTGGCCTAAATCGAAACGCATCTGGTAACCAAAAACCGACCGGGTGCCGGTGCCAGTACGATCCGTTTTTTCGGCACCGTGCTCGAGCACGTGTTGCATCAGGTCAAGATATGGCCGCATTGTTGCTTTCCCTTTTTGCGAGTGTTAGCAGAATAAGGCCAACTATAATCATTGGAATCGATAATACAATGCCCCTGGTAAGCCATTCGGTATTAAACAGATAACCGATATGAGCGTCCGGCAAACGAATGAATTCAACGCTGGTGCGAGCAAGCCCATACAACATGAGAAAGTACCCCGATATCGTCATTACCGGGCGTGGTTTTGATGATATAAACCACAGCGCTGCAAACAACAGAATGCCTTCGAGCAACATTTCATAAAGCTGCGTCGGGTGGCGCGCACTGAAACATAAAGGTCCGGCGAAGTCGATATAGCGGTCAGGCGGAAATTGTTCGCAGGACAGTTTCATCGCCCAGGGCACATTGCCGGGTGCACCCCAGAGCTCGGCATTGATAAAATTTCCAAACCTGCCGGCTGCGAGTCCCAGCGGCACCAGCGGCGCGATAAAATCGGTTAACTCCCAAAACCTGCATCCAAGCTTGCGCCGATAAATCTCCATCGCTACCAGCACCCCGAGAAAACCGCCATGAAAAGACATGCCGCCCTCCCAGATCTTGAATAGATACAGTGGGTTTTGCAGGAAACTGTCGAAGTTGTAAAAAATAACCGAGCCAATGCGCCCGCCGAGCACTGCGCCCAGCGCGCCGTAAAAAATTAGGTCGTCAATCTGTTCGGGCCTGACCAGGGATTGATCCTGCCGGGCACGGTATTTGCCGAGCCACCAGGCACTGCCAAAAGCGAGCAGGTACATGAGCCCGTACCAGTGAACCTTGACGGGGCCTAGAGAAATCGCGACGGGATCAATCGAAGGAAAAGCAATCATTGCGGATATTTCTGATTCAAACTCATGAGTATGCCTGATCAGGGTGTTATTATCGCACGGAAACAAATCAGAATGCACAATCATGTCGAATGCGCTTGCCACTGAATCGAGTCCGTATCTGCGCCAACATGCCGACAACCCAGTCGATTGGCTACCCTGGTCACAGCAGGCGCTGGATCTTGCCCGGGAACAGAACAAACCCATCCTGCTGTCGATAGGTTATTCGGCCTGCCACTGGTGTCACGTCATGGCGCATGAATCATTCGAAGACGAGGCGACGGCCGCGCTGATGAACCAGCATTTCATCAACATCAAGGTAGATCGCGAGGAGCGCCCGGATATCGACCGAATTTATCAAACCGCGCATCATTTGATCGCGCGCCGCGCGGGTGGCTGGCCGCTGACGATGTTTTTATCGCCACAGGATCAACTGCCTTTTTTTGGCGGTACCTATTTCCCGGATAAGCCGAAATACGGCATGATCGCGTTCAGCGATTTACTCGAGCGCATTGCCGGGATATTTCACCAGGAGCCTGACAAGATCAGGCAGCAGGGCGAAGCGATTCAGCAGGCGCTGATCGACATCGAAATGCGCGAGAACCAGAATCAACAGGGCGCAAATATTACTGCGCTGGACACTTTCGATACCCAGTTGATGAAGGTTCACGACTCTGAGTATGGCGGCTTCGGCCAGGCACCGAAGTTTCCACAACCAGCCATCCTGCTGCAGGCACTGGGTCGGGCATTTCAAAAATCACCCGATGATCCCGGCTACCGGTCTATCGACTTCAGCCTGCAGCAAATTTCTCGCGGTGGCATCCAGGATCACGTCGGGGGCGGGTTCTTTCGTTACTCGGTAGATGAAAAATGGATGATCCCGCATTTCGAAAAGATGCTTTACGACAACGGCCAGCTGCTGGAGGTATTCGCAAAAGCATATCGATTAACCGGCAATCGCCTGTTTGCGGATGCGGTCGAAGGTATCGTGAACTGGCTTGAACGCGAAATGGTCACCGCATCGGGCGCGTTTTACGCGGCGCTGGATGCCGATTCCGAAGGCGTCGAGGGCAAGTTCTACCTGTGGACGCCGGACGCCGTGAAGCAGCTAATCGGTGACGATGCATACCCGGCGTTCGCTTACCGGTACGGGCTCGACCAAGCGCCAAATTTCGAAGGCGAATGGCATCTGCACACCTATTTCGGCGAACAGCAGTTGCTCGAAAAATTCAACCTCGACACATCGGAATACAAATCAGAACAGGCACGTGCGCGTGAGCTTCTGCTGGCACAGCGGGCTACACGCGTTCGTCCTGGACTCGATGACAAGGTGCTGACCAGCTGGAATGCCCTGGTAATACGGGGACTCGCGAGTGCCGCGCGAATATTCATGCGCCAGGACTACTTCGACATTGCGCAGCGATGCCTGCGGACGATTAAAAAAGAATGCTGGCAGGATGCCCGACTGCTTGCGTTGAGCACGACCGCCGGTAAGCAATTACCAGCCTATCTCGACGATTACGCCCATTTGCTGCAGGCGATCCTTGACTGTCTGCAGTACCAGTGGAACGAGAGCGACCTGGAATTCGCAATCAAGCTCGCCGATCAGCTAATCGACCGTTTTGCCGATCACGACCACGGGGGTTTCTTTTTTACCGCGACCGATCATGAAAAATTAATCCAGCGCCCCAAGTCCTGGCAAGACGAGGCCATGCCGAGTGGTAATGCTGTCGCTGCGCTGGCCCTGCACCGCCTGGGCTTGTTAATCGGACGCCAGGCTTATACCGAAAGCGCAGAAAGAGCGCTGCAATCAGTGGCCGACAACGTGAATCAAACCGCTTTCCACGCCGCCAGTTTCATAGCGCTGCTCGAAGCGCTAAACAGGCCGCCATTCCAGATTATCCTGCGCGGTGAGCCCGAGGCGCTGGCACAGTGGCGTGCAGAGGTTTTGCCGCGCCTGAAACCCGATCAGGCTGCCTACTTCATCCCCAATAATGCCCAGGACTTGCCCGATGAGATCGCACAAAAAACGAGCGACCAGGCGGTTAGCGCATGGATTTGTGAAGGCTTTGTTTGTCGTCAACCCGTGCACAATCTTGACGGGTTAATCCAGTCAATCGACGAACAGAACCAGGAACCAGACCGTAACCATTAATATGATGGCGAGAGCCACCGCGGCGGAAGCCATATCCTTGGCCCGACCCGAGAGTTCGTGCTGCTCATCCCCGAAACGATCGACGACCGCTTCGAGTGCGGAATTCAGGATCTCAACCAGCGGCAGCAACAGCACACTCGACACCAGCAGGGCTTTTTCGACACCATTATCGCCGAGATAAAGTCCCAGGGGAGCCATTACGATACACAGCCAGATTTCCTGGCGAAACGCGGCCTCGTGGCGATAGGCCGCACATAATCCCTGCCACGAATAACCGGTGGCTTTTATGAGTCGCGTAAAACCCTTGTTGCCGCTATACGCCATGCCATCTCCCCAATAAAGCGCTTGCATGCTGGCACAGATACCATTATGCAATCAGTGCAGTTTTAGACTTCGAGCCTGGCGCGAACATGATATATGCCCTGCAAGGCTGCCGGGTAATCGTAGCAGCAAGCGCCGCTGGCTATTCTTCGTCAGCTATGACTTCCGTATAGGCTGCGGCATCGAGCAATGATTCGACTTCTTCTGGATCTTCCATAGCGACCTTGTACATCCAGCCATCGCCATAGGCATCGTGATTGATTCTTTCCGGTGCTCCATCAAGCTCATCGTTAACCTCGATAACCTCTCCGGATACCGGCGCGTACGTGTCAGAGGCGGCCTTGACCGATTCGATTACCCCAACCGAGTCACCCGCGGCAATGGTGCTGCCCTGTTCGGGTAATTCGACGTAGACAAGATCACCCAGCAGCTCCTGGGCATGATCAGACACGCCAATGGTTGCGACATTACCTTCAATCAGGACCCACTCGTGCGAAGACAAAAACTTCAGTTCTACTGGCACTTCACTCATTTATTGTTACCCCCCTTTGGTTAACATGGATTTCCCCTCGCGCACAAAGGGAAGTTTAACAATTTCAGCCTTCAGCAACCTGTTACGAACCTCAACTTCCACCTGTCCGCTTACGCCGACAGGCACCCTGGCCATGGCTATGGATTGCTGCAGGGTTGGTGAATAACTACCCGAGGTAATCTCGCCCTCACCTTGCGCGGTCAACACTTTCAAATGATTACGCAATACACCCTTGTCTAATAGTAACAGACCAACGAAGCTTTGCTGAATCCCCGCTGCCTGCTCCGCCTCAAGCGCCTGCCGGCCGATAAAATCGCGCTCATCCGACATCGCCACGGTCCAGCTCAGTCCCGAAACAAGCGGGCTCGTGGTTTCATCCATGTCGGAGCCGTACAAGTTCATGCCTGCCTCAAGACGCAGCGTATCGCGGGCGCCAAGACCACATGGCGCAACGCCGGCCTCGAGCAGGCGATCCCAGAGATCGGCAATCTGTTCACTCAACATCAGGATCTCGAAGCCATCTTCACCGGTATAACCGGTGCGCGCCACGAAACAATCGTCGAATTCAACCCCCTGGAAACGAGATAATTGCTGCAGCGGCGGCTGTTGATATTCGGCAAACAGTTTTGTCGCCTTGTCTCTTGCATTGGGCCCCTGGACCGCCAGCATTGCGACATCGTCACGAAATTTTAGGTTGAGATCGGGGTAAGACTGCCCCTGTAGCTCGAGCCAGGCCAGGTCTTTCTCGCGCGTCGCGGAATTGATTACCACGCGATAAAAATTGTCCCGCAGGTAATAAGTAATCAGGTCATCGATCACGCCGCCCTGCTCATTGAGCATGCAGCTGTAAAGCGCTTTTCCGGTAACTGTCAGCCTGGCCACGTCATTCGCGAGCAGGTATTGCAGGTAGGCCTTTGCATCGCCCCCGCTGACGTCAACCACGGTCATATGCGAGACATCGAACATCCCGGCATCGCTACGCACCGCTTCGTGTTCCGAGATTTGAGAGCCATAATTAATGGGCATGTCCCAACCGGCAAAATCGACAATCTTGGCGCCTGCATCGAGATGACACTGGTAAAGTGGTGTTTTATTTCCCATCGATAGATCACCTCTCGGATCGGGCGCCACGTCAAGCGCAGACAGTAAAGGATAGAGCCTGTCCGAGTCGAATTAAAGCGTTATTTACAAACCAGGTTGCCCCGCAAATCTCCTAGGTGATGTTTTGTATCGCTTTTTCCATGATCGCACGCTTGAACCACGGGGTTTCATCGACCACCCGCATACCCAGGTTGCGCGCCGTGGCAACCCATTTCTGGTCCAGACCGTAGAACCATTTCAGTGCACCGAAACCTGTGCCCGCCACCCAGGTTTCACTTTTACGCTGGCGTTCGTAACGGCGCAGCTGCTTATGCGGGATGGTTTGCGAGCGTTCACCGATCAATTGCGCGAGTGTCTCGACGTCGCTGAAACCCAGGTTGACTCCCTGGCCGGCGAGTGGATGCACGCTATGGGCGGCGTCGCCGATGAGCAGGACCCGCCCTTTCAGCCAATGCTCGCAATGATGCCAACCGAGCGGAAAACTCATGCGGGCGCTGCAGGAATTCACCCGGCCGAGTTTGGACTCGAAAGCCTCGGTAAGCGCGTCACAGAATTCATCATCTGTCGCGTCGACAAGTTGCGCGACCTGATCGTCATCGCATGACCAGACAATCGAGCTTTGACCGTTTGCAAGCGGCAGAAACGCCAGCGGGCCGGTGCTCAGAAAGCGCTGCCAGGCGGTAAAATGGTGTGGAAACTCGGTATCGACATTGGCGACGATTGCAGTTTGCCGGTACTGCCCGGCCTGCGTGTTAATGCCGGCCAGGTTGCGGGTCGGCGAATTGCGTCCATCTGCCGCCAGCAGCAGTTCGGCAGTAAGGCAAATACCCGAGCTCAACCGTAGCTCAACCCCATGTGCATGATTTTCAAGCAATGCTTCGATGCTGTCCGGCATGAACCATTCGATCTTTACCTCGCGCTCGCAGGCGCGGTAGAGCGTCTGCTGAAGCAGGCGATTCTCAACAATCGCGCCGAGATTGTCGCGCACCAGGTCGACCGCATCAAAAGCGACGCTGGCCGCACCATGCTGGTGCCAGATATGCATTTGCTCGTAGTAGCAAACCCGCTTACTGTCGAGGTCCTGCCAGATGCCAAGTTGCTGCAGGATGTTACGCGAGCGCGGACTGATTGCCGACACGCGTAAATCATAATTTTCATCGTTTACCTTATCGCTTTTACACGGCGCCGCTGCTTCGACAATGGCGACGCGAAATCCCTTGCCCACCAGTGCAAGCGCGGCACAGGCACCGACCATCCCGGCGCCGGAGATAACGATATCGAATTTGCTGGAGCTCACAAATGCCCCCGCAGCAGGCGATTGCCACCGAAGGTCATGCCCATGCCGGCAAACGCGGCCTGGGTTTTCAATGCCGGCACCAGGTCAAGCAGGCTGAGGCCCGCGGCGCGCAGATGATCTAACAGCGGCAACTCGTTTGAAAACATCGTAACCAGGCCGTCACCATAACGAATCACCCGGCGCTGCTCCTCGGCCCGCAACCTTTCATAATCGTTCGCAATCTGGCTGAGCTCATCATCAAGCTCCGTCAGATTGTGCTCGCAGAGTAACTCGTGCAGGCATGCGATATCGCGCAGCGACAGGTTAAAACTCTGCCCGGCGACCGGATGCAATGCGTTTGCCGCGTTACCGATTAACAGGCAACGACCGGAATGCAGTGCATCCGCGCGTGTGCGTTGAATCGGGATCGAGAAACGCTTGCCGACGCGTTCGATCAATCCCAGTCGAAAGCCGAAACACTCCTGCAACGCCGCGCTGAATTCTGCGTCATCCTGGGCACATGACGTGGTCGCCTGTTCCGGAGCAAGGGTCCAGACGCAGGCGTAACGTTTTCCGCCCAGCGGTAACATTGCCAGTGGACCCTGCGGTGTGAAACGTTCGTAGGCGGTGTCGACTTTCGGTTGGCTGACCTCGACATTACTGATCACGACTGCCTGGCCATAATCGAAGCTCTGGTGCCCAATGCCGAGTGCAGCGCGCGCCTGCGAATTTGCGCCATCGGCGATCAACGCGAGTTTTACCTGCAGCTTTTGCTTGCGTTTATTTTTGCGATAACCAATGGTGACGGCCGAGTCCTGGGTGATCGATTCGAACTCGGCATTCTGTTCCAGTTTTATATTGTCCGAGCCGTCAACCGCGTCGAGCAGGCACCGGCCGAGGGCATGGCTTTCGATGACATAACCCAACGCATCGAGTTGATAGTCTTCGGCCTGCAGCCGGGTTACGCCCCAGCGTCCGCGCGACGACACGTGAATATGTCGTATCGGTGCGGCCTGCGCTTCGATTTGCGCCCAGATTCCAAGTGCCCTGAAAATCTGCACGCTGCTGGCAGAGAGTGCAATCGAACGTGCGTTTAATCCATCGGTGCGGGATTGCTCGAGGTTTCCAGCCTCGACGATCGATACCCGGCGGCCTGAATGCTGTAATACCAGTCCGGCGCACAAGCCTACCAGGCCACCACCGATGATTGCGATATCACGCATTTAGCTCGCCATCAGGGCTTCGATCTCGGTCGCCTTGCGCGGCAGGGCATCCGTCAGTATTTCGTAACCCTGGCGCGTGACCAGCACGTCGTCCTCGATTCGAATCCCGATATCCCACCACTTGCGATGCACCCCGCGGCTGCGTGCCGGGATGTATAATCCGGGCTCAATCGTCATTACCATGCCCGGTTCGAGCAATCGCCATTGATCCCCTACCTTGTAGTCACCGACGTCGTGGACATCGAGCCCGAGCCAGTGGCCGGTACGGTGCATGTAGAATTTCCGGTAGGCCCGCTCCTTGATAAGCTTGGTAACGTTGCCCTTCAGCAGTTTAAGCTCGACCAGTCCGCGGGTAATGACGCGCACGGCGGCGTTATGCGGATCGTTCCAGTGATTACCCGGTTTGACTTTTTTAACCGCTGCCTGATGGGCGGCAAGCACGAGGTCGTAAACCTCGCGCTGGGCGTTCGAGTATTTTCCATTGATCGGAAAAGTGCGGGTAATGTCCGATGCGTAACCCTCTACTTCGCACCCGGCATCGATCAACAGCAGGTCACCATCATTCAATTCGTCGGTATTCTCGGTGTAGTGCAGGATACAGCCGTTGGCGCCGCCGCCGACAATCGCAGGGTAGGCATGATGGGCATTGTGGGTGCGATACTCGTGATCGAACTCGGCCGCCAGTTGATATTCGTACTTGCCCGGTGCACACAGCTTCAGCGCGCGTTTGTGCGCGCGCACGTTGATGGCCGCAGCCTTGCGCATCAGGCGCAGTTCTTCGCGACTCTTGTAGAGTCGCATGTCATGCAGTATGTAATCCAGGGATACAAACTCGGAAGGGAAATGCAGCCCCGCTCTTGACTGTTCCTTGATGTGGCTCACCCAGCCGATCAGGCGCTTGTCGAAATCCGGGTAACGACCCATGACATTAAATATGGAATCGGTACCTTCGAGCAGGCCCGGCAGGATGTCATCGATATCATCAATCGGAAATGAATCATCCGCACCATAGGTTTCGATCGCACCCTCCTGGCCGGCACGGCGTCCGTTCCAGGTCTCCTGCTCCGGGTCCTTCTCCCGACAAAACAGGATGTACTCGCCGTGTTTACGCCCCGGCATCAGGACCATCACCGCGTCGGGTTCATTAAACCCGGTAAGGTATAGAAAATCACTATCCTGTCGGAACGGGAAATGGGCATCCCGGTTGCGGATAATTTCAGAAGCCGAGGGTAGAATCGCGATCGTATTCTTGCCCATCATCTTCATTAACTGGCTGCGTCGGCGTTTAAACTCGTTTGGTTTCATCTATTACTCGTAAAATTAGGTTCACCCGTCATCCCGATACATCGGACCGACAATGATTAAATCAATGTACGGTTGACGAGGATTTGAGCGGGTTCAATGACTCGTTCAAAAGCAGCGCCGCGATGCGCACATGCTCGACAATTTCGGCATGCTGCTGCTCGGCGTCCTCGCTGGCCTCTTCATCATGGCTGAGCTTACTAATTTCGAGCAGGTCTGACAAACACTCGCGCGTTTCATCGTCCAGGGAATCTTCAACACCAGCCCTGAAGACGCCAAAACCATACAAAAAACCCTGGCACCAGGCTGACAAACCCAGCAGGCGCAGCCCGAAATCCTCGGATTCATCGGGCAATAGCAGCTCAAAATTCAAATCCTCATCATTAAGCTGCGCGCTGGTATGCTCGTATAATTGCTCGAGCAGACAGAGCTGCTCGTTGGCCAGTACATCCCCCTTATCAGGTAATTCCTCCAACGTATGCCCGAGCCAGCTCACGCAGGGCGCGTTGTCAATCAACAGGGCACAGAGGGTACCATGCGATTCGGCGGCATCGGCGGTCGAACCCAGTCGTTCCAGCGCCGATTGCACCTGGTCGAAATCGAGCATTGTAGAAAACCTGTAGATTCGTATAATTTTTGTATTCTAGCACTCGAACTCAGCAGCAAAAACAACTGCATGTTGACCTGCGCAGCCTAAGGCCTGATGATTGCACTATGGACTCAGATAAAGACAAGTATACCGAAGACGACCTCCGCCAGCTCGAACAGCGTATCGATGAGCTTATTGATACGGTAGGTCTGCTGAAAAACGAAAATACCAGCTTGCGACAGCAAAAAGACAAGTTGGCAACCGAACGCTCTCAGCTAATCGAAAAAACCGAAATGGCGCGTAGCCGGGTTGAGGCGATGATTTCACGCTTGCGATCACTCGAACTAGGCTCATGACAGACGCTCAACCGATCAACATTTCCATCCTCGACAAAGATTACAAGGTCGCCTGCCCGCCGGGCGAGCAATCGGCGCTGCTCGAATCCGCCAAGTTTCTCGACAACAAGATGCGTGAAATTCGTGACAGCGGCAATATCATGGGCTCCGAACGGATTGCGGTCATTACCGCGCTTAACATGGCCAACGACCTGCTCAGGTCCAGCAACGTGGATAAAGAGATCGGCCAGGAGCTACCGCCGCGCCTGAAAGACCTGGAAAATAAAATCTCCCGCGTCCTCGAAAAAGCACGTCAATTAGAAATTTAATCCCTATTAGAATTTTATATTGTACATTTCGGTAAAATCGAGCCATAGTTAGTCTGATACTGACTACGGTGATCGTTAGCATTTATCATAATCCTTGAGCCTATTTATCAATCTCGGGGACTTCCGTGTAACACTGATGTGCATGCCTGACGAGTCAGGAAGCCTAATGGGTTACCAATCTCCCCACCTGAACCTTTGGTTCAAGGTTGATAGATTTGCGACGACACCGTGGTTGGTATCCTCGACATTATCTTATCCATCGAATTTTATGCCAGTTTGGCGGTCTGCTTTGGCAGCGCCTGCAGCGTCGTGTGTTACTTCAGGAATAACTGGTAGGCTTCGTTTTCGGTCTCGTCCCAATAGGGAATCTTGAGGCTCTTGAGAAATGCATTGAAGGCCCTGTTATCACCCCTGTTGACCTGAAACCCCATCAGGATACGGCCGAAATTTGAGCCATGGTTGCGATAATGAAACAGGCTGATATTCCAGCGATTGCCCACCTTCATCAAAAAATCTAATAACGCGCCCGGTTTTTCCGGAAACTGGAACCGGTAAAGAAGCTCGGTTGAGACACTGCTGCCGGGATGCCCGCCAATCATGTAACGGGTATGCAGCTTGGCAACCTCGTTCCCGGTCATGTCGACCACGCCGTAACCCTTGGCAATCAGTTTTTCGATGAGCTTGTTTTTCTCATCAATCCCATGGGTGAGCTGGATACCGGCAAATACCCGCGCTATCGTATCGTCGGCATAACGATAGTTGAACTCGGTAATCGAACGATGGCCGATTAACTGGCACAGCTTTTTGAAACTGCCCGGTCGCTCCGGAATTTCAACCGCCAGCAAGGCCTCGCGATCTTCACCGAGCTCGGCGCGCTCCGATACGTGGCGCAGACGGTCGAAGTTCATGTTAGCCCCGCAGTTGATCGCCACCAGCGTTTGCTGCTTGATGCCGTGCATCTCGACATACTTTTTTAACCCGGCAAGCGACAATGCGCCCGCGGGTTCGCAAATCGCCCGCGTATCTTCATAAGTATCCTTGATCGCCGCGCAGATCTGGTCGGTCGAGACCAGGACCACATCATCGACCAGGTCCTTGATCATTGACCAGTTTTTCTTGCCGACCTGTTTCACGGCGACTCCGTCGGCGAATATGCCGACTTCCTTCAGCTTCACGCGTCGCCCTGCTTTGCGCGCTTCGTAGAAACAGGCAGCATCATCGGGTTCAACACCGATTATCCTGGTTTCCGGTTTTACCGCCTTCATAAATCCGGCGATTCCCCCGATCAAACCACCCCCACCAACGGCAACAAAAATGGCGTCGATCTTGCCCGGATGCTGGCGGATGATTTCATGTGCGATGGTGCCCTGACCCGCCATCACGTCAAAGTCGTCAAACGGATGAATAAAAGCCAGAGCTTCCTTCTTCGCAAGCTTTAGCGAGTAATCCCTGGCGGCATCAAAATTCTCTCCGTACAAAACTGCCTTCGCACCGTAAGACCTGACCGCCGTGACCTTGATATCGGGTGTCGTGGTGGGCATCACGATGGTTGCCTTGAGATGGAGTTTCTTCGCGGCTAAAGCAACGCCCTGTGCATGGTTGCCGGCGGAGGCTGTAATAACGCCCTTTAATCCGGGATTGGCCTGCAACTCCTGGTAAATCTTGTTGAATGCGCCCCGGCATTTAAAGGAAAACACGGGCTGCAAATCCTCGCGCTTGATAAAGACCTGGCTGTCGTAACGCTTCGAAATTCGCGGCATATGGTCAAGCGGAGTTTCGCGGGAGACGTCGTACACCCTCGCGGTAAGCACTTTTTCTAGAAACTTTTCCTTTTGCATAGCCCGATATTAAATTATGTGTGGAAATTATTCGCAAAACCGCGCAATAGCTTGCGCGGACTGAAGGTGATTATCATAATTGATTGCACATGAAGCAACAGGTAAATCCATGACGCCCGAAGATAAAAAACGCAATGCAGCAGAGGCGGCAATAGATTATGTCAAACCCGGCGCAACGATTGGAGTCGGTACCGGTTCGACAGTCAATCATTTTATCGACTTGCTCGCCGAAAAAATGAAAGGCAAGGTTAGCGCCGCGGTTTCCAGTTCCGAGGCTTCCAGCGAACGCCTACGCGCCCATGGAATCAAGGTCGTCGACCTGAACGAGGTCGGCGAACTCGACCTTTACGTCGACGGCGCCGACGAGTCCAATCACCAGCTGCAATTGATCAAGGGCGGTGGCGGCGCATTAACCCGAGAAAAAATCGTCGCAGCGGCAAGCTCCGTGTTTGTCTGCATTGCCGATGAAAGCAAACTGGTGACCATGCTGGGCGCGTTTCCGCTGCCGGTGGAAGTTATCCCGATGGCTCGTGGACTGGTTGTCGGCACGCTGCAAGGACTCGGAGGAGATCCTCGCTTGCGTGAAGGTTTTACGACCGATAATGGCAATCAGATCCTCGATGTCCATGACCTGCAGATCAGCGACCCGATCGATATGGAGATCAGGATCAACCAGATCACCGGTGTGGTCTGTGTGGGCCTGTTTGCACATCGTCCCGCAGACGTGCTCATCCTCGGAACCGAGGACGGGATCAGATCCATTCAGGCATAAAAAAAGCCCGCATTCGCGGGCTTTCTTGTTTGCGGAGTGCTGTGCCTAGCGCTTCGAGAACTGAACACCACGGCGGGCCTTGCGCAGGCCAACCTTCTTGCGTTCAACTGCACGCGCGTCGCGAGTAACAAAACCTTCCTTGCGCAGTGCTTCACGTAAGGTTTCGTCGTATTGCAGCAGCGCGCGTGTAATGCCGAGGCGTATCGCGCCCGCTTGCCCGCTGGGTCCGCCACCGGAAACATTCACGTTGATGTCGAATTTGTCGAGTACATCAACGGTTTGCAGTGGCTGGCGTACCACCATGCGTGATGTTTCACGGCCGAAGTATTCCTCGATGGTTCTGTTATTAACCGTGATCGCGCCGCTACCGGATTTCAGGTAAACCCGTGCCGACGAGCTCTTGCGCCGACCGGTACCGTAATATTGTTCAACTGCCATAATTAGACCTGTTAGATTTCGAGGGGCCGGGGTTGCTGCGCTGAGTGCTGATGCACATCACCCGCGTATACCTTCAGCTTCTTAAACATTGCCCGACCCAGGGAATTCTTGGGCAGCATGCCTTTAACCGAATGCTGGATGATTCTTTCCGGGTGCTCACTGCGCAACTTCGACAGATTCGTTGACTTGAGACTGCCGATATAACCGGTGTGATGATGGTACATCTTGTCGTTTTCCTTATTGCCGGTAACCCGTACCTTTTCCGCGTTAATGACAATAATGTAATCGCCGGTATCAACGTGCGGCGTATACTCAGGCTTGTGCTTGCCGCGCAGCCGACGTGCAATTTCAGTCGACAGGCGACCCAATATCTTGTCGCTGGCATCGATAACGTACCAATCGCGTTTTACCGATTCAGGTTTTGCGCTGAAGGTTTTCATACTAATTCCTGATTAAATTGCCGTTAAGGCGTGGACTTCTTCCACAAAGGGCGCGAATACTAACCAATTAACCGGCGCTTGACAAGATGTAGAACCCTTGATTTGCGGGGATATTTGGCGTCTTGGATTAATATCCTGATTTAGATGATAATAAGCCTTCTAATCGCGGGATTTTAAGCCATTCACCTGGATCCATAATGCGCAATTTAAGCTTTACCGATCGTCTCTTCGTGGAACTACAGCACGGCCTGAGTACCAGTCATTTGCGGCCCGGCGCGACCACGCGATTTTATCCGGCCGATGACTCGGAGCAAGCTGATTTATCCACCCAGGAAAAGGCGCATGTCGCCGGTTTAATGCGGGTTAACAATGCCGGGGAAGTCGCCGCGCAAGGGCTTTATCGCGGTCAGGCCTTTAGCGCGCGCAAGCAGGCGCTCAGTCAGGCGATGAACGAGGCGGCTGAAGAAGAAAACGAGCACCTGAACTGGTGTCAGCGGCGCCTTGCGGAACTCAATCAATCACGCAGCCTGCTCGATGGCGTCTGGTACTGGGGTTCATTCACGATCGGAGCACTGGCGGGCGCCGCCGGTGACAAGTGGAGCCTCGGCTTCGTCAAGGAAACCGAGCAACAGGTCTGTTCTCACCTCGACCGGCACCTCGAACAGCTACCCGAACAGGACCAGCGCAGTCGATCGATCATCGAGGCCATGCGCGCAGACGAGTTGCGCCATGCCGAAAATGCGGCCGAGGCCGGTGCCGCGGAACTGCCGCAACCGGTCAAAAACGCGATGACCCTGGTCAGCAAGATCATGACCTTCACCTCCTACCGCATCTAACACCCAATCATCACTGCCGCAGGCAGCATCCCGCTATTCAGTAATTAGATCCGAGGTAGCCGACAACTATCGAGGCGTGGACGTGGGTAGGCTTTTGCGGGACGCTGCGCAACAGGGATGTTGCGCGCGAGCCTACACGGATGTATTCACGGCGATCCCGCAAAAACCTACCCGCGTCCGCGCCGTTGGTGAGAATGCTAGTCGGGGTTGACGATTTCGAAGTCGTGGGTGATTGCAGCGGTTTTTTCGAGCATGCGCGAGGCCGAGCAATACTTGTCGGCCGAAAGGTCTATTGCCTTTGCTACCTTACCCTGGTCGAGGTCGCGGCCTGAAACGATGAAATGAAGATGGATTTTGGTAAACACTTTGGGAATACTCTCAGCACGCTCGGCTTCGATTTCGACCTCACAATCGACCAATTGCTGACGCGACTTGTGCAGAATCGACACCACGTCAAACGCGGTACAGCCGCCAAGACCCAGTAGCAGCATTTCCAGGGGCCGCACCCCGAGATTGCGTCCACCGGCATCGGGGGCTCCGTCCATCACCACCGAGTGACCACTGCCGGATTCGCCGACAAAAGACATGTGGTCCAGCCACTTGATCCTGCACTTCATAGTTAATTCCTATTGCTGTTGAATTGATCTTTTTGTGCTATCTTTATCACTTGCGCGAAACAGATAATTACAATCATGTCAGTTAACCCGATCACAAAAGTTATACCCCGGCAGAATGCCGCCCTGGACAATTTTCTGCATCATTGTCACACCAAGAAATACGCGACGCGCAGTACTATTATCCATGCGGGAGACGAATCCGAGACGCTTTACTATATCATCGAGGGTTCGGTGAGCGTAGTCATCGAGGACGAGGACTGTAATGAAATCGTACTCGCCTATCTCAACCCGGGTGATTTCTTTGGTGAAATGGGTTTGTTCGACGAAGGCATCAAGCGCAGCGCCTGGGTTAACACGCGCACCCCGTGTGAGGTCGCGGAAATTCATTACAACCAGTTCATGCAGTTGGCCAAGGAGACTCCCGAGATCCTGTTTCAACTGTCTTCGCAACTCGCCAGTCGTCTGCGCAATACCAGCCGCAAGGTC
Source organism: uncultured Gammaproteobacteria bacterium (assembly GCA_964196225.1). GTDB lineage: Bacteria > Pseudomonadota > Gammaproteobacteria. The sequence goes on along the minus strand of CAXMSP010000051.1, from coordinate 59,728 downwards.
AGTAATCTCGCATTTATGGATGTCACCGGTCGGGTTGCACGCACCCTGCTCGACCTGGCTCGCGAGCCCGACGCAATAACTCATCCCGACGGCATGCAAATCAAGATCACGCGCCAGGAAATCGCCAAGATTGTCGGTTGTTCGCGCGAAATGGCCGGACGCGTGATGAAGACGCTCGAAGAAGACGGCCTGATTACGGCGCACGGCAAAACCATAGTCGTCTTCGGCACCCGCTAAAACTCCCGGCGCGGTTGTGACCTGCTAGTAGAAAAGTTCGCGCAGGCCCTGGCCTGGATCCGGCACCTGCATAAAGGCTTCACCCACGAGAAAAGCGTTCACATCGTGCTGGCGCATTAAAGCAATGTCCTCGCGACTATGGATCCCGCTCTCGGTAACGACCAGGCAACCTGCAGGGATCAGCTCAAGCAATTTAATCGTGGTATCCAGACTGGTGTCAAAAGTACGTAAATCGCGATTATTGATCCCGACCATCTCAAGTTCGAGTTTAAGTGCACGTTCAAGCTCCTCGCGGTTGTGCACCTCGACCAGCACATCCATGCCAAGTGTCCGTGCATGCTGATGCAGGCCTGCAAGGTTTTCCTCGTCGAGTGCTGCGACAATGAGCAGAATGCAGTCCGCACCGATTGCACGTGATTCGACCACCTGGTAGGGATCGACAATAAATTCCTTGCGAATAACCGGAAGCTGGCAGGCAGAACGCGCTGCAACCAGGAAATCCTCGTGCCCCTGGAAGAAATCCTGATCGGTCAGCACCGACAGGCAGCTAGCGCCACCCGCTTCATAGGATTGAGCGATTTCGACCACGTCGAAGTTTTCGCGAATGACACCTTTGCTGGGCGAGGCCTTCTTGATCTCCGCAATCACGGCGGATTCACCCAGCTCGACGCGTCGCTTTAAGGCTGCAACAAATCCACGCGGTGCCGATGCCACAAGCGCCTGTTGTTGCAGATCATCCAGGGACATCGTCTGCCGACGCGCACTAATCTCCTGTTGCTTGCGCGCAAGAATACGGTTCAGAATATCCGGCCGCGCGGCGCTCATCAGGCGTTGGACCTGGCCACCAGGTTTTGCAGCACCTCGGCAGCCTTGCCGCTGCTGATTGCGACTTTTGCGGCTTCGACACCGGCTGCCAGGGTATCGGCACAACCCGATACATAAATTGCGGCACCGGCATTGAGGCAGACAATATCGTGTGCGGGACCGGCATGATCAGCCAGTACCGCGCGAATCTTGTCCAGGCTTTGCTCTGGAGAATTTACTCGAAGCTCGTCCAGGGAAGCCAGATCCATTCCGAAATCAGACGGGCTAATGGTATAACTGCTCACCTTGCCATCTTTGAGCTCGGCGACATGGGTTGGCGCAGAAATGCTGATTTCATCGAGTCCGTCCTCAGCGTGCACGACCATGACATGGTGACTTTTAAGCTGTTTCAAAACGTTTGCCATCAGCTCAACCAGCTCGTCGTGAAATACGCCGATAATCTGGTTCGGCGCGCCGGCGGGATTGGTTAAAGGTCCGAGCACGTTGAATATGGTTCTTACCGCCATTTCCTTGCGCGGACCGATGGCATGCTTCATGGCACCGTGATGCGCGGGCGCAAACATGAATCCAACGCCAACCTGCTCAACACATTCAGCGATCTGCTGCGGCGATATATCCAGTTTTACGCCGGCCGCCTCGAGCACATCGGCGCTGCCCGAGTTACTGGTCATGGAACGATTACCATGCTTGGCAACCTTTGCGCCTGCCGCTGCCGCCACGATTGCGCTTGCAGTCGAGATATTGAAACTACCCGATGAATCACCTCCCGTACCAGCGGTATCGACCAGGTTATCGGCGTTTACCTCGACCCGTGTTGACAGGTCGCGCATAACCCGGGCGGCCGCGGAAATCTCGTCGACAGTTTCGCCTTTCATGTGCAGGCCGACCAGGAAACCACCGATCTGGGATGCCGTGCATTCTCCGGTCATGATTTGCTGCATCACCGAATTCATTTCATCGCTGCTTAAATCCTGGCGCGCGATCACCGCCTTAATAGCCGCTTGTATATCCATCGCACTCCTCGCTTAATTGATACTTTGTTGAAGAAAATTTCGTAAAAGGGCGTGACCATGCTCGGTCAGAATCGACTCCGGATGGAATTGAACCCCTTCTATCGCAAGTTCCCGATGCCGCACGCCCATGATTTCATCGAGATTGCCGTCTGCATGCTCGGTCCAGGCGGTGACTTCGAGACAGTCGGGAACACTGTCCTTATCGATCACCAGTGAGTGGTAACGCGTTGCAATAAAGGGACTGACAAGACCTTTGAATACCCCGACGCCGCTATGGATCACCGGCGATGTCTTGCCATGCATAATCTCACTCGCGTGCACAATTTCTCCACCGTAAACCTGCCCGATGCTCTGGTGCCCGAGACATACGCCGAGAATGGGTTTGCGACCGGCCAGCGCCTCGATTGCGGCCATCGACACCCCGGCTTCGTTCGGAGTGCAGGGGCCGGGTGACACCATAATATGACTGCTGCCGGAGTTTAGAATTTCATCGACTCCGACCTGGTCGTTACGCACCACCTCGACATCGGCTTCCAGTTCGCCGAGGTACTGCACCAGGTTATAGGTGAACGAATCATAGTTATCGATCATCAAGACCTTCATGATATGTGCTCATGATAGGTGATATATGTGGATTCAGTTGGCTTGTCTACGTTCACGGCAAGGCGTGCCTCGCAGGCAATGGTGACACCCTTGTCAAGAGGCACAAAGAAGTCCGTGCACGTAGACAAGCTAACCCATAGGGCGACCCTGTGGCACTCCGCTGCTGCGTTGCAGTGCTCGACAAGGAAGTGGCCATTGCTTTCGCACTGCGCCTTGCTTCGAAGCGCCACAGGGTCGCTGAATTCACATATATCACCTATCATGAGCACCACCTCCGCTGCCTTCCGGATCGCAGGGATCACGCGATGGCAATCCTGCCTCGGCCAGAGCGACGGCGCGAAAAATGGCGCGCCCCTTGTTCATCGTTTCCGCCCATTCATTTGCTGGAACCGAATCATAAACGATTCCGGCACCGGCCTGAATATAGAGTGTTTCATCCTTGATCACCGCGGTGCGAATCGCGATCGCGGTATCCATGTTACCGCTCCAGGATATGTACCCTACCGCACCTGAATAAATACCTCGTTTTACCGGTTCCAGCTCATCGATAATTTCCATGGCCCTGATCTTGGATGCCCCCGAAACCGTGCCTGCAGGGAAGGTTGCGCGTAATACGTCGAAAGCCGACATGTCGGGCTTGATCCGTCCCTCGACATTGGAAACGATATGCATCACGTGTGAATAGTGCTCCACGATCATCTTTTCGGTCAGATGCACGCTGCCCACCTGGCTGACCCTGCCGGCATCGTTACGCCCGAGATCGATCAGCATCAGGTGCTCGGCGAGCTCCTTCGGGTCATTGAGCAGTTCCTGCTCGAGCGCGATATCCTGCTCGGGCGTCTTACCGCGTGGGCGGGTGCCGGCGATTGGTCTGACCGTGACTGCCTCGTCTTCGAGACGCACCAGTATTTCGGGAGATGATCCGACCACGTGATGATCACCGAGATTCAGGTAATACAGGTAAGGCGACGGGTTGAGGCCGCGTAGCGCCCGGTATAAATCGATTGGCGCGGACTTGTAGGGAATCGAGAGCCGTTGCGACAAAACGATCTGCATCGCATCACCATCGATGATGTACTGGCGCGCCTTCTGCACTGCTGCCTCAAAGCCCTGCTGGGTGAACTCGGAGGTAAAGTCCTGCTCGCGTACCGTTTGCCGACCCGAACCGGTGCTGGTATCGAGTTGAATCGAGCTCAGTTTGGCCTCGAGATCATCGAGTTGCTGCTGACCCTCATGCCAGGCCTGCTCTACCGTGGGTTCGACATGCACGATCAGAAACATGCGCGAAGACAGGTTATCGAATACAACCAGCTTATCGCTTAGCATCAGCAGGATATCAGGAGTTTCGTGCTTATCAGGATTAGGACAGTGCGCGAGTTTTGGTTCGATGTAACGAACCGTATCGTAACCGAAATAACCGACCAGGCCGCCATGAAACTTGGGTAGGCAATCGGCCTCGGCAACCTTGAAAGAATGCAGGTAATCCTCGATAAAACGCAGCGGGTCGTCGGTTTCCTCGTCGCTGACAACCTGGCCATCGACTTCGAGTAGCACCCGCTTGCCGAAAACCTTGATGTGCTTGCTGCAGGCCATGCCGATGATCGAATAGCGACCCCATTTCTCGCCACCCTGAACCGATTCGAACAAGTAGGTGTAGGGCTCATCGGCCAGTTTCAGATAGGTGCTAAGCGGTGTATCCAGGTCGGCAAAAACTTCACGCACCAACGGGATGCGATTGTAATCACGCTTGATTTGATTGAATTGCTTGAGATTCATGGGTGACTCTTAAAACGAATTAACAGAAAAAGGGGAACAGACAACAATAGCTCGCGATCACCATCGCCAGCGTTGTATACCCTCGTTTTTCTGTAAACGTTGTTGAGTCATTTGGATTAACTTTTCAGTCAGTCGACAGAATCTAACATAGCATTCCGGGCATGGCTACGACTATTTCCAGCGGCAATTAGATGGAATTGGCACGCTCCAGTTCGTTGCGGAAGCGTTGCAGGATGCTGTCGTACTGATTTGGATCGTCTGGGTTGGCACCGCCGAAAATCCCGGAACCGGAGACAAAAGTGTCGGCGCCCGCAGCGGCGATTTCAGCGATATTATCGACCTTGACGCCACCATCGATTTCAAGACGAATATCAAAGCCCGACGCATCGATAATACGACGCGCGGCGCGCAACTTGTCGAGGGTTGCCGGAATAAAGCTTTGTCCGCCAAAGCCTGGATTGACCGACATTAGCAGTATCATATCGACTTTATCGAGCACATGGTCCAGGTAACTGAGCGGAGTCGCAGGATTGAACACCAGGCCCGAACGGCAGCCACTATCGCGGACCAGGGACAGGCTGCGATCGATATGATCAGAAGCCTCGGGATGAAAGGTGATGTAACTCGCGCCGGCGCTCGCAAAATCAGGAATGATGCGATCCACCGGTTTGACCATCAGGTGCACATCGATCGGCGCTTCGACACCATGTTTTCGCAGGGCCTCGCAAACCAGCGGGCCAATCGTCAGGTTAGGCACGTAATGATTGTCCATGACATCGAAATGAACGATGTCTGCACCCGCGGCGAGGACGTTATCGACTTCTTCGCCGAGCCGCGCAAAATCGGCTGACAGGATCGACGGTGCTATCTGGTAGTCGGGCATGGTTTTTCCTGGTTGCAAGTGGCAGGCAATTTACACCAATTTGAACATGATTTCAGCCGATCAAAATGGATAACAACGAATAGCCCAAATGAGATCCAAAACCTCAACACTGTTAAACTGGCGTTATTTCGAAGATCAAAAAAATCGCTGAAATGTCTGCCGAGCAACAATTAAAACAGGAACTTGGGGCGTTGCGCCACGAATTGCGGCGCGTCTCCGATAGCCTTGAACGCAATCGAACTCGTGATATGGAGCAGCGCGCACAGCAGTTGCGCACCAGTATCGAGTTGTGCGAACGCGACCTGAACCAGATTCTCAGCCTTGCCGAAGATCGATCATCTGGCGAATAGCGTCATTCATATGTGCCACGTGTGAGCCTTCCCAGTAAACCTTGTGGCAACGACGACAACGATAAAACTCACTGTAATAGCGGCGCGTGAGAGGCTCGAGGCTAGACCATACCTGTTCGCGATCGACCGCTTCGATTTTTCCATTGCACTCCAGGCAAAATCTTAGTGGCTTGATCTGTTGATACAGATCGAGTCGCTGCATTACTTCCCTGAGCTGGGTGTCAGGATCGTCCGAGCGTACCCAGTAACCATGGGTGATCGCGCGTCGAAACAATAAACGCCGGTCGCGGGTCAGAATGATACGCTTTTCACGGACCGCAATATCAACGATTTCGCGATCGACGAGACGATTTCCGTAGGCCGTATCAAAACCCATCATGCGCAAACGCCGCGCCAGCTTGCCCAGATTGACGTCAACAATGAACGCTGTTTTGCGCAGTGGTTTTGGCCTTAGCCGTTGCAGCGGCGAAATATCCAGGCTTTCGAATACCGGGTATACGGCTACCCTGTCAGCATTTTTTAACTGGTAGTCAAAGCCTACCGACTTCCCGTTAACCACGATTAAATCCACTTCGCTGTGGGGCACCCCGAGAACCTCGATCGGATCCTTGATAGCAGGCTGACCTTTAAAGCGATATTCGATGGTTTGCTTGCAGCGCTCAGCTGCGAGGAATTCGTTCAGTTCCTCGTAAAAACGAAAATTGGCGAGATACGGTTTCAAGCTTATAATTCGAGCCCAGGTTATCGGGGCCCAGGCAATAGTAATCGCGATGTTGGAAATTGTCTCATATCGTAACCCAGTCAAGGTAATACTCGGGGTTATACTGCTCTCCTCGTGTATTTGCCTGCCAGTCGAGCCAGTAAAGGCAGACGACTTATTCCAGGCAGAGCGCGACAAAATGATACGCCTGATAGAGCAAGATGTCGTCGACACCAGCGCGTATCTCAAGCGCTCGAGCCTGGATACGCGAGTGTTGGACGCGATGGCCAGGGTGCCACGGCATGAATTCGTACCCACCGACCTGGTGGATCGGGCCTACCTGAATCGTCCCTTGCCGATCGGGCATGGCCAGACCATTTCACAGCCCTACATTGTTGCCATTATGACCGACCTGCTGGACCTTAAGCCGCACCACAAGGTGCTTGAAATTGGCACCGGCTCAGGCTACCAGGCAGCGGTACTCGCTGCGCTCGACACCCGGGTCTGGAGTATCGAAATTATCGAACCGCTGGGGCATCAGGCCAAGACGCGCCTACAACGCCTCAGTTTTGATACTGTCGAGGTACGCATCGGCGATGGTTACTATGGCTGGCTGGAGCATGCACCCTTTGATGCAATCATCGTTACCGCCGCCGCGAACCATATTCCACCGCCCCTGGTAAAACAACTCGCAGTGGGCGGGAAAATGATCATTCCGGTGGGGAGCCACTTTTCTACCCAGGAATTGATTCTGATCACTCGCGTTAACCAGGATGAACTGGTCACACGCCTGATACTACCAGTCAGATTCGTACCGCTCACCGGCGGGCACTAGTACTCCTTCAATGAGATATCAACAGCCTCGGATCGCCATCGCGCTGATTTCCGCGGCAGTGCTGGGTTACGAAGTCCTGTTGATGGCGCTGTTTGCACAAATCCAGTGGCATCACTTCGCTTATATGGTCGTCAGTGTTGCACTGCTGGGTTTTGGTGTCAGCGGCAGCCTGCTGGTGTTCGTAGGCAGGCGCCTCGCTAACCACTTTCGCGGTTTTGCAGTCAGCCAGGCATGCCTGTTCGCGATAAGTTCGATACTGGGTTTCGTGCTTGCACAGCGACTTTCATTCAATCCCGAAGAACTCATCTGGGACAATAGCCACTGGTTACGCCTGGCGCTGGTGATCCTGCTGTTGACGCTGCCATTCTTTTTCGCGGCCAACCTGATCGGCCTGGCGTTAATCGAATATCGCGAGCGCCTGGCACGAATTTACGCGGCTGACCTGCTTGGCGCCGGATTCGGCGCACTTGGCATCATTGGACTGCTTTACCTGATGCCGGCAGCGTATGCCCTTGCCTGTGTATCGGCGTTCGGTTTTGCCGCCGCAACAACTGTCTGGATCGAATGCGGTGGCCGCCCATTGCCAGCGCTGACCGGCTTTGCCGCTGCCACACTCCTCCTCTACCAGTTACCCGCAACCTGGATCGAACCCCAGGTTTCTCCTTACAAGGAACTCAGTCAGACGCTGCGCATGCAGGGAACGCGCGTAATAGAAGAGCGCTTCAGCCCGTTGGGCAAGCTAACCGTGGTTGAGAGTCAACTGGTACCGCTACGCCATGCGCCGGGCCTGAGCCTTAACGCTCCTGGCGAACCTCCCGCACAGCTTGGGCTGTTTACCGACGCTGACGCGATGACCGCCATTACCCGTTACCGCGGTGTGCCCGCGGAACTGGCTTACCTCGATTACATGACCTCGGCGCTGCCCTATCACCTGGCGCAGCCCGGTAACGTCCTGGTTTTGGGCGCAGGCGGCGGCTCCGACGTGTTGCAGGCGATATATCACGACGCCGCACATATTGACGCGGTTGAAATCAATCCCCAGGTCGTTGACCTGCTGCGTAACCGTTTTGCCGAATTCAGCGGCAAGCTATACGATCACGACCGGGTCAGCGTACACATCACCGAAGCACGCGGCTTTCTGCAGCGCGAAGGCCGGGCATACGACCTGATCCAGGTGCCACTGCTCGATTCGTTTGCCAGCACCGCCGCCGGGGTGCACGGTCTCAACGAAAATTTTTTATATACGATCGAAGCCCTGCAGCAGGCCCTGTCAAGGCTGGAGGCTAACGGCATGATTGCGCTCACGCGCTGGATCAAGTTACCTCCTCGAGATAGTCTGAAACTGTTTGCTACCGCGATCGAGGCGCTACAACGAAACGATGCGGCAAATATTCCACAGCGACTGGTGCTGATCCGTGGCTTACAAACGAGCACCCTGTTAATTAAAAATGGGGTCATCAGCAGCGAAGATATCGAACGACTCAGGGCTTTTTGCAGGACCCGCGCATTTGACATGGTCTACTACCCAGGGATGACGGCGAACCAGGCAAATCGCTTTAATCAGCTCGAGTCGGCCTATTTTTTTGATGGCGCGCAGGCATTACTCGGTGCAGGGCGCGATCGTTTTCTGCAAAACTACAAGTTCAAGCTGGAGCCAGCCAGCGACAATCGGCCATTCCACTTTCATTTCGTCAAATGGAGCTCGCTTGCGGAGCTACTCGAACTGCGCCACCGAGGTGGCAGCGCATTGCTCGAAACCGGTTATCTCACCCTGTTGGTTACCCTGGTGCTGGCCCTGATGCTGAGCCTGTTGTTGATCTTGTTGCCGATGCTATTTGTACGCCGTAATATGTCACCAGCGGCGATTAACTTCAGCAGGTTCAGGGTACTGACCTATTTTACCGCGCTCGGGTTAGGCTTCCTGTTAATCGAGATCGCATTTCTGCAAAAGTTCATCCTGTTGCTGCACCACCCCCTTTACGCCGCCGCGGTGGTACTGGCTTCTTTTTTGATTGCGGCCGGAATCGGCAGCGCGTTCGCGCAGAATTTTGCTGGCAGCTTACGTTCGCGACGCGTAACCACTTACGCGATGCTGACCATCATTGTTTTCGGTAGCGCGTACTTATTCTTACTAGGGCCATTGATGCAGTCAGCCGGTGGTTGGCCATTGTTTGCGAGAATTCTGCTCAGCATCGCCTTAATCTCTCCGCTGGGATTTTGCATGGGCATGCCCTTCCCGCTGGGGCTCTCGGCAATCAGGATCGGTCCAACCGTACTCACGCCCTGGGCCTGGGGTATCAATGGTTGCGCCTCGGTGGTTAGCGCGGTGCTCGCTTCGCTACTCGCGATTCATTTTGGTTTCAACCTGGTCATCCTGGTTGCCTTAACCTGCTACCTTGCCGCGATATTCAGTTATCCTGTTACAAAGGCTGATTAAGGCTGGCTTGTTATGATAAAAATTGTGGCACAGTGAAGGTTTGATATGAGCAAGAATACAATGGCAGAAAACCAGCGCCGTCACCAGCTGGATGACGACACCCAGGTCTGGCTGTTTGGCTATGGTTCGCTGATCTACCTGGTTGATTTCCCTTACCTGGAATCAAGGGCCGCGACCATCCGCGGCTGGAGCCGGCGCTTCTGGCAGGGCTCGCATGATCACCGCGGTACCGAGGCCAACCCCGGGCGCGTGGTGACCTTGATCGAAGAACATAACGCGCTCTGCGGCGGCATGGCCTTTCGTGTCGAAGCATCGGTGTTCGAGCAGCTCGATGAACGCGAAAAAAATGGCTACCTGCGCTTTGCCACCGAGATGACCTTTGACGATGGTTCGCATGCCACCGGTTTGATCTATATCGCAACCCCTGATAATGAGGCTTACCTTGGCGAGGCTAGCGAGTATGAAATCGCGCAACATATTTGTCGCTCCGAGGGTCCTAGTGGAACCAACCGCGATTACCTGCTCGACCTCGCGCGGGCGTTGCGCGAACTGGGACAGCACGATCAGCACGTATTCGATATCGAAACCCATATCCTGGAAATACTGCAACAATAATCCTGGATAAACCGATCGCCACGCTATCGGATTTCATCTGGTTGCCAATCGGAAAAAATACTTGGCTTTCGTGATCGATTACGGAATATCCTTGAATCCCTGATTTTTCCGAGGCAGCCCGATATTCCCATGAGCGGATTCACAGCAGGCATTATCCCGGATCGCGGCACCCTGTTGCCGACCTGCCTGGTGATCCTGGCCTGTTTTAGTTTCGGCACGATTCCCTATTTTGCCAAATCCCTGACCGACTCCGGTATGGCGTCCTACGCGGTCGCGTTTTACCGTTACGGACTTTCGGCACTGGTTTTGTTTCCGTTAATACTGCGTCTGCCCAGGGCACAAAAGAGAACGGCTGTCTGGGGCGTACTATCGGGAGTATCGGTGGGGCTTGGCTGGATAGGATTCGTCAGCGCGCTCAAAACCGTACCGGTCTCAACGGTCGGGGTACTGTACATGACCTACCCGGTATTCACGCTGTTAATCGGCTGGATCTGGTTCCGTGACGTACCCGCGAAAAGGGGAATAACCGGGGCACTGATGGTTATCATGGCGGCCCTGATTGCCAGTTCCCCGGCCGCGGTCGAACCCCGCCACCTGCCCGCCATGCTGATTTCGTTATCCGCGCCCATCACCTTTGGTTTCGCGATTAACGTACTGATACATAAACTCACGCCGATTAGACCCATTGCACGGGTGGCAACCTTCTCCGTTGGCGCTTCGATCAGCCTGTTGCCCCTGTTGATCCTGTCGGAGCCCAACACGGTGCTGCCGCAAAATGCGAATGACTGGCAATTGATCGCGGGACTCGCGCTCGGTACCGCACTGCTACCGCAGCTGCTTTATACGACCTTCGCGCCAATGATCGGCGCCGTGCGTTCTGCCGTGGCCGGCAGCGTAGAATTACCCATGATGTTCTTTATAGGCTGGTATACCCTGGGAGAGGTAATCGGTGTCGCGCAATGGGCGGCCTGCCTGTTGATCACGCTGGCGATTTTAATGACACCGGCGCGAACGACCCCTAACCTTGCAGCCGAAATGGTGCCGCAGCGTAAACCGGTATAAAAAAAGCCGGCATACGCCGGCTCTGACTGAAGTGTTTTGAAACCCGTTTACTTCAGGCTATCTATATAATCCGCAATATTTCTGATGTCCGCATCGCTCAGGCCCGCCGCCATCGCGTTCATGATTGGATTCTGGCGCGCACCGCTACGAAAATCGGTCAGGTTCTTGCTAACAAAATCAGCGTTTCTACCTTTAAGCGTAGGGTTAGTGGCAACCGCGCTAACTCCGCCGGCACCATGACAGCCAATACAACCCTTGGCGGCATAAGCCGACTGGCCAGCGGCCGCATCTGCCTGCACCGCACCCGCAGAAATCATTGCCAGCGAAAAGCAGAAAGCTAAAACAAATTTCATTAAACCGGGCTCCCAGGTAGTAATCTTTAAATCGCCAATGGATAATGGCGCCACCAAAACCGCGCCATTGTTACAAAGCCAAATGTCGATGTAAAGCATAGCAACCAGGGCTGAATCAGTGCTTAATGACTTGAACCAATACAATCGAAAAATTCGCCAGGACCTTTTAATCGAGCACCGTGGGCTTGAGTTTTACACGACCTGGGGCCTCTTTTCACCGCGCCAGATTGACGAAGGTTCGCGCATGTTGCTTGATTTTCTCGACCTGTCCTCCGGCGACGATTGCCTCGACCTGGGATGCGGCTACGGGGTGCTCGGATTGTGCATGGCGAAAATGGCGCCTGAAGGTCACAGCTTACTCGTCGATAAGGATTTCGTTGCGGTTGAATACGCAGAAAAGAATCGGTTGCACAACCGGATCAACAACGCGAGTTGCATCTTGAGCAATGGATTCAACCAGGTGCCGGCACAACAATTCGACGTCATCGTGTCAAATATCCCGGCCAAGGTTGGCAAGGAGATGCTCTACATCTACCTGTTTGATGCACTCAAGTACCTGAAGCCCGGTGGGTCGTTTTATATCGTCACGATCACCGGCCTGCGCCAGTTTTTCAAACGTGGCTTCAGTGAGGTGTTCGGCCATTACGAGAAAATCAAGCAGGGTAAAACCTACACCGTGGCACGCGGTATCAAACAGTAGCCCTCATCCCGATACGTCGGACCGCCGCGCAAGCTGTTGGCGCTTACACTTGTCATTCCGCGGCTGGACCGCGGAAACCAGAAATATGCATCTTAAATACTGGATCCCGCGGTCAAGCTGCGGGATGACGGTTAGTCGGGATGACGGTTAGTCGGGATGACAGTTAGTCGGGATGGCAGTCAGGTGAGTATATTCCGAACTTTATCGAGCAGCGTCTTCGCGTCATCCAGGGTTTCACCGAGACAATTGATATGTCCCATCTTGCGCCCCTGCCGGGCCTCGGTTTTGCCGTAAAGATGAAGCTTCGCCAGTTCGCATTCTAAAACCGCTGCCCATTCTGGCTCAGTGTCCTCGGGCCAGATATCGCCAAGCAGGTTCCACATCGCTACCGGTGTATGCAGATCACAGGACCCCGCAGGCAGCCCACAAACCATGCGTACCTGCTGTTCGAACTGCGAGGTGGCGCAGGCATCGAGAGTGTAGTGCCCCGAATTGTGCGGACGTGGCGCCATTTCATTGACCAGGACACGATCATCAGTCGAGATAAAAAACTCGACTGCCAACACTCCACAATAATCCAGCCCGTTAGCGATTCGAGTCGCCGCATCAATGGCCTGCTCGGCGAGAGCGGTTGAAATCGATGCCGGCACCAGCGTTACATCGAGAATTCCGTTGGCGTGGCTGTTTTCGGCGATCGGAAAGCAGGTCACGTCACCCGCCGTTGAACGCCCCAGCACGACCGAGACCTCGCAAGCGAGATCAATGCGCTGTTCGAGCACGCAGTGTTTTTTACCGATCTGTTCAAACGCGGCTTTCAGGTCACTAAAGCGCTCACAAACGACCTGCCCCTTGCCGTCGTAACCGAGCATCGAGGTTTTCAGGATTGCCGGGAAAGTGAAATCGCGCGCGGCCTCCAGGTCGGCCTCGCTCTCGAGCGCAATAAAATCGGCCGTATCCAGACCCTGGTCACGAAAGAATTGCTTCTCCAGTTTTCGATGTTGCGCAATATGCAAAACGTTGGCGGAAGGATGCACCGCTACTTTTTTTGCCAGGTAAGCCAGCGTCAATGCGGGGATATTTTCAAACTCGGTGGTCACGACCGCGCAGTGCTGCGCCAGGTAGTCGAGCGCATTGGTATCGTCATAGACCCTGGCCAGGTGCTCGCTGGCGACCCCCCCGGCAGGGCTGTTTGGGTCCGGATCGAGCACGATCACATCGTAACCCATGGTTCGCGCCGCGATGACAAACATTCGCCCCAGTTGCCCGCCTCCGAGCATGCCGAGCGTACTGCGCGGAACGATTGCCATTTTATTCAGTTGGCGGCAGCGACATTGCGTGCACCGAATCACGCTGCCGGGTGCGAAAATCTTCCAGCTTCTGCGCGAGGACCGAATCGTTAACCGCCAGCATAGAAACCGCAAACAACGCCGCGTTAATCGCGCCCGCCTTGCCAATCGCGAAGGTGGCCACCGGCACACCCTTGGGCATTTGCACGATGGAATACAGTGAGTCCTGGCCTTGTAGATGCTCGGTCGGCACCGGTACGCCGAGCACTGGCACCGTGGTGTTCGCGGCAAGCATGCCCGGTAAGTGTGCGGCACCACCGGCACCGGCAATAATGCAGTTAATGCCATTAGCACTGGCGGCCTTTGCGAATTCGGCGAGCAGATCCGGGGTGCGGTGCGCGGATACGACCTGCGCCTGGTACTCGATGCCAAATTGTTCGAGGTATTCGGTTGCGTGCTGCATGACAGGCCAATCGCTGGTGCTGCCCATAACGACCGCCACAATAGGATTCGACATGGCTTGCTCCGGGTTATCCCAAAAAAGCGAGCGATTATAACGCGAAACCGCTCAAAAACTTAACCCTGATTTGACTATTCCTGCGGGAGCCCGTGATATCATGCGCGGCGGGTAAATTCTGAGAGCGGAAATGACCAGCAACGCAATTTTTGAAACCAACATCGACAATCTGGAACTGCTCGCGCGTGGCAAGGTGCGCGATATATACGCCATCGATGACGCCCATATGTTAATCGTGACGACCGATCGCCTTTCCGCGTTCGACGTCGTGTTTGCCGAACCGATACCACACAAGGGTGAATTGCTGACCGAGGTATCGAATTTCTGGTTTGCGAAAACTGCCGGCCTGGTCAGGAATCATTTGAGTGATCTCGACTTACGCGACTATGTCAGCGAGGAGGACTACCTGTGCTTAAAGGACCGCTCGATCCTGGTTAAACGCCTCGAAACCCTGCCGGTCGAAGCAATCGTACGCGGCTATATCATTGGATCCGGCTGGAAAGATTACCAGGCAAGCGGGGAAGTCTGCGGGATCAAGCTGCCCCCGGGCCTGCAACAGGCGGCAAAACTGCCCGAACCCATTTTCACGCCCTCGACCAAGGCCGAGGTCGGGGATCATGATATCAACGTGAGTTTCGACGATGTCATCGCCAGGATTGGCGCCGACAAGGCCAACCAGATCAGAGAAAAAGGTATCCAGCTCTACCGGCTGGCCGCGGACTATGCGCTAGAACGCGGCATTATAATCGCTGACACCAAGTTTGAATTTGGCGTCGATGCCGACGATGAGCTGGTGTTGATCGATGAAATACTGACCCCGGATTCGTCACGCTACTGGCCTGCTGATGAGTATCGCGTCGGTATCAGCCCGCCGAGTTTCGACAAGCAATTTCTGCGCGATTACCTCGAAACCCTGGACTGGGACAAGACCCCACCCGCGCCGACAATTCCTGCCGAGTTGATCGCGAAGACCCAGCAAAAATATCAGCAGGTGCGCGATATTCTTCTGGGCTAGATGACCCGAGCACCATCCCGATACGTCGGGCCGCCGCGTATGCGGGAACCTGTAATCGCGCGATCATTGCAAGATCCCGGGTCAGGCCCGAGATGACAGTTCTTAGACGCGTCGTTCCCGCGCAAGGCGTTCTTAATCCCATCACGCCATTCCCGGCCTGCGCGGACCGCTGAGCGGGAATCTTAAAAAAACTGGTAGAATCACGACTATCAGTTGTGTGGAATTCGGATCATGTTCAAATCAATCGGCAAAACCTTAATTACCGGCATTATCACCGTTCTTCCGATCGTGCTCACGATCTACCTGCTTTACTGGCTGGTGGTCTCCTCGGAACAGGTTATGGGCACCGCGTTGCGTTGGGCATTACCTGAAGTTGTTTATTTCCCGGGTCTCGGCACCATTGCCGGCCTGGTACTCGTGTTTCTGGTCGGCCTGCTGATGAAAGCCGTGCTGATACGGCAATTGTTTGCCTTTAGTGAAGAGATTCTTTACCACTTGCCGATCATCAAAACCGTTTATCGCGCGATCCGCGACCTCTTCGATTTCTTTTCCCCGAAACAGGAAAACTTTGGCCGGGTCGTTATTGTCAATTTCAACAACATGGAAATAATCGGATTTATTACCCAGGAAGATCCGCAACGACTACCCGAATCATTACGTAACCAAGACAGTGTGCTGGTTTACATTCCGATGAGTTACATGATCGGCGGGTTCACGTTGCTGATACCCAGGGCAGACGTCAGACCCAGTCAGATGAACATGGAAGAGGCGATGCGCTTTGCGTTGACCGCGGGGATTACCGGCAAGAGTGACGACACCAAATCCAGGATAAAAAGTGCATGAAGGCGATGATTCTCGAGCAACCGGGTACGCCATTAAAACCCGTACAGCTCCCCGACCCCGAGCCGGGTCCGCAGCAGATACAAGTAGCGATTTCAGCCTGTGGTGTATGCCGCACCGATTTGCACGTGGTCGATGGTGAATTAACTGAACCCAAACTGCCGATCATCCCCGGGCATGAAATTGTCGGGACGGTAACTGCGCTCGGTGCAGGTGTCGATGATTTCAATATTGGCGAACGCATTGGAATTCCATGGCTGGGCCACACCTGCGGTTGCTGCAGTTATTGCCAGTCCGGGGCCGAAAACCTGTGCGACGAACCCGGTTTTACCGGTTATCAGATCGATGGTGGCTATGCCGACATGACCGTCGCCGACGCGCGTTTTTGCTTTCCATTACAGGGTGAATTTAGTGATGCCGAGGCTGCACCGCTACTCTGTGCGGGCCTGATCGGTTATCGCTGCCTGGTCATGGCGGGTGACGATTCGAGGCGGCTGGGTATCTACGGTTTTGGCGCAGCTGCACATATAGTCGCGCAGGTTGCCCGTTACCAGAATCGAGAAATTTACGCCTTTACCAGTCCTGGAGACGACGCGGCACAAACCTTTGCCCGTGAAATGGGCGCTGTCTGGGCGGGTGATTCAAATACCGGGCCACCCTGCGAGCTCGACGCGGCGATCATATTCGCCCCGGTTGGTGCGCTGGTGCCAGCAGCACTGCGCGCGGTGCGCAAGGGTGGCACCGTTGTCTGTGGTGGTATTCACATGTCGGATATTCCGAGCTTCCCTTACGATATCCTGTGGGGTGAGCGTGTTGTGCGCTCGGTCGCCAACCTGACGCGGCAGGATGCGATCGATTTTCTCGCGCTGGCACCGAAAATACCGGTGCAGACGCATATTGAAGAGTATCCGCTCGAACAGGCCAACGAAGCCCTGCATGCGCTGCGCAGCGGCAGTCTAATCGGTGCTGCTGTGCTCCGACCTTAAGGCCCGGTGCCGAGACCGATCTGACCTGTAAATCCTGATCACAACTTCTCTAGTTGATATCCACGCAGGTAAACCGCGAATTCTTCGAGCACCTGTATTCCGCTTTGTTCCGAGGCCGTACACCAGGTACGAAGACGTTCAACGCGACCCGATCCGTCCTTTGAGCTCCCGGCCCAGACTTCCTTCAACTGCTGTTTGAAACGATATATCGTCGCCAGGGTCCCGTCCTGCAGCAACGCGAGGTCGATGGTTTGCACAGCGCGCTGGTCGACTGGAATTCCCTCACGCGTCATGAGCCTGCGCGCACGCCTGATGAGTCGGCGCCCCATCCGGTCCGTATTTCGTTTCGCCTCGCGCAAGGCCGGTCGTATCACCATTTGACTGTAACGTTTGAGAACAAGAAAACGGTGGCTGACAACTGCGCGCGCAGTATCACGATCAACCAGGCCTTTACCGATTTTGCTGATTGCCCGCGGAGCCAGGCGCCTCACCTTCGCCAGCTTGCACGCGACCAGTAAACGGATATAAGCCCAGCCGATGTCAACTTCCCACCATTTATTCGACAGCCTCGCCGATGCCATATAGGCGTGGTGGTTGTTATGCAGCTCCTCACCACCGACCAGGATCCCCCAGGGCAAGATATTTTTGGATGCATCCGGGGTTTCAAAGTTGCGATAACCCAGGTAATGACCCAGGCCGTTGATGACACCGGCAGCCCAGAACGGAATCCATAGTATCTGCACGGTAAAGATCGCTAATCCGGGTAACCCAAACAGGGCAACGTCAATGAGCGCCATCAGGGCAATGCCCAGGCTGCGGTGCCTGGCATAGAGATGGCGTTCCAGCCAGTCGTCCGGCGTGCCCTGGCCGAATTTTGAAATCGTTTCATGGTTACGGGCTTCACGCCGATACAATCCGTATCCGCCAAACAGCACGGTCATAATCCCCTTGAAGCGGGGACTGTGCGGGTCGTCTGCTGTCTCGCAGCGAGCGTGATGCTTGCGGTGTATCGCGACCCATTCACGCGTCACTATTCCTGTTGTGAACCATAACCAGAAACGGAAAAAGTGACTCACAACCGGATTCAGATCCAGGGCATGGTGTGCTTGATGTCGGTGCAGGAAAATTGTGACGCTGGCAATGGTTACGTGGGTTAATGCTAACGCGATCACTACGTAAACCCACGTTGGTAAAACTAGTAAACCTTCAAATGACATGTGCTGCCTCTCCGCAATGCGGATTAAATTGCATATTCAGCGAGGGCGTGCAAAGGAGAAAACCGGATGGAACTCAAAAATGACAGGGAAAGCTGAATAATAAAGCCGCTCTTCGGCGGATATAAGTTCTATGTAGTTTACATGAAAAACCGTACTTTGTTTCAGGTTTTTGGGAAACAGATTCTATTTCTGTCCACTAGCGTTTATCCTGACCGCCAGTGTTACCTGTAGTCGGGTGACAATTCGATCCAATAACCAGTAATGTTCCGGGAGCAGGCAACATGTCATCGGCCAGTGAAGATCAGAATCTCGCCATTTTTTGTGATTTCGAAAATGTCGCCCTGGGCGTCAGGGATGCCAGGATAGAAAAGTTTAATATCAACCTGGTGCTGGAGC
This sequence comes from uncultured Gammaproteobacteria bacterium, assembly GCA_964196225.1. Lineage (GTDB taxonomy): Bacteria > Pseudomonadota > Gammaproteobacteria. The sequence goes on along the minus strand of CAXMSP010000051.1, from coordinate 41,082 downwards.
GCCTGCTTGTTAAAGGCAGTGTCGTCGTCAAGAAGGCGTACTGCGACTGGGAGCGATACAAGCAGTTTAAAGCAGTCATGCATGACGCCGCTTTCGAACTGATCGAGATTCCGCATACCCGCCAATCGGGAAAAAATTCCGCGGATATTCGTATGGTGGTCGACGCACTCGACCTTTGCTACACCAAGGAGCACCTCGATACCTTTGTTATCGTCAGCGGCGACTCTGATTTCTCACCGTTGGTGAGCAAACTCAGGGAAAATAACAAGACGGTTATCGGCGTCGGTGTAAAAAGCTCGACCTCGGATTTGCTGATGAACAATTGTGATGAATTCATTTTTTATGACGACCTGGCTCGAGACGAAGAGTCCAGTCGACAGCGTAAGCGCAAGGCTCCGGTCAAGAAGAAATCAGCTGCCAAGAAAAGTAGTGCCACCCAGTCGGAAGCGGCAAAACCAGAAGAAGAGAAAATCGATGAGGCCATCAGTCTCGTTATGGAAACCGCTGAGGCGCTTTATGCAGAGCGTGATGACCGTGACAAATTATGGGGCTCGATGGTTAAACAGGCACTAAAGCGGCGGCGGCCAGGTTTCAACGAACGCTACTATGGTGTGCGATCGTTCAGCGACCTGCTGGAAGAAGCCGAAAGACGCGGCCTGATTGGTTTGTCGCTGGATGAACGCTCAGGCGGTTATCTTATTCAGAAACTGGACCAGGATTAGTCGCGGCAACAACCCCAACTCCCTGGCACCAGGCCGGAGTTACAGAGTTCTGGAATTGCTGTCAACCCGAGTGAGGTTCGACGACGTGATCGATGGCACCAAAGATCGAGGCGCCGGTCGAATCACGCATCTCGATGCGGACACGGTCGCCAAAGTTCAGGAACGAGGTTTTCGAAGCGCCCGATTCGATCGCCTCGATGGTGCGAACCTCGGCGATGCACGAGTAACCCACGCCCCCGTTCGCGATCGGCTTGCCCGGTCCTCCGTTGAGCTTGTTCGAGACAGTGCCTGAACCGATGATCGAACCCGCCGCGAGTGGCCGTGACTTCGCCGCGTGTGCAATCAGCTGACCAAAATCAAACGTCATATCGATGCCGGCATCGGGTTTACCAAATGGTTCGTTGTTGAGGTAAGACAACAAGGGTAAATGCACCCTGGCATCCTGCCACGCGTCGCCCAGCTCATCGATTGTAATGGCTACCGGAGAGAAGGCGCTCGACGGTTTCGACTGGAAAAAGCCGAACCCCTTGGCCAGTTCTCCCGGGATCAGGTTGCGTAACGATACGTCGTTGACGATCATCACGAGGCGTATGTATTGCGCGGCCTCCGTTGCGCTGACACCCATCGGCACATCACCCGTCACCACCGCGACTTCGGCTTCGAAGTCGATGCCCCAATCTTCGCTGGCGGCAAGAATTGCATCGCGGGGTCCGATAAATGAATCCGAACCCCCCTGGTACATGAGCGGATCGGTCCAGAAGCTTTCCGGCATCTCCACCCCGCGCGCCTTGCGTACCAGCTCAACGTGATTGACATAGGCAGAGCCATCTATCCACTGGTACGCACGTGGCAACGGCGACGCACAAGCGGTCTGGTCGAAATCGTCGCCACCCTGTTCGATCTCCGCGGCGACCGCTTCGAGAGCGGGTACAATGTTGTCCCAGTGATCGAGGGCGTGCTGCAGGGTTGGCGCAATATTGCCTGCGGGCCGACAAGTTTTCAGGTCACGTGAAACGATAACGAGTTCTCCGTCCCGATCGTTTTTCAATGAAGCCAGTTTCATGGCAGCTGTTCCGTAAACTCCAGTTCGTGCAACCAGGCCGCATGGCGGGGCGCTTTCTTAGTCTCGCTCCACTCTTCAAGCATGGCCGGTGCAACTCGCTTCAGTTCTTCGATCTGCTCCTGCGTCTGCGTGTTGGCGACGAGCTCGAGGCGATGACCGTTCGGATCAAAGAAATAGATCGACTGAAAAATACCGTGATTAGTCGGTCCGATGACATCGATGCCCTGCGACTCAACCTGTTGCCTGGCCGCTAGCAACGCGTCGTAATCTTCAACCTCGAAAGCGATGTGCTGAACCCACTCCGGCGTATTGCGGTCGCGATCCATCGGTTGTTTGGTCGGCAGCTCGAAGAACGCAAGCACGTTGCCCATCCCGGCATCGAGAAAGACGTGCATGTAGGGATCCGGCTCCTTGGTCGAAGGCACACTGTTTTCAGCAAACGCGATCTGAAAGTCCATGTTGAGCACACGCTGGTAGAATTCGACGGTCTCTTTCGCGTCATTGCAACGGTAGGCCACATGGTGAATACGTTTCAATTCCATCGGTTTCTCCTCGCTATTCGTCAGACCTTGTCAATTACGCCGCGTGCGATCTGATCGCGCTCAATCGATTCGAACAGTGCTGTGAAATTGCCTTCACCGAATCCCTGGTCTTTCTTGCGTTCAATAAATTCAAAGAACGTCGGTCCGATCATGTTGTTCGAAAAAATTTGCAGCAACAAGCGTGGATCGCCGTTCCTGGTTGAGCCGTCGAGCAGGATGCCGCGAGCCTTGAGTTCATCGACAGGTTCGCCATGCCCGGGCAGCCTTTGTTCGAGCATTTCGTAGTAGGCTTCGGGCGGTGCCGTCATGAATTCCATGCCACGGGCCTGAAGTCGATCCCAGCACTCGTAGAGGTTGTTACAGGACAGCGCAATATGCTGGATACCTTCGCCGTTGAAGGCCATCAGGTATTCCTCGATCTGGCCCGTACCTTTCGATGATTCCTCGTTAAGCGGGATGCGAATGCGACCGTCTGGTGCTGTCATTGCCTTGGAAAACAGGCCAGTGTATTCACCCTTGATATCGAAATAGCGACTCTCGTGGAAGTTGAACAGGTGCTCATAGTAATGGGCCCAGTATTCCATGCGACCGCGATAGACGTTATGCGTGAGATGGTCGATCTCGTTGAAGCCGCAGCCTTCGGGATGGCGTTCGACGCCGTCAAAAAACTCGAAGTCGATATCGTAGATCGTGTTGCCTTCACTGTAACGGTCAATCAGGTACAACGGTATGGCTCCTATACCCTTGATCGCAGGGAGACGTAATTCCATCGGTCCTGTTGGAATATCGATGGGTTGGGCGCCCAGTTCGAGCGCGCGTTCATACGAGTGGTGCGCGTTGTCGACACGAAAGGCCATGCCACAGGCGGCAGGCCCGTGTTCCTGCACGAAGTAGGTTGCGTGACTCCTGGGCTCGTTATTGAGAATGAAGTTGATATCGCCCTGGCGATACAGCGTGACGTCCTTCGAGCGATGTCGTGCGACGGCTTCGAAACCAAGTAGGTGGAAGACAGTCTCGAGCTGCCCTGGATCGGGCGCGGCGAATTCGACGAACTCGAATCCATCGAGTCCCATCGGGTTGTCAAAGGATACTGACACGGCTTGCTCCGCTTTGTTCAATAGCTTTAAACATTATGTTCACTTTTTGCGAACTATGTGCCCAATATTTGACAATTTGGTTAAATATATGAAACTATTTATCCATAATCTTTGAATTACAGAGATATCTGCTCATGAAACTGTCAGCCAGTGATCGCCGCCTGTTGCAAGCACTGCAAAGGGATGTCACCCAGAGTCAGTCAGACCTGGCCGAGGAAGCCGGCCTTTCGCGTACCTCCTGTTGGCGGCGTATTCGGGATTTCGAGGAAGCTGGGCTGATCCGTCAAAAGGTCGCGTTGCTCGATCCGAAAATTGCGGGTTTTGGAATCGAGGTGCTTCTGCTGGTCGCGATGACCGAGCATACTGATGAAAACCGGCGCGATTTCGAGAATCACGTGCGCAATCTGCCCGAGGTACTCGAGTGTTTTTCGGTATCGGGCGAGCGCGATTACATGCTGCAGGTCATTGCAGCGGATATGGATTCCTACACCGACTTTCTCAACACCGAAATACTGAAACACCCCGCCGTACGTTCCGCCAGTTCAACATTCGTACTAAAACGCGTGAAGTACTCGACGGTGTTACCGCTAGCCGGTTAACTTCTCAGGCATGTCTCTGCCCCCATTATTCGACATTGGGCTAGGCCTGTTGCCCGAAAGAATGGTTGGCCCTTGGCAAAAGTAGCGCCGCGGCGAAGATCATTAATGCTGCAAATGCAAGCACGCCGAATAACCTGGCAAAGCCCCAGTTTGCATGGATCCATCCGATAAACGGCACCGCGGAAGCCATTACCGAAAACGTTACCAAGTAACGAAATGCGTAGGCACGGCTGCGCCATTCGCTGCGTGCCATTCTTCCGACCAGCACATCGTTTATCGGGATCTGGCCAAATACCACGAACATGAAAGCGATTGATACCAGCAGCGCGATTATTCCATCGAGATGCATCATCAAGTAAAAGAAGATCGCCTGCAACAACGCCACCGTTGCAAATACCGTGCGCACTGAATGGTGATCAACCAGGTATCCGATCACCAGCTGCGCGAGCGCAGCGAGCGAAAATACCAGGAAAGCATACCAGCCTACCAGGGTAGCGCTGTCTGCAATTTCGGTCAGGCGCTCGGCAAATACTTTGGGTAGTGCAAATGTTGTGCTCTGAAAGATTAGTCCACCAATTGCCGTGGTGAAAAAGATAATCGCAAAGACTTTTAACAGGATCTGGCGCGTAATTGCCTGGGTCTCTACCTTGATTTCCGAGCTACCAACTTCGGCAGTACCCGCAGTGACTCGCTTTTCGCCACTAATAAAAGCCCAGTAAGACAGGCCCAACAGAATTGAAATAACGCCAGGTACAAAAAAAGCACTGCGCCACCCTGCACTGTCGATCAGGAAACCCGTCAACAGCGCAGCACTGGCGACACCCAGGTTGCCAAAGACACCGTTAACAGCCAATGGCATCCCGGTCCTGACGCGACCCTGTACCACCATTGCAAGCCCTACCGGGTGATAGATGGCCGCGAATATTCCAATCAGGGTTAAACCGACTGCGATTTGAATCGGGGTATTGGCAAGGCCGGCAAGTATCGAGCTAATGCCGATACCAATAAAGAATATTACGATCATCCCTTCCCGGCTCCACTTGTCCGCGATCCAGCCGGCCAGCACGGCGCAGACACCAAAGGCAACAAATCCCGGGGTTGCGTAGGGAATCAGCGCTGCGTAACTCATACCCCATTCGCTGGTAAGACGCAGTGCAGCCACCGACGCAAAAACCAGCATGAACAGATGGTCCAGGAAATGACCCAGGTTGAGATAGAGGAATTTAACCTGACTGCGTTGCATCAACGATCCATTGTATTTGACGGGCCCGTCATTGTGATAAAAAATGCGTCCCAGTACAAAGCTTATTACGCCAGGCCTATGTCGCTAGCACCAAAACTCAGACGCATCGCACTCAATCAACAGGGGCTGTTGAGAACTGATGCGTTCGGCCGCGGCAAGCGGGCGACGTTGCGCGCTATCGAGCAACTGGGTTACGTGCAAATCGATACCATTTCTGTGGTCGAACGCGCCCACCACCATGTGCTGTGGTCCCGGGTCGCGAATTACACGCCCAGGTTCCTTGATAAACTGGTACGTGAGCGCAAGATCTTCGAATACTGGTTTCATGCAGCGGCCTGGCTGCCGATGGCTGATTATCGTTTTGCCTTGCCGCGCATGGCACAAATGCATGGCGAGCGTGGCTGGTTCGAGAACAGCGATCAAAAACTGATGCGCGAGATCCTGGCACGCATTGCTTCCGAGGGCCCGTTACGCGCCCGGGATTTCGAAGACACCAGTCGAGGTAACACGGGATGGTGGGACTGGAAGCCCGCCAAGCAGGCGCTTGAACAACTGTTCATGCAGGGTGAGCTCATGGTCAGTGCGCGCGAGGGTTTTCAAAAAGTTTACGACCTGCCTGAACGCGTAATGCCTGATTGGGTCGATACCCGTATGCCGGACATGGATGAATATGCCAGCTACTTAATCGAGACCACACTGCGGGCACATGGCTTCGCAAGCTCAGCATCAATGACCTATTTGCGCAAGGGGCAGAAATTGCGGGACGCCGTCAGACAACAATTACAGCAGCGCATCGAGACCGGTTTATTGACCACGGTGGACACTGGCAACAACAATATTGTTTACATCGGACCGGAGCTGCTGGAATCCCGCGCGCCCCGCAGTGTCGCCCAGGTGCGTATCCTGTCACCGTTCGATAATTCCGTTATTCAACGCCAACGCGGCCGCGATATATTTGCCTTTGATTACCAGATCGAATGTTATGTACCGAAGCCCTTGCGACAATTCGGTTATTTTTGTTTGCCGATCATGTACCGCGATCGACTGGTGGGCCGCATTGACTGCAAGGCGCATCGCACCGATAACTCACTCGAGATAAAATCGTTACACATTGAACAAAAAGTCGATGAGCAATTTATCGACCTGCTTTGCCAGGCGCTACTTTCGTTTGCGGCATTTAACGGCTGCGATCGGATTTTGATCCAGACCGCTGAACCACCTGATTATTTAAGGCATTTAAAAACCCGCCTATAGCGTCCGAGTCAGTCAGGAAAAATCACACTCGGGACGATTTGAACGGAACACAATATAAATATAGTAGGCCACTCCCGATAACGGCAACCCAAATTCACAGCTCTAAAGGCAGAGATCGGCCAGATACTGACTTTTTCGATCTGTGATAAGCTCGATCAACGATCCCTTTCTTTGACGAGACACACGGAATAACTAATATGGACAACGAAACGAAGTTATCAGGTGGTTGTCACTGCGGCGCGGTAAGATATACCTTGCACGCGTCACCGCTGAGCGTTCAGCACTGCCATTGTGAATCTTGCCGCAAATCCACAGGCGCTCTGCATGCAACTGTTGGTATCATGCAACGTGATAAAGTTGAAATAGAAGGTGTGGAAAACCTGACCAAATACCGTACTTCTCCTGGCTTCGAACAACAGTTTTGTCGTACTTGCGGGTGTAATCTTTTTGCTTACGATGATGATGACACTACATTTTTCTTAGTGAATCTACCCACCCTGGATGGCGACCTGGATCCGGGACACCCCAAAGACATGGAATCTCATATCTTTATGAGCTCCCGTGCGCCATGGGAACACGTCAGTGATGTTATTCCTCATTACGAAGCCGAAGATCCAAGAGAAATCATCCCCGAGGAGTAGAAGACTGAAACATAAGGATCGTCTATCACTCCAACTTGCAGTAATCCTCCATGCCGATGTGGTCGGTTCAACCTCGCTTGTGCAGAAAAATGAAACCCTGGCACACGAGCGTATCCAAGCAGCTTTTCAGCAATTTTCAGAAGCCATCAACTCCTATAGTGGAATTACTCATGAGCTTCGTGGAGACGCGCTTGTCGCTGAGTTTGAAAGGGCTTCGGACGCCGTTGCTGCTGCTCTCGCCTTTCAGTTCTTGAACGAAGCGTTTAACGCAGCACTCAGCGACGATATTCAGCCTGAATTGCGGATCGGTATTAGCATGGGTGAAGTTATTATTGCGGACAATACGATTACGGGGGCTGGTGTTGTATTGGCGCAACGGCTGGAACAATTAGCCGATTCAGGTGGAGTGGTTGTCCAAAGTGCAGTATCAGAGACTGTGCCAGCCAGAATGCCGTACGATTTTGAGGCCCTGGGTGAACAGGTGTTGAAGGGATTCGACCAACCGGTACGGGCTTTTTCCGTTAGGCTAAGATCCGGTGAAGAACTGCCAATACCGGACGACCATTCAGAGTCCCAATCTACAGAGCATAATAATCCTCTGTATCCAGTAAAACTTTCCAGAGATTCTTACGAGGCGCTGACTGGTGAGCGCCTGGAACTGCCGAGTAAACCCTCGATAGCGGTATTACCATTTCAGAATATGAGCGGGGACCCCGAGCAAGAGTTTTTTGCTGACGGGATGTCCGAAGATATCATCACAGCCCTTTCGCGGTTGCCTAACCTGGTCGTAATAGCTCGAAATTCAACTTTTGTTTACAAGGGACGTGCAATTGATGTACGTGAGGTCGGACGCGACCTGGCGGTTAGTCATGTACTTGAAGGGAGCATTCGCAAGTCTGGGGATCGGCTGCGAATAACGGCACAGCTTATTGATACCAGGGACGGTGACCACGTTTGGGCCGAGCGCTACGATCGCAATCTTGACGATATTTTTGCTGTTCAGGATGAAATTACCCATAACATAGTGATCGAACTACAGGTGAAACTGGTTCGAGGAGAAGCTGCCAATCTGTTTATAACCAGTACAAACAGTGTCGAAGCATGGGAACATGCCATGCGCGCAGCACCCCTGGTTGATTCTCACGTCAGGGATAACATCGCATTAGCCAGGCAATTTCTAAACCGGGCGCTCGAGTTGGACCAGAACTATTCCAACGCATGGGTCATGACGGGTTGGTTATACTGGGAAGAATCGGTTTGGAACTGGTGTGACGAGCCCGACGAAGCTATGCAAAAGGCGCTCGACTCGGCCCAAAAGGCGCTTGCAATAGACCCAAACTTCCCCATGACCTATTCGTTATTGGCCAATATTCATATGGTGCTTGGCGATGCGGAATTGTCCATAGCCATGGCCGAAAGGGCAGTCGAGCTTGCCCCCAACAATTCCCAGGCCCAGGCATTGTTAGGGAATGTACTAATTGATTCGGGTCGAATTAAAGAAGGCATTCAAAAAATGCGAAAGGCGATTCGACTCTGCCCATTTCCCATTCCATGGTACTTGATGGTTTTTGGTGCAGGCTATCATTTAAACGGCGATAACAATGCTGCCATCACCGCACTTAAACAGGCAATTGAACGCGAACCGGAATCACACCTGCCCCGAGTGTGGCTTGCTAGTACTTTTGCTGAAATTGGAAGGCTCGACGAAGCAAAAGCAATCGCAAAAGAAGTTTTGGAAATCGAGTCAAATTTTTCGGCTTTGCGCTGGGCGAATAGTTTTAAATCTAAATCCCATGAGCGACTCAAAGACAATCTACTCGCTGCGGGTTTACCTGAGTAGGTTGTATCCAGAGTCCGGGTTGGGTCGGAAGCCAACTCTCGGAAAAACACTGCCATTGTCTGCTTTCGGCTGAATTCCACCGAATGCCAGTCAAGCCTGAATGTTAAAATCGGCCATCTAAAGCTTCAGGGATAGATTCGCCGGGATAATCGCCGGGTTAAATAGCGACGATCACCCGGACCGCATCGAGACGCACACGCGCATGCTCAAGCGCGATTTCGAAATGATTGAGCTGATCCTGGAAAAATTCGATCTCGTCGTTGCGCACCCCGGGGTTGATCTTTTGCAAGGCCCAGAGACGTTCGGCCTCGTTCCCGAGCAGGTCGCGCCCGTTGGTCCGGGCATTGGTAATCAAACCGGGTACCCGGGTATCGGCAACCAGTTCCGCCATTTCCAGCATTCGCGTTAGCTCGTTTTGCCGGGCTTTGACAATCTTGATCGCGGTATCTTTATCGACGCGTTGTGACTGTTGCAGGCACGCCTCGAGTTCGAGCCGTTCGGCATGGTCCTGCCCGGATTCGTCGATCACAACCCTGATGCTCGAATTCGGAAAGTAGCGCTCGTTATGGCTATGCGAATCATCGCTGAATTCCATCAGGAAATGACATTCCGCAAGCAGCGTACCGGCTTTAACTCCGTTGTAATTGAGAGCGATTAGTGCGGTATTACCAAATTCACTGCTCAGGATCATATCCATTGAATTGCGTACGAATGGATGCTCCCAGGTCAGGTAATGCAAGTCTTCATTGGCGAGTGCGGCGCTGCGATCGTAGGTAACGGTCATGCCATCCTCCGGCAAGCCCGGTATCTGCGTGAGCATGTTATCGTCAGGGGTTATTACCCATCGATCCTGACCGCGAATTTCGCTGTTTACCCCGTAGCAATCGTAAATGCGCTCCATGAAATTGAATAAATCGAAATCGAGCTCGCGCTGCATCGCTTCACTGATGAGCGATTCCGCGATCTGAGGCCTGCAGGAGTTTATCTCTAGCAGGCGATCACGCCCCTGCTGCAACGCCTGGTCGAGCGACTGGTGCAGTTCATGCGTTTGTTCGATAAACCCGTCAACGGGTAACTGCGGCTCATCCAGGTGCCGTTGTAACTCGTCGCGGGTTTTAAGGTAAACCTGGTGTCCGGCCGGGCAGGTGTGCGAAAACGCGCCCAGGCCTTCGTGATACCAACGGAACAGGATCTGCTGCGCACTCCCTTTTACATAGGGTACATGGATGTTGATGACTGCGTTCTGTCCGATGCGATCGAGACGACCGATGCGCTGCTCCAGCAAATCAGGATTGCTCGGCAGGTCGAACAGCACCAGGTGATGGGCAAATTGAAAGTTGCGGCCTTCGCTGCCGATCTCCGAGCATATCAATACCTGGGCCCCATCTTCATGATCCGCAAACCAGGCTGCCGAGCGGTCACGTTCGACCAGGCTCATTCCCTCGTGAAAAAGTGCCGCGCGTATTCCGAAATTCTGTTTCAAATCGGCAACCAGCTGTTGCGCGGTGCTGGCACCGGCAGTAATCACCAGTACCTTTTGGGTCCGATACTCTCGCAAAAACTCACCTAACCAGTGGCGGTAGGGATCACCGTCACCGCCCGCGTTTAACGCCACCGGGTGTACCTCGCGCGCGGGAAACCCCTTGACCACGTGTCGGGTATTGCGAAATAGAACCCGGCCCGTGCCATGCCGGTCGAGCAAGTCGTCTAACGCCCCGGCCTGTTCCGGGTCATCGAGCAAAGCCTGCGCCTGCTCGGCAAGCTCCTGGTACCCCTGTTCTTCCTGTAGAAAGCGACCGAGATCGCTGAATCGATCCGGATCCAGCAGGCGCAGTCGTGCGAAATGACTTTCCTTACCCAGCTGTTCCGGGGTTGCAGTGAGTAGCAACAGTCCCGCGGTGTTTTCAGCGAGGTTCTCGACCAATTGGTACTCGGGGCTCGGCGCTTCGGGTGACCATAAAAGATGGTGCGCTTCATCCACGACCAGCAAGTCCCATTCTCCGTTCTGTGCGTGCGCCGCCTGCTGTGGATGCTCAACCAGGTACTTCAGGCTGCAGAGCACCAGCTGCTCGCCATGGAAAGGATTTTCAGTATCGTCAAACTCGATATCATCGTGCTCGGGATCGGCAAGCCTTGCCTCATCGAAGATGCTGAACATCAGGTTGAAGCGGCGTAACATTTCAACCAGCCACTGGTGCACCAGTGACTCCGGCACGACGATTAATACCCGCTGTGCGCGCTCGAGCAACAGCAACTGGTGCAGAATTAACCCGGCTTCGATGGTTTTACCGAGACCGACTTCATCGGCGAGCAGGACTCGTGGTGCATATCGGCGAGACACCTCATGTGCGATGTAAAGCTGATGTGCAATCAGGCTGGTGCGACTGCCGGCCAGGCCATACACCGATGACTGCTGCAGCCGGTTGGCGATTTCGCGGGTCTTGCTACGCAGGCTAAACCATTTGTTGCGATCGATCTGGGCGTTCAGAAGTCTTTCACCTGGCTGATTCAGCTGCAGGAAATTACTCAGCCGGCCTTCCGGAAGTTCAACCCGGTTGCCGTGCTCATCTTCGCAGTTATAGACAATCAAGCCGTTGGTCTCGGTCAGCTCGAGTACCCTAAGGATCAGCCCGTCCTGTTTTTCAACCCAGTCACCCTCGCGAAAACGCACCCGGGTCAGCGGCGCGTCGGCGCGCGCATAGATGCGGGTTTCACCCGTTGCCGGGAACACGATGCTGACAGTACGGTGCTCAATTTCAATCACCATACCCAGTCCAAGCTGGAGTTCGGCCGCGCTGATCCAGCGCTGGCCCACGACAAATTCCTGCATGCTCATAACGATCTAATAAAACGCGCGCGATTATAACAGCTGGCCCGCATTTACCACCATCATTGCTTGCAGTTGCTAATTAAGTTGCACAAAATGCAGCCATGATTGCGCTCGACGACAACGGCTATTTCGTCACCGGTTCCGATACCGATGTCGGCAAAACCTATGTTGCCTGCGAAATCGTAAGACAATTGTGTCAGCTCGAAATCGGTATTGAAACTCGAAAACCCACGGAATCGGGGTGCGAATTATCTGCCACGGGAGACCTGGTCACCCACGACGCAGCGGCACTACAGGCCGCCAATGGTAATCGTGAAAAGATCGAGCGGATTACACCCTATCGCTACCGCGCCGCACTGGCTCCACATCGGGCGGCCCGCCTCGAGCAGCGGGAAATTTACCTGGAGTCGCTGGTTGACGCTTGCAGCCGCGACGACATGGAACATCGACTCATCGTCGAAGGTGCGGGAGGATTTTATTCTCCACTCGCCGAGAATGGTTTAAACGCAGACCTGGCGAGCGCGCTACAGTTGCCGGTCATTATCGTCGTAAATAATCGTATCGGCGCAGTCAACCAGAGTCTGATGACACTGCAAGCGGTGGAAAGCAGGCAGCTGCGGGTCGCGGCCATCGTATTAAACCAGGTTGCACCAACGATCGATGATGCCATGGACAATGCATCTGACGTGAAGTCATACTGCGATGTCCCCCTGTTTTGCTGCGGGCATGATGCCCCGCTACCGTTCCTGTTTGGGTAATTTCATGGCCAGCTCTCGTCTTGATCGGTTTCTCGCGCCCTGGGTTTTTGTTTTGACGGGAATTATTTTCAATATTCTTTCCGCGGTGATTACGCATTATTTTATCGGGCTCAACAATGACGCGATCAATATCATCGATCGTGAAATCCAGCGCAAGGAGGTACTGATCGACAGCTTATGGCAGTCGAAAAACGAGGTCGAACGCAAAAAAGAGTTCTTCATCCTGCTGCTTTCGAGTAAGCCCGATAAACCCGACGTGGTCGAAACCATTTATCGCGATTACCTGAAAGCAGTCATGGGCAGCTATGGACTTAAGGAATTTTCGCCCCGTATGGATCGAGATACCGGCAGCGATCTCGACTTGCTGCTCGATCTCAGCGGGGCGGCACAAAAATCGATCATTGAATCGATCAACAATACCTACTTTGAAACCATCGAACTGCAGGAAACCAAAATGCCGCTGGTGCGCGATAACTCGCGCCTGTTCAGTATCGCCATCTTTCTGCAGGTCATCGGTCTGATCCTGGTGCTGGCGCGCGATTTACGGCGACAATAAAACCGTATGAACAAGGGCTACGCGGTAATTCTTGCGGGTTATATCGGCTGGGGGTTGTTCCCGCTTTACTGGACCTTGCTGGCGCATGTTCCCGCGATCGAGGTCTTGTTACACCGTATGCTATGGTCGTTCCCGGTTCTGTTGCTACTGGTTTTACTGAGCGAGCGGCGTCGATCACAGGTCAAAAATGCCCTGGTATCCTGGCAAGAACTCAGATGGCTGGCTTTTTCCAGCCTGGTGATCTGCCTGAACTGGGGCATTTATATCTGGGCTGTTGTCAACCAGCGCGTCGTTGAAGCCAGCATGGGCTATTTCCTGACTCCGCTGCTGAATGTGCTTGCCGGCGTTATCGTGTTCAACGAAAAACTGACTCGCCTGAACATTGTCGCGGTCCTGTTTGCCGCGGCAGGCGTCGCTTACTATGTTTTCGCGACCGCAACAATTCCCTGGATAGGACTGGCGGTGGGCTTGAGCTTTGCTAGCTATGGGCTGATGCGCAAACAAATGAAGACCAACGCCGTACCCGGTTTGCTGGTCGAGATTCTGCTATTGCTGCCATTTACGCTGGCGCTGATTGCATGGCTCCATTTTCGGGGGGAAGCGATGTTCCTGACTCACAGCCTGAATACCGATTTGCTGCTGATTCTCGGTGGGCCGATTACGGTGATACCACTTGCTTTTTTCACTGCCGGGTCGCGCATGTTGCCCATGACCACGGTGGGCATACTGTTCTACGTTACACCGTCACTGCAGTTTTTATCGGGCGTGCTGCTGCTTGGAGAATCCTTCGATTTCAACAAACTGGTTGGATTCATCGGAATCTGGATCGGGCTTGCTGTTTTCAGTTACAGCTTGCTGGCGCGCAGAGATTCACCCAACACCGAGGCGGTCTAGGCGATAAAATTCGGCATATTGCCGACTTCGACAATTTTCAGCGCGTTGGTTCCGCCCCCGGTTCCCATCAAGTCACCCTTGGTGATAATCACCAGGTCACCCTCCTCGACGGTGCCGTGCTTTCTCATCAGTTCGACGGCTTCCTGGTTCGCCTCGGCATGATTGGTGTGGATGGTTGGGAAATATACCGGAAATACTCCGCGGTAAAGATTAACCTTGCGGTTGGTCGACTCGTGGCGCGACAGCGCATAAATTGGTATCGCTGAACTGATACGTGACATCCATAGGGACGTCGAGCCGGACTCGGTCAGGGTTGCAATTGCACGCACATCTAAATGGTTTGCGGTATACATGGCCGCCATCGCGATCGCCTCGTCAACCTGGTCGAAGATGTCATCGAGCCGGTGCCTGGACTTGATCGCGCGGCTTTGCTGCTCCGCGTTCAGGCAAATATCCGACATGGCCTGCACGGTCTCGCTCGGATAAGCACCAGTCGCGGTTTCTGCAGACAGCATGACCGCATCGGTTCCATCAAGCACTGCGTTGGCAACATCGAATACTTCGGCGCGCGTCGGGATCGGGTTTTCACGCATCGATTCCATCATCTGGGTTGCGGTAATGGTCACACAATTCAAATACCGTGCCTTGCGAATGATTTCTTTCTGCACTGCGGGTAGATTAGCGTCACCAATTTCGACACCTAGATCGCCGCGCGCAATCATCAGCGCGTCCGAGGCTTCGATTATCTCCTCGAGATTTTCGAGCGCCTCGGCGCGTTCAATCTTGGCCACCAGGCCTGCCGAGCTGCCCTCTTCCTCGAGCAACCTGCGCGCCTGGTTCATGTCGGCCGCGTTTCTCGGAAACGATACCGCCAGGTAGTCAGCATCGATGAGCGCTGCAATTTTTAAATCAGCTTTATCCTTGTCAGTTAGCACCTCGGCGGTCAAGCCGCCGCCTTTGAGATTGATACCCTTGTTGTCGGAAAGTTCGCCACCTACCTGCACCGTACAGTTAATTCGCGTGCCTTCGACCGCATCGACCTGCAGCACGATGCGACCATCATCGAGCACCAGGGTATCGTCATTTTTGACATCCTGCGGCAGCTTCTTATAAGTCACACCTACCTGGCTGTTATCGCCTTCACCATCCGGGCACTCGGTATCCAGGCAAAACCTGCCTCCGACCGCGAGTTCGATCGAGCCCTGTTTAAATTTTTCGAGCCGTATCTTGGGTCCCTGCAAATCGGCGAGAATCGCGAGATGTCGGTTGTTCTCAAGGCCGATACGACGAATTTTTTCAGCGCGCGCCTTGTGTTCGTCCGCGGTACCGTGTGAAAAGTTGAGGCGTACAACGTCAACCCCGGCCTTGATCAGGCTATCAATGGCGGCGTCTGATTCCGTCGCAGGCCCCATTGTGGCGACGATCTTGGTTCTACGTTGAACTGCTCTCATAGTCAGAATACCTCTGTTCCAGCAGGGTCACGGCTGGTAATTGTTTACCTTCCAGGAACTCGAGGAAAGCGCCACCGCCGGTGGATATGTATGAAATCTG
Source organism: uncultured Gammaproteobacteria bacterium (assembly GCA_964196225.1). Classification (GTDB taxonomy): domain Bacteria; phylum Pseudomonadota; class Gammaproteobacteria. Next base: position 25,492 of record CAXMSP010000051.1, on the reverse strand, counting down.
ATCCGAGATTCCATACTTGTCGACAGCCGCCAGGGTATCGCCCCCGCCTGCGATCGAAAACGCGGATGAAGCCGCGATTGCCTGCGACAGTACCCGGGTACCTTCGCCAAACTGGTCGAACTCGAACACTCCGACCGGGCCATTCCAGACGATGGTTGCCGCCTGCAGCATGATTTCGGCAAAGCGAGCGGCCGTTTGCGGGCCGATATCGAAGATCATGTCATCATCTTCGACCTGCTCAACCGGTTTGATTTCCGCGATAGCTGATTCAGAAAAAGCCTTGCCACAAACCACGTCTACGGGGATCGGGATTTCTCGACCCTGCGACCGTGCCTGCTCCATCAGTCGTTTCGCCTCGGGAATCAAATCCTGCTCCACCAACGATTTGCCGACATTGTAACCTGCGGCTGCGATAAAGGTGTTAGCGATTCCGCCCCCGGGAACCAGTTGATCCACGATTGCAGACAGCGAATCGAGCACGGTCAATTTGGTTGAAACCTTGGAACCTCCTACGATTGCAACCACCGGGCGCTCAGGCTTGTGCAAGGCCTTGCCCAATGCTTCGAGTTCAGCCGCGAGTAACGGCCCTGCGCACGCAATCGGTGCAAATTGGCCCACGCCATGCGTCGATGCCTGTGCACGATGCGCGGTACCAAATGCGTCCATGACGAAAATATCGCAGAGCGCAGCATACTGCCGTGACAGGCTTTCATCATCAGACTTTTCACCGCGATTGAAGCGCACGTTTTCGAGTAGCACCAGCTCGCCATCGGCGATGGCGGGCGCCTGCTCGAGGTAGTCGACTACCAGCGGCACGTCTTTACCGAGCGCATTACCGAGATAGCTCGCCACCGGCTGCAGTGAAAACTGCGCCTCCGGGTTACCCTCTTCGGGTCTTCCCAGGTGTGACATGATCATCAGCTGCGCACCCGCGTCGATGCAATGCCGAATCGTCGGCAGCGAAGCCTTGATACGTTGATCGCTGGTGACCTCACCATTCTTGATCGGGACGTTCAGGTCCTGGCGGATCAGGACACGTTTACCGGCCAGGTCGAGGCCGGTCAATTCAAGTACGGTCATCCTCAGCCAGCGATTACACGCGCCATTTCAACAACCTTGCAGGAATAACCCCACTCATTGTCGTACCACGAAATCAGCTTGACGAAAGTGTCATCCATTTGAATCCCGGCTTCGGCGTCAAAGGTCGAGGTACATGATTCGCCACGAAAATCAGTCGATACCACCTTATCTTCAGTATAGGCAAGCACACCTTTCATCGGACCCTCCGAGGCAGCTTTCATCGCCGCACAAATATCTTCGTAACTGGCATTTTTTTCCAGTTCAACCGTTAAATCGACAACCGAAACGTCGGAGGTCGGTACCCGAAAAGCCATCCCGGTCAGCTTGCCATTGAGCTCAGGTAATACCTTGCCCACCGCCTTGGCGGCTCCGGTTGACGACGGGATGATATTTTCGAGAATGCCGCGGCCACCGCGCCAGTCTTTCGTCGAAGGTCCATCCACTGTTTTCTGGGTTGCCGTCGCCGCGTGTACGGTGGTCATCAGGCCACGTTTGAGGCCGAAATTGTCATTGATAACCTTGGCAACTGGCGCCAGGCAATTCGTGGTACAGGAAGCATTCGATATGATGGCTTCACCAGCATACTTCTCGTCGTTGACACCGAAAACGAACATGGGGGTATCATCCTTGGAGGGCGCCGACATGATGACTTTTCTGGCGCCAGCGTCGATATGCTTCTGCGCGGTTTCCTTGGTCAGAAATAATCCGGTCGCTTCGATCACAATGTCGACATCAAGATCGCCCCATTTCAAATCGGCCGGGTCGCGCTCGGCTGTCAGGCGGATATTTTTGCCGTTGACAACCAAGGTATTGCCTTCCACCGCGATATCGCCTTTAAACTTGCCGTGTACCGAATCATGCTTCAGCATGTAGGCCAGGTACTCAGGCTCGAGCAGATCGTTGATACCGACGACTTCAACATCACTGAAGTCCTGTGCTGCACGGAACACCATGCGCCCGATTCGACCAAAACCATTTATGCCGACACGAATTGTCATTTGAATTTCTCCTGTAAGTTAAAAATCTAATCTGTACCCAAAAGGTCGTTTACCGCATCCACCACCTTATCAGCGGTGAAACCGAAGTAGGCAAATAATTCTTTAGCGGGAGCCGATTCGCCGAAGGTGTCGATGCCGATAACAGTTCCATCCATACCGACATACTTGTACCAGCCGTCAGTTGCCGCCGCTTCTACAACGATGCGCGCGCTAACGGTAGGTGGCAGAACCGAATCCCGGTAATCCAGGGGCTGACGATCAAATACCGCGGTACAGGGCATCGATACCACGCGTATATTTTCATTTTCAAGTGCTTCCGATGCGCAGGCTGCCATTGCCAGCTCGACCTCAGAGCCGGTGGCGATAATGATCACGTCGGGAGTACCTTCACAATCCCGTAGAATATAGCCACCGCGAGCAATGGCTTCGATTTGTTCCGGCTCACGCGGCTGATGCTTCAAACCCTGTCGCGAAAAAACGAGGCAACTGGGGCCATCACGATGCTCGATCGCGGTTTTCCAGCTAACCGCGGTTTCCACACTGTCGCAGGGACGCCAAAGCTGCATTCCGGGTATCAGGCGCAAGGACGGCATATGCTCTACCGCCTGGTGCGTCGGGCCATCTTCACCGAGACCGATCGAATCGTGGGTATAGACGAAGATACTCTGGATCTTCATCAGGGCCGCCATGCGCAGTGCATTGCGCGCGTAGTCTGAAAAAACCAGGAAGGTGGCGCCAAACGGAATAAAGCCACCGTGCAGTACGATGCCGTTTAGCATCGCCGACATACCGAATTCACGCACACCGTAGCTAACGTAATTGGCGTCGGGTGATTCAGCATCCATCGGCTTGAACCCGGACCACTCGGTCAAATTGGAGCATCCCAGATCCGCAGAACCACCAAACAGTTCGGGTAATAACGGTGAATAGGCTTCGAGCGCGGCCAGTGAAGACTGGCGGGTGGCCTTGGTTTCGGCAGCTTCATCCAACTCCGCGATAAACGCCTGCGTGGCTTCCTGCCAGTTTTCCGGCAACTCCCGATTTAAACGACGTTCGAATTCTGCGGCCAATTCTGCATGTTCTTCCTTATACGCGACAAATTTTTTGTTCCAGGCATCTTCCTTGACCTGGCCTGCCTGACGATGATCCCAACCCTGGTAGACTTCTTCAGGCACCTCGAAAGCTTCAGAATCCCAGTTCAATTCAACCCGAGTCAACGCAACCTCTTCTTCACCGAGGGGAGCGCCATGACAGGCGTGTCCACCGGCCTTGTTGGGCGAACCGAATCCGATGATCGTCTTACAGCAAATTAAAGAGGGTTTGGCGGTAATGGCACGTGCTGCTTCAATCGCGATCTTGATCTCGTCCGGGTCGTGTCCATCTACTTCAATCACGTGCCAGCCGTAGGCCTCGAAGCGTTTTCCGGTGTCATCGAGAAACCAGCCTTCCACCTTGCCATCGATGGAAATGCCGTTGTCATCCCAGAATGCGATCAGCTTGCCAAGCCCGAGGGTTCCGGCAAGCGAACAGGCTTCGTGCGAAATACCTTCCATCATGCATCCGTCGCCCAGGAAAACATAGGTAAAGTGGTCGACGATATTGTGATCGTCACGGTTAAATGTAGCCGCGAGAGCCCGCTCGGCAATCGCCATGCCCACGGCATTTGCGGTTCCCTGTCCGAGTGGCCCGGTAGTGGTCTCGATACCCGGCGTATAACCGTGTTCGGGATGTCCCGGGGTCTTGGAGTGCAGTTGGCGAAAATTCTTAAGGTCTTCAATAGTGACGTCGTAACCGCTCAAATGCAGCACCGAATACGGCAGCATCGAGCCATGCCCATTCGACATGACGAAGCGGTCGCGGTTGCTCCATTCAGGGTTTGCCGGGTTATGGCGCATGAAGTCGTTGAATAGTACTTCGGCGATGTCAGCCATCCCCATCGGCGCACCGGGATGCCCGGAATTGGCCTTTTGCACCGCATCCATACTCAAAGCGCGAATTGCATTTGCAAGCGTTTTACGTGATGACATTGACCGTCCTCAAAATCGATTTTTAAACATAACTTATTGATTAATAATGATTATTTTCTGGCTAAAAATGATTAATTGACGACTCAAACCGAGACTTCAGGTTAACCACCGCACACCCCCTGGCGACAAGGCGCGATATTCTCTCGTAAATGCAAATTGACAGCAACTCATAAAATTTTTATGCCTATCCATTAAACCTATAACCCCTTAATCAGAACTGTTATTTTCCATCGCGTTACATATAATGCCTTTTTTCGATTTCTGGGTTGGGGAGTTGTCATGTCGAGTTCATATATTTTTACATCGGAATCCGTATCCGGTGGTCATCCAGATAAAATGGCGGATCAGATTTCTGATGCCGTGCTTGATGCCTTGCTCGAACAGGACCATCGCTCCCGCGTGGCCTGCGAGACCCTGGTAAAAACCGGCATGGTGTTGCTGGCCGGCGAAATAACGACCAATGCCGAAGTCGATATGGAAGCGCTGGTGCGCAAAACGATCTGCGATATTGGCTACGACAACCCGGAATGTGGCTTCGACGGTAAAACCTGCGCAGTGCTTACCGGTCTCGGCAAGCAATCGGGTGATATCGCGATGGGTGTCGACGAATCTGACGACAAGGAACAGGGCGCCGGTGACCAGGGACTGATGTTCGGCTATGCCTGCAACGAAACCGATGTGCTGATGCCGGCACCCATCACCTATGCTCATCGACTGGTGCGCAAACAGCACGAGCTAATGAAAGCCGGCGAGCTGGACTGGTTACTACCCGACGCCAAAAGCCAGGTGACCTTGCGTTACGAAGATCACAAACCCGTCGGAATCGAGGCGGTGGTATTGTCAACCCAGCATAAGGAATCGGTGGATCTGAAGACGCTGCGCGAAGCGGTTATCGAAACCATACTGAAACCGGTGCTGCCGGAAGCATGGTTGGCGCAGTGTAAAAATGAAAATATCCACGTTAATCCTACGGGTCGTTTTGTCATCGGCGGACCGGTAGGTGACGCCGGCCTGACAGGTCGCAAGATTATCGTTGACACCTACGGCGGTATGGCCCGCCATGGTGGCGGCGCTTTCTCAGGCAAAGACCCTTCCAAGGTCGATCGCTCAGCAGCCTACGCGGCACGCTACGTGGCCAAGAACATTGTCGCGGCAGGTATCGCCGACCGCTGCGAGGTCCAGGTCTCCTATGCTATCGGTGTTGCCCAACCCACTTCGATCAGTGTTGATACCTTCGACAGTGGGCGTATCGACGACAGTCGCATTATCGCGCTGATTCGGGAACATTTCGACCTGCGACCGAAAGGCCTGATCGCAATGCTCGACCTGCTGAAGCCAATGTTCCAGCCGACTGCCGCCTACGGACATTTCGGGCGTGAAGATCTGGATTTGAGCTGGGAGCGTACCGACAAGGCAGAAGCACTCAAAGCTGCCGCTGGCTTGTAAAACCTCTGTAAGGGCGCCCTGCCAGGCACCTTTTTCAATTTGACAGTGGGGCCTTTTTCGTTAAAATACGCGGTCCCCATTATTGGGACTTGTGTGCGAGGAGCGCTGCGACAGCTTTACTGCCAGGCTCGCCCACCTGATCAATTCAACGGCGCTCATAAATAGTTTTGGAGATTATTTATGAGTGCTACTGCCAAAGACGTCATTAAAGACGATTACAAAGTCGCCGACCTCGCGCTTGCTTCCTGGGGTCGCAAAGAAATCGCGATCGCCGAAACCGAGATGCCAGGCCTGGTATCTCTGCGCAGCAAATATGGCAGCGAGCAGCCTTTAAAGGGCGCACGCATCGCCGGCTCGCTTCACATGACCATTCAAACCGCGGTTCTGATTGAAACCCTGGTTGCGCTTGGCGCCGAAGTGCGCTGGGCTTCGTGCAACATCTTTTCTACCCAGGATCATGCTGCCGCCGCAATCGCAGAATCCGGCGTACCCGTATTTGCGATCAAGGGCGAGTCGCTCGAAGATTACTGGCAGTACACCCACAAGATCATGGAATGGCATGATGGTGGCACCCCTAACATGATTCTCGATGATGGCGGTGATGCGACCATGCTGATCAACCTCGGTAGCAAGGCGGAAAAAGATATTTCCGTTCTCGATAATCCGGGTACCGAAGAAGAAGTCATCGCCTTTGCCGCGATCAAGGCGAAACTCGCCGAGTCGCCTAACTGGTACTCGAACGTCCTGAAAAACATCAAGGGTGTTACCGAAGAGACCACCACCGGCGTGCATCGTCTGTACCAGATGCAGGCTCGTGGCGAACTGCCTTTCCCTGCGTTCAATGTTAACGATTCGGTCACCAAGTCCAAGTTCGACAATCTCTACGGTTGCCGCGAATCGCTGGTCGACGGCATCAAGCGTGCCACCGACGTCATGATCGCCGGCAAAGTTGCGCTGGTACTCGGCTACGGCGATGTCGGCAAGGGTTGCGCGCAGTCTCTCAAAGGACTCGGTGCCAGTGTCTTGGTTACCGAAATCGACCCGATTTGTGCCTTGCAGGCTGCTATGGAAGGTTTTCGCGTGGTCACCATGGACGACGCCTGCAGCCAGGCCGACATCTTTGTTACCGCAACCGGAAATTTCAATGTTATCTGTAAGGATCACATGGACCAGATGAAGGACCAGGCTATCGTTTGCAACATCGGTCATTTCGATAACGAAATCCAGGTTGCCGAGATGAAAGAGTACCAATGGGAAAACATCAAGCCCCAGGTTGATCATATTATTTTCCCTGACGGTCGGCGCATCATCCTGCTGGCCGAAGGACGCCTGGTAAATCTGGGTTGTGCTACCGGTCATCCGAGCTTCGTGATGTCGAACTCGTTCACCAACCAGGTGCTAGCGCAGATGGAAATCTTCTGCAATCCCGGGAAATATCAGAATGAAGTCTATGTCCTGCCCAAGCATCTTGATGAAGAAGTGGCACGCCTGCATCTCGATAAAGTTGGCGCCAAGCTGACCACGTTGACCCAGGAACAGGCCGATTATATCGATGTCAAAGTCGAAGGCCCGTACAAGCCTGAGCAATACCGTTACTAGATAATATCTCCGGCTATGCGGATTCCCCGCGTACATATCGGAGCAGAGCTTGTCGTTGGTGAGAAAGTTTTACTAGACAAGTCTCAAAGTCATTACCTCAAGCACGTGCTGCGCCTGCAATCAGGCGCAGCACTGCTGTTGTTTAACGGCCTGGAGGCGATCGACTACCGGGCAACACTCTTGATCGAGGGTAAACAGGTCAGGGCCGCGATTAACTCGGCACTGGCTTTGCAAACCGAGTCCGGACTTGATTGCGAAATAATCCAGGGAATGGGACGCAGCGATCACATGGACTGGGTGATTCAGAAAACCACCGAACTCGGAGTTAAGCGGATTGCGATTTTTAATGCAGAGCGCACGCAATCTCCGATGAAATCCACGCAACTTGAAAAAAAGCTGGTTCACTGGCGTGGTGTTGCTATTAGTGCCTGTGAACAAAGCGGTCGAGCGGTTATACCGGCACTCAATTTTCATACTAATTTGGAGCAGGCTATTGCAGCCTCGAGTAGCGAATCAGGATTGTTGCTGGATTTTAATGGCGCTGCACTCGCATCGGCCTTGCGACCGCTTCCGCAAACGATATCGATCCTGCTCGGACCGGAGGGTGGCCTGACCCAGTCCGAAATTCAGCTCGCGAAAACTGCCGGTTTTACCTCGGTCAGGCTTGGTCCTCGAGTTTTGCGCACTGAAACCGCAGCCACGGCCGCGCTCGCCATCATCCAGTCGGTTGTTGGTGATTTAGGTTAGTCTGAAAGCCATCCTCGACAAGGCTAGAACCTTACAACACGCCACCATTACAAGGTCCCGGCCCCCCGCGTGCGCGGGGTTGACGCATCGGTAAGTGCTACGCACTTTCCGGGATGACGCCCGAAGGCGTCACTTTCGCGGCGGTCCGACGTATCGGGATGACATTCGGACAACGGAATGATGTTAAGCCTTTAGTTCTTCCAGACGCCCCGGATTGAATTCGCGCTTGAGGTCGGCAATGATTTTATCGAGATCCGGGATTACCCTTCCAAGTTGCTCATCATCTACCCGTGCCATCAGGCATTCACTCAACCCCTCATCATTGCCAGATTCCATGCTATCGGCTTCCGCCAGGTAGGCGCGCGGAATATCCTGCATGTGAATTCCAAGATAGGGCAGCTCCGGGTCTTTCTCCGGATTGTAAATGATAGCGATTCTTGCTCGTGGTCCTGTTTGTGGGGTATTCAGCCCACACATTTGTTCGACCGCAACCACCGGTATATATACCCCGCGCCATAGCACGACGCCGGTGAACCAATCACTGCTGTCTGATAACTGGCGTGGTGTCGAGTAACCAATTATTTCAGCTACCGCCGAGTTCGGGACCAACAGGTTAAGCGTTGTCAGTGGCAGCAACATACATCGCACCGATGTTGACTTGTTACTCATCAGCTATATCCGTCACCTGGCTCCCAGTGCAGTTTGAATATTTTCTATCAATTCATCTTCCTGGTAAGGCTTGCCCATGTAATTGTTTACACCAATTTCAAAAGCGCGGTCACGATGCTTTTCCCCGGTGCGTGAAGTGATCATAATGATCGGAATTCTGGAAAAGTTTTCCTCGTTTTGCATATGCGTTGCCAGTTCAAATCCGTCCATGCGCGGCATTTCGATATCCAGCAACATCACATCCGGACGCAGATCCTGCAATTGCGCAAGCGCGTCAACGCCGTCCTTTGCGGTGATTACTTCGTAATTATGGCGTTCGAGTAACTTGCTGGCGACCCGGCGCATCGTAATCGAATCATCGACCACCATGACGATGTCGCGCTTATTCGACAGGCTACCGTCTTGCTGCTGGTAAACAATTTTGACAGCGCTCGCGGCACCATGCCTAACCAGGCCGTTTATATCAAGAATCAGAACAACGCTGCCGTCAGCAAGAATACTCGCTCCGGACAAGGCCTTAACCTGGCTTAATTGTTTGCCCAGCGATTTAACCACGATCTCACGGTTACCGATGATTTCATCAACATGCAATGCAACCCGGATATCTCCAGCGCGACCAAAAATAATTGGCAGTTTTTCATTGTCACCGGAAGGCTTAAACACAACTCCCGTATCGACCAGCTTTGCCAGGTTATGCAACACGAATTGCTGCCCGGCATACTCGATCTCAGGATTATCCTGTTGATAGTATTCAAGCACCTGCCGGGCTTCCAGGCGGGTGATACCCTCGATATTCATCAGCGGTATCGCATAGGTTTCTTCACCGGTACGCACCAGAATTGCCTGGTTGATTGAAAGTGTAAACGGGAGGCGCGCAATAAATGTTGTTCCCTGCGGGCTAGTTTCAATCTGCAGGGTTCCACCAAGCTGTTTGATCTCGATATCGACGACATCCATACCGACACCGCGTCCCGAAAGCTGGGTCACGTGTTCGGCGGTACTAAAGCCCGGTTCCAGGATGTACTGCACCAGATCCGAATCGGTTACATGGTGCTTCTTGTCGAGCAGTCCCAGCTGTACTGCGCGGCTGCGCACTTTTTCAAGGTTTACGCCGGCTCCGTCATCACTGACGCAAATGATGATATCGGAACCGTCGCGGGTTATGTCGATAGAAATTTTCCCACTTTCGTCTTTGCCTCTTTTAACTCGCTCAACCGGAGTTTCAATACCATGTGACAGGGCATTACGAATAATATGTTCGAGTGGTGCGACCATGCGATCGAGCACCTTGTTGTCTACCTCGTTTTCCTCGCCGGTTATTATCAGGTCGGCTTTTTTACCCAGCTCCTGGCTGCTTTGCCTGACTAGCCGTCGCAGGCGTGATAGCAACCCTGAAAACTTGACCATCCGGCTTTTGATCAAACCATCCTGCAGGTCGGCATTTACCCGTGATTGTTGCAATAAAAGTGTTTCAGAATCCCTGACCTGCTCGCCCAGCATGGCTTGCAGACTGGATAGGTCATTAACCGATTCGCCTAGCGAACGCGACAGTTCCTGTATCATCGTGTAACGGTCCATCTCGAGGGGATCAAATTCACCCCTTTTCACAGACTCGTCACGGTGACTAAAATGGATTTGGGCATCGGTTTCCGCTTCGAGGCTACGCAACTGTCCCTTGAGCCGCGCAATAGTCTGCCCCAGTTCGCCGAGGTAGGAACCCAAACCTGCGACCTGCTGCTCCATGCGCGCCCGGTAGATACTAACTTCGCCCGCCGAATTTACCAGGTTGTCGAGCAGGTCCGAACGAACCTTGATGACATCTTGCGACGGACGCTCCAGGGTTGAGAGCGGCTCACCCGGCAGGTTTTCACTGACGATGTCGATGTCTTCGCTATCCATATCGAAGTTGCTGTCTTCGTCGCCTATGTTTTCACCGCGCTCATCAGCATCGCCACGGCGCAGGTCCTTAAGAAATTCAACCAGGCGCTCGGAATCACTCATCTGCTTTCCTTCCTGCGCTTCGACGACCTGTTGATGGAGCAGATCAAAACAATCCTTCAGCAATTCGATCAGGTTATCATTTTTCTCTACGCGCCCATCGATTACCGCGATAAACATCGATTCCATCTCATGCGAGAGATCGCTGATTTCCTTGAGCTCAGCCATACGAGCGCCACCCTTGAGCGTATGCAGGTAGCGCTGCAGTTCCATTACCGCGTTGTAGTCCTGGGCACCCGCCTCATCGAATTTTTGCTGCGACCATTGGTGCAAAGTATTGTCACTCATTTCCAGCAATTCATTCGCCTCATCGACGAAAATAGTTAGCAGCTCGGTATCCTGTTCCCTGTCCGCCTTTTCATTCATCATGGTCAGGGTATCAATGAAGTCGCCACTCGTTTCTGCCTCATCTTCTGGAATTTCAACAGTATATTCTTCGAAATCCTCGGCCAGTGCCTTGAAACTAATCTCTAGATCTTCGGGGATAGGCGGCATCTGTCGGCTATCGACTAATTCCCTGGTCATGCGCAGAAGCTCGATCTGACCCTGGCGATAAAGGGCCACAATTTCGTCGTCAAGGGCCATCTTTTGTGCGATTGCCAATTTCAGGGGTTTTTCCATTAAGCCGGCCAGTTTGCCGATTGTCTGGATATCCGCGGTGCGCGAGGCACCATGAATAGTGTGAAGCGAGCGATAGATTTCTTCGCCAGGGACTAGTTCATGGATTTGTTCCGCATGATCAAGGGCGAAACTTACTATGCCGAGGTGCTGTTCTACCTCTTGCTGGTAAATGATCAGAAGCTCCGGGTCGAACGACAGGCCGGTTGGTTCTGGCGGCTCTTGGCCTCTGGGCTCGCTCTCCCCTACCTCTTCTCCAGGCATTAGGCTCGCTGTCGCTTCGACGAAAGGGTCCGGGGGGGACTCCTGTTCAGCACCTGGTCCGGACTCGGGCGTCTCCGAGCTCTCGATTTCCGTCTCGGAAGCTTGCTCGACTATTTCTTCAGGATCGCCAGGTTCCATGGTTGCTGCTTCAGCCTCGAGTGCCTCATGGTCCGTTACCTCGGCCTCGGACGACTCAGGCTCTGTTGCTTCAACTTCAGACGACTCAAGCTCTATTGCTTCAGCCTCGATCACCTCAAGGTCTCCTGCCTCTGCCTCGAGCGACTCAGGCTCTATTGCTTCAGCCTCGAACGGCTCCAGGTCTATTGCCTCGGGCTCGGACGATTCAAGCTCTATTGCTTGAGCCTCGAACGGCTCAATGACCGTTGCTTCAGCTTCGGACGACTCGAGCTCTATTGCTTCAGCCTCGAACGACTCCAGGTCTATATCGTCATTCTCAACCCCTGGTCCCGCGGGCGATTCCACCACCAAGGGAGCGTCTTCAGCAGTTTCCTCAGCAAAATCATTATCGAGGGATTCACCGAGGAAATCTTCCCCCATGGTTTCGATCCAAATGGCCTCCCTGGGGGCAGGCTCGACGTCATCAATAGCCAAAGCCTGAATTTCTTCGGCTTCGTTGCGTGTACGATCGACAGCCTGTTTCGAGTAATCGGTCGCCACATTGAACTCTTTCTCTGCTGCAGTTGAACCAGGTTCGTCAACGGAACTCTCTGCTTCGACCTCGGTCGGGATTGATCCGAATTGCATCAACTGAGTATCGTCCAGGCCAGAAGTACCGACTGCAGTCTCAGTGCTACTACCCTGCTCTCGAACCTGATCGCTGTTCACCTCGAAGCTCTCTGGATCTACCTGCACCGTGTCCGGCTCGATTTCATCGAGTATCATCTGGTTCATTCTATTCGGAGGAATAACCTGGGTGGTTGAACCGAGATCGATTCCCGTCCATTGGAATTCATCATCATCGGTAATTCGATCATAGGGCGATTCAATAGCAGTGTCTGTCTGGGTGTGATCTATCAGCAATTGGTCGGCCTTGAATTCAGCCAGTGCCCGGGCCAGGCCTCTCAGATAACCAATGTCAGCTTTGGGCGCCTCCGAAGTCTTTAGCTCGTTAACCAGTTCCTTCAATGCTTCGCTTGCGCTGCCCACCGCTTCTATCGCCTGCTTGTTGGGAGCAACCGTTTTATCGATAATTCGATTCAACAGTTGTTCATAATCCCAGGCAAATTCGCCAATCTTCATTGCACCGACGAGACGGCCGCTACCTTTGATCGTGTGAAAGGCGCGGCGGATATTTTTTACCGCGTTTTCATCTTCCGGGTGCAGTAACCAGTCCTGCTGCAAACGCGCGATGTTCTGTGCCTCTTCCTCGGCTTCCTCAAGATAAATCTCGAGAATTTCCGGGTCGCTATCCGGCCCGAGAACTTGCGAATTCCCCTCGACCGACTCGACTTCAATACCAACATCGGTCGGCGAACTAGCGGCGTCGCCTTCAGTTGCTGTTGACTGGTCAAAAGTGTCATCTAGTGCCGTTTGGGCCTGTCCAGGAGCGTTGCCCGAAGCGCTGACAGCAGGCACTGTTTCTGCTTCGATGTCAGGCTCTGCTGCGTCAGAATCGGACTCGGCCGCCATTTCCGGTTCTACATCGTCTTCGACAACCGCCAAGTGAATTGCGTCAGGGGCTACCTCGTCCGGGGCTTCGACAGCAGCGATTACCGCTTCGTCGCTTTTGCCATCCTCGGCCTTGATATGTACGTTGGACAGCAACTCTTGCAGTTGCACGTCGGCAAAATCGAGGATATTGCCAGCATCGCTGCGGTGTTCGCCAAGCGCTTCGAGATAGTACTCGAGGCTAACCACAACCTGTGACAGTGCGTCCAGCCTGCTGGCTTCCATAAATTCAACAATATCGTAGCCCTTTAAATAGGTCAGCAGTCCATCGACCACGGCAACCGCACGGTGCTGATTCATCAACTGCAGCGCTCCCCGGGATTCATCCATCAGGGCCACGCACAGATCAATATTTTCACCGCGACCTGGATCCTTGATAAAGTCGAGGATTGCATTTTTGGTCTTCTGGATGTCATCAAGCGCCGCCGTGACTACTGCCGTCAATACACTATCAAGCTCGTAGTCTCTCGAGATGTCGGTTTCTGATCTGGGCTGCTCCGCATCAACCGGCTGACGTTTTTGCATTTGATCAAGTGCATGCTCAACCTGGAGTAGTTCTGCCGCCATCGATAGCAGCCTCTCTTCATCGGCAATTTGATCTCCTGACACGATGTCCTTAACGATATCAATCTGGGCTTCAATTAACTGTCGCTGCGAACCCAGCCCAATCATCGCCAGCGTGTCGGAGATGATGTGCATCTCCTGGGGCAGATCTTTGAGCGCCTCGACTCTCGTTAAATCACCGTTGACGTATACCTCGAGCGTTGATTTAATGGTCTCAATATCGGCTTTAACTGCCTCTGACACGGTTTTCAATAAAGCCTGGTTGGGGCCAGCGATGTTACTCAACACTTCGCTACGCGTGGATTCCGAAGGCAGAAACTGCTCAAGCCGATAAGCGGTCTTTATCGCTTTCGCCTTGGGTCCATCGCATTCCGGCTGAGCGATATAAAATAAAAAATTCTTGATCAACTCAATCGGCTGACGCTGAAGTAAGCCGCGCTCGCCAATTATCAGGATTACCCTGAACAGGGCATCGACTTTGCCGAGCAAGCTCTTTATTGATACCCCGAGCTCAAGTTGCTGGCGTGAGACAGATTCGATAAGTGCTCCCACTATCCACCAGATGCGGGCTATCTGCTCGGAATAAGAACGCTCCTCCAGGGTTTCACATATCTTCTCGAGGCGCTTCAGGCTCTCTTCAACCGACTGATCCCTGATCACGTTCACCAGTGCCAGCTGGTAAACCGGGCGTAACTTTTTTGCGAGAACCCTGGATACCTGGTTACTGTCGTTGTCGATTGACTCTAGCTTGGCATCTCCCTGATGCATCGAAAGATCCGGCAGAAACAGTAATTTCTCGGAAAATAGATCCTGATCTCTGACCGCACGGATATCATTTAGTAGCGGCAATATAGCGATCGGAATATCACGATGGCCCGATTGAATATGCTCCAGGTAATCGGGTAACTGCAACACTGCTCGCAGCATTACCTCGAGGGCCTGTTCACCTTTTTCCTGCTTATTGTCGATAATGAAATCGGTCAGCGATACCATTTCATCGGTTAACATTGCGGCGCCATACTGCTCGATCATCACCAACACGCCCTGAATAACGTTCAGCCTCCCCTTGACAGCTGCCAGCAACGCGTCGTCATCTTCTTCGATATAAAGCTTGAGATCAGTCTTGATATCAGACAGGTTGTCATCGATGGCTTTCTTGACCCACCCAAGTGCACTCTGCTTGATCGAATTTTCCTGGGAATTCATCAAATCGTCTATTTTTCCGCTTCAGACTCTAGGCCCAACGCGGCAAGATCATCGGCGTCTTGCACCATGGTGCTTTCGAGCGACCCAACGCCGGGAAGTTTGAAGCCCGCAACCGAAGTCTGCATCTCTTTAACCATGTCAGATAATTCGCCAATCGAACCCGAAGCCTGGTTCGAACCTTCCGAGGTCTTGGCCGTAATTTCCTGTATCACATCCATGGTTTCCGTAATTTTTACACTATCCTGGGCCTGGTCACGCGTAGAGTCCGATATCTCCAGAATGCGCTGTGCCAGGTTCATCGAAACTTGTTCAATACGATCCAGCGCACCGCCCGCGTTCTCGGTTAGTTTAGCTCCCTTTACAACGTTAGCAGTACTTTGCTCCATCGAAACCGTGGCTTCGTTTGTATCCGCCTGAATGGTCTTTACCAGTGCCTCGATTTGCTTGGTTGCGTCACCAGTCCTTTCCGCGAGTCTCTGGACTTCATCAGCCACCACCGCAAAGCCCCGCCCCGCCTCGCCCGCCATCGACGCCTGGATTGCGGCATTCAGGGCAAGAATGTTGGTCTGGTCGGATATCTCAGTTATTAGATTTACTATGTCCCCAATTTCCTGGGATGACTCACCCAGTCGCTTGATACGCTTGGAGGTTTCCTGTATCTGCTCGCGAATGGTCTCCATACCTTCGATAGTCTGGCGCACGGTCTCGCCACCCTTATGTGCAATGCTGACAGATTTTCGTGCCACTTCAGCCGAATCAGCCGCTCTCTCGGAAACCTGCGACATAGACTTCGAGATCTCGGTAACGGCATTACTGGCCGTGGTTATCTGTCGTGCCTGCGCGTCACTCGCCTCGGCTAGTTCCCCCGTCATATTCTGGGTGTTTCGAACCGCGGTCCGTACCTGGTTGGCGGTATTGTTAATGGTACCGACCAGGTCGCGCAACGCGTCTATCGAGTAATTAACCGAGTCGGCTATCGCTCCGGTTATGTCTTCAGTTACGGTGGTGTGTGTCGAAAGATCGCCATCGGCAAGATTTGTCATTTCGTCGAGCAGGCGCAGGATTGCGCGCTGGTTTTTTTCATTCTGCTCCTGGGATTCTGTCAGGCTGGCCTGGGATCCACGCGAGATGATTACGACCAGTAACAACAAAAGTAAAACCGCAAACAGCCCTACTGCATAACCAACCAGGATGAGGGACTTTCCCGCTTCACCACCGCGTTCCAGTGCCTTGATTAAACCGCCGGAGGCAGACAGTAGCAAAGGGCTCAATTCATCAATTTTCAATGCTGCTTCATGCACTTTAAATATCTGGGCCGAATTATCGAGAATCTCACGCACATTCTTGCGCACCACGGAGTAAAGATCTGCAAATTGCAACAGGTTGCCAACCACGGTTGGACCGGTGAATTTGGTAATTCCCTGCGAGGAATCCCCTTCAAGCATTGCTAATAATTGTGCCTCTATCTGGGTGGCTTCCGTAGAAAAGCGCTCAGCCGCCGCCATGACTACTTCACCATCAGTCAGTATCTGATTGAGACTATGTTCGATGCCTCGAATCAGTATGACCTGGCGCGCGGCGAGAGCAATGTTCCTGCGTGGCGCCCCCGATTTAACCAGCTCGTCCACCACACGATTAGATAACGACATGAGTTCCGGTAATGACTCGTTAATTTGCGTTACGTAGTCACTAACTGTCGCAATCGATGTTTTAGCCGCCACCACGGTAGCAATATGCTTATCATAATCATTCCAGATCGACTTCACGTTCGAGAACTCAACCGAGAATTCCTCAGGTAAAGCGGGTAAATCCTGGGTTGCATCTCCATTATTGAATCTCTCCAGGGTATCGAGATAGCGATTCTGGTTCTCGCCCAGTCGATCGAATGCACGCTCCTGGCCCGCGGCCGCTTCTAGTGCATTGATTGCAATTTGCTGCGATATAACCTGCTGTTCCGAGGCGATAGTAGTATAGAGTTTGTTGTTACGCGCCTGTCCACTTTCGATACTGAACAACGCTACCATTGCCAGCACCGACAGAATCAGCAACGCACCAACGGCAACTGCTTTTTTATTGATAGAACTACCACGCTGCCCGACAGACGGGGCAAAGCCCGATTTTGTTCCGGGAAGCAAGTTTTTGATTTTATCTAACACTACTATTGTTTCCTCGATACCTGGTCAAGCGCCTTAAACGACTCGCATAAAATGCTCGGCCCTGGTTAATTTCTTGACACTAAATACGTTCCAGTTACGCACCTGGTCAACAAATGTTCCTGCGAGATAGGCGCCCATCGTACCCGCGTCCTGCATAACTTCCTGCCGGTGTTCTTCAGGTTTAAAACGTCTCAGTCCAAAAACTTCATCTACCAGTAATCCCGCAACCACACCCGACTTATTGATAACAAGAATCCTGCTTTGCTTGCTAATCCTGGTTGGTTCTCCGTAAAGAAATCCATTCATATCAAGTACCGGTATCAAGTTGCCACGAATATTGGCCAGGCCCTTGACCCAGTGTGTTACCCCGGGCACCCGTATCGTTTCCGGGGGTGGCAATATTTCGCTAACGTCATCCATCTTTGCCAGCAGGGGTATACCGTTTATCAAAAACCCGATCCCAATCCAGTCATCAACAACCATCTTGGCGACCGGCAAGCCACTGGAATTTCTACGACAGCGCGAGTCGATTTCTTTTAGAATTTCAAATGCTGATGCAATGGGCATGGATTCACGGTCCCGTTCAATCGTCGTAACCGAGATCGAAACCCAAAACCTTATTGATGCGTTCGATCAAATCTCGTTCGTCTGCCGGTTTGACGATATAATCTTTCGCGCCCTGACGCATGCCCCAAATCTTGTCGGTTTCCTGATCCTTGGTGGTTATGATAATCACGGGAATGGTTGAGGTTTCCGGGTTACGGCTTAGATCACGCGTTGCCTGAAAACCATTCTTTCCCGGCATTACCACGTCCATTAATATGCAATCGGGTTTAGTCTCGATCGCTTTCTCAATGCCTTCTTCACCATTCTTGGCAACTGAAACTTCGATATCGTTGTTCAGAAGCATGCTCTTGAAAACGTGAACTTCCGTCGGGGAATCATCAATAATTAATACATGTGTCATTCTAAGCTTTCCTCAATCTCCGTTTACCGTTTCCACCTAACCGACATGTGTCGTTATCGCGTTGATTAAATCTTCTTTAGAAAATGGTTTGGTTAAGTATTTTTCTGATCCGACAATGCGGCCGCGTGCACGATCAAAAATGCTGTCTTTGCTCGACAACATGATGACCGGGGTAGCCTTGAAGGTTTGATTGTTTTTAATCAGTGCGCAGGTCTGATAACCATCCAGGCGCGGCATCATAATGTCAACGAAGATGATATCCGGCTTATGCTCGGTAATTTTTGCCAGGGCCTCAAAACCGTCGATAGCGGTAACCACCTCGCAGCCCACTTTTTTCAACAGGGTTTCGGCACTACGTCGGATGGTTTTGCTATCGTCTATAACCATGACCTTAACGTTCAGGTTGACCGATTGCGGTGCTCCATCTGCTATCTGAGACTCGGTATTCACGTAACCCCCAATAATTATAAGTGGAGTGCCCCCACTTTATAAGGACATGATTATATGGATATTTATATGTTAAACCAGTGATTTAATTAAACTACATGATGTAAATTCTACGATTTTAGGCTGAGATTCACTGGCTATTTTCTAAAATTCCATTACCCTCAAAAGTAGTTCAATAAAGGGGTTTTAACAAGCAGCATCTAGCTCCGGCCTGCTTTACGCAGGTACAATTTTTTAATGTGCCTGAGCGGTTTAATTCAGTAAAATTTCGTAAACCGCACCCGAGTCATCAATACACATAATCTATCTCAATTTATGCCTAAAGTTCGCAAGCTCGGAATCGTGATGGACCCGATTGAAGCCATCAAACCCTGGAAAGATTCAAGCCTCGCCATGATGCTTGAGGCCCAGGCGCGCGGCTGGCAGATATTTTACTTTCAGCTTGACGACATTTTCCTCGATAACGGCATCGCAATGGGGGAGTTCAAGACACTTACGCTCTACGACGACAACGAGCGCTGGTTTGACTATGGCGATGCGGGCCGCTGTCGACTGAGCGAACTTGACGCCATCCTGATGCGCAAGGATCCTCCCTTCGATCTTGAGTACATTTATTGCACTTATATCCTCGAGCAGGCGGAAGAAAGCGGCGTGCTGGTGGTTAACAAACCTGCAAGCCTGCGTGACTGTAACGAAAAGCTTTTTACGCGCGTTTTCCCTCAATGCTGTGTTGATACCCTGGTCAGTCGCAAACCCGAAATCCTGCGGGGCTTCATAGAGCAATACCAGGATATCATTATCAAGCCGCTTGACGGCATGGGAGGCCAGTCGATTTTCCGGGTGCAGGCGGGCGATCCCAACACCAATGCGATTATTGAGGCTGTTTCAAAGCATGGCCAGTCACAAACCATGGTACAGCGTTATATCCCCGAGATCCGCGACGGTGACAAACGCATTTTGCTGGTCGACGGCGTTGCAATTCCCTATGCCCTGGCGCGCCTGCCGGCGGCAGGCGAGAATCGGGGTAACATCGCTGCCGGTGCAAGCACACGCGGACAGCCATTGAGTGAGCGTGATCAGTGGCTATGCGAGCAGATCGGTGAAGAACTGCGCAGCCGCGGCTTACTGTTTGTGGGGATCGATGTAATCGGTGATTACATCACTGAAATCAACGTTACCAGCCCCACTTGCATTCGCGAGCTGGATAGCGATTTTAACATTAACATCAGCGCAGACCTTTTTGAGTGCATCGAGCAACACCTTCCCGTTTAACCTGCCTGTTTTTATTCGCCTTCAACCTTAGCGGTTGCGAACCTCGACAGCATCTCGTAGAACAACATCTGCTCGAGTTCGGCACCATCATCGAGATTACGATGATTACCGGAGACCTGAATCATGCCGAGCATTTACTCACCGAAATCGAGCGCCGACTAAGCATCCACCGCGAGCAATGGCACGCCTGGGAAGATAGTGATCTGACCCGCTTCAACGCAGCACTGGTGCAAGATTCGCGAGCGCAGGTACCAGCAAGCCTGGCCCCGTTATTGCAGCTTAGCCAAGATTATTATGACGCCACTAACGGCCTTTTTAACCCCGCGCTCGGGGGGCTCATAGCCGCATATGGATTTCATGGCCGCGAGGCCGACATGAGCACCGTTGCGGCGATCAGGCGTGATATTCCCGGTATGCATAATTTAAAGATCGATAGTGAAATTGCGGTTAGCAACAATCCGCATTTGCAGATCGACCTCGGTGGAATTGCCAAGGGCTACGCGGTCGGATTAATCAGTCGTTACCTGGACGACAATGGTATCGATCACTACATCATCAATGCGGGTGGTGATATGGCAATCGCGGGGAATCGGTTTGGTCGTCCCTGGCGAATAGGTATTCAAAATCCATTTGCGCCCGGTGTTGTTGCAAGCCTTGAAATCGAGGGCAAACACAACCTGTTTACCTCGGGAAACTACGAACGCCAGTATCAACGAGGAGAAAACCGGGCACATCACATCATCGACCCACGCAGTGGGGAGCCCGCAACCGGGCAAAGCTCGGCGACGGTTCTCAGCAGCGACCCGGTTCGTGCTGACGTCGCGGCAACCGCCCTGATGATCAACGGCTTCCAGGGGCACCGTGAGCTGGCAAAATCACTAGATATCGAAGACTTCATCGTGATCGGCGAATCACGAGAAATCGTGGTAAGTCGTTCATTGGCCAACAAAATCAAAATTGCGGTTTCCTGGCCAACAACTATTATCAACTAAAGCAGATGGATTCGCTGGTGGTAGCGAACTAATCTTGGCACAATAGACTTCCAATATGGCACAAGCTCAAGCAATCCGCCCACGGATCTCCGCTAGTGATCGCCTCGGCTTCACTCTCTTTCTGGCACTGACGCTGCATGCCATCGTGGTGCTCGGTGTGGGATTCACCCAATCGAGTCGTAGCAATGTCGAACCATTGCCTAGCCTGGATATTATTCTTGCCAATTCCAAAAGCATCGAAGTAGCCGAAAACCCCGATTTCCTGGCCCAGGTCGACCAGGCAGGGGGTGGCAATTCCGATAATAAAGCTCGTCCCGGTGCGCCGGTCTCGTCCCCGACCCCGGCAGATCAAAGAGGCATGTCTGACCAGGACAGGGCCGAACTGCGCAAACAACAGCTGGTAATTAGCAAGCTTTATTTTCTGACTCAAATTGAATCGGATAACTACGCGAATCAGCAAAAACAACAACGCGCCCGGGATTCGGATAACCTGCAGACCAGTGAAACCGAGCAGCGCGAATCCAGGATCGCCCGCCTACAGGCGGAAATCAGGCAAATGACCATCGATTATGCCAAGCGTCCCAGGACCATCACCTTGACAGCCAGTACACGCAAGGCGGTCGAAGCGAGTTACCTGGCTTCCTGGGTCCAAAAGATCGAGGATACTGGTAATTTGAACTATCCACGGGAAGCCAGACTCAAAAACCTTAATGGCCGTTTACGAATGAGTGTGCGAATCAATGCGGCCGGCGAGGTTCTCGACATGCAGATCACGAGTTCATCAGGCACTACCGTGCTAGATGAAGCCGCCAGGCAAATCCTGCGCATGGCTCAGCCCTTCGCACCATTTTCCGATGCATTGAAAGAACGCGCAGACCAGATAGTCATCATCCGGACCTGGGACTTTAAAAGCAATCGATTTAGAACCAAAAGCGGAGTAAGCTAAGACCTTGCTATGACACAGCAAACTGCCAGTCTTGTTGATAAGTGCCTTATCGCCACACCCGCGATCAAGGACCCAATATTTGCTTCCAGTCTCGTTTACATGTGTGAGCACAACGAAAATGGCAGCATGGGCCTGGTTGTCAATCACGAAACTTCGCAAGTTCTAGACGATATCTTCCAGCAACTGGACATCAGTTGCGAAGATGAAGCAGTCAAGAATCAACCTGTTTATATCGGCGGCCCGGTGCAACTTGAACAGGGTTTTGTGCTGCATTCGAGCGAGGGTCACTGGCAGAATAGCGTCGAGGTTTCCAGCGGGATCAATTTAACCAGCTCGCTGGACATACTCAAGGCAATCGCAGACGGAAAGGGTCCCGAGGACTACCTGGTTATTCTCGGGTTTTCGGGCTGGGATTCGGGCCAACTCGAATCAGAGTTACAACAAAATTCCTGGCTTACATCGACCTGCAACGCCGACCTTCTGTTCCATGAAAAACCCGAAGACAAATGGCAGGTCGCCTTCAACACGCTCGGCTTTGATATCAATATGCTCTCTCCCGTGAGCGGGAATGCCTGAAAAGCTGAAAACGGTCATCGGCTTCGATTTTGGCAGTCATTGGATCGGTGTCGCGGTCGGACAAACTCTAACCCGGCAGGCCAGCCCCCTTGGAGCGGTGAAAAACAATGACTGGAAGGGTATCAAGCGACTGCTGGACGCCTGGCAGCCTCAAAAACTGGTCGTCGGCTTACCGCTTAGCATGGAAGGCAAGGACCAGGAAATGACCGCCAGTGCAAAACGCTTCGGTCGTCAGTTAGAAGGCCGGTTCGGAATAGCGACCTCGATGATTGACGAGAGACTGACTACCCGTGAAGCCTACCAGATCGCGGAGCAGACCCAATGTAAGAAGTCCAAACAGGAAATCGACAGCCTGGCCGCCGCATTAATTACCGAATCCTGGTTGCAAAACTATCACGAAGACTGAGACCACAGCTGCGATATTACTGTTTTCGGAATGAATTTATGCTATAAAGCGTCCGCAATTAATCAAGCGGAGCTCGTGTGTCCCTACCTTCAGTTGAATCGCTGATCGAAAAGCTGGCCCAGGCACTCACTCCCTATTTTACTTCCCAACCGCAGCCTATCATTGTTGGCATCGAAACAGGCGGGGCCTGGATCGCGGAGCGCTTACAGCAACGCATAGCTCCCGACGCCGAGCTGGGACGACTCAATATTTCCTTCTATCGCGATGATTTCACCCGGACTGGCCTGCATCCAACGGTAAGACCTTCCAGCCTGCCTGTCGATATCGACAATAGAACTATCATTCTGATCGATGATGTCCTGCAATCAGGTAGAACAGTTCGGGCCGCCATGAACGAAATTTTTGACTATGGCCGACCCCAAAAAATCGTGCTCGCGATCCTGATCGATAGAGGCGAACGCGAAATACCGATACAGGCGGACATTACCGGCGAGTTCATGAAACTGGATTCTGGCAGTCATATCAAGCTCGAGGGACCCGAACTCCTAAAGCTGGTTATCAAAAACCTGGAGAGCCATGCCAAGTAACAGTATCCAGCTCGACGATAATGGCAAACTCCGGCATTTTCTCAGTATCGAGGGTTTAAACCAGACCATTATTAACGAGATTCTGGATACAGCCGATTCATTCACCTCGGTTACCGACCGTACCATCAAGAAAGTGCCTATCCTGCGCGGCAAGACGGTCGCCAACCTGTTTTTCGAGGCCAGCACACGCACACGATCAACATTCGAGCTCGCCGAACAACGTCTCTCGGCCGACATTCTGAGTCTGAACGTCAGCACTTCGGCAACGGTCAAAGGTGAGTCCCTGCTCGATACGCTGCAAAATCTGGAAGCAATGCAGATCGATATGTTTGTCATACGTCACCAGGACAGCGGCAGCGCCTATTTTTTTGCACAACACGTGCGTCCCGGTGTGTCGGTACTCAATGCCGGAGACGGGCAACACGAACATCCAACCCAGGCGATGCTCGATATGTACACGATTCGCCACCACAAGCAGGATTTCAGCAGCTTGCGAGTCGCAATCGTCGGCGATATTTTGCACTCACGCGTGGCGCGCTCACAGATCCACGCGCTTAACCTGCTCAATACCGCGGAAGTAAGGGTGATTGCACCTCGTACGCTTCTGCCGATGGATACCGAGTCTCTCGGGGTATCGGTTTACGAGGATCTTGAGCAAGGACTCGAGGGAGTTGACGTCATCATTATGCTGCGCCTGCAGAAGGAACGAATGCGCGGGGCTTTGCTGCCCAGCGAGAAAGAGTATTTCCGCAAGTTCGGATTATC
Source organism: uncultured Gammaproteobacteria bacterium (assembly GCA_964196225.1). GTDB lineage: Bacteria > Pseudomonadota > Gammaproteobacteria. Next base: position 1,473 of record CAXMSP010000051.1, on the reverse strand, counting down.
CCAGGAACGCCTCCAACTCGCGAAACCCGATGCTATCGTCATGCATCCGGGTCCGGCTAACCGTGGCGTCGAAATTGAATCCAGTGTTATGGATGGCAAGCAGTCGGTCATCCTGCAACAGGTGAGTTTCGGTATCTCGGTACGCATGGCGGTGATGTCAATGATCGTCGGTCAATCCGGCCTGCAATCAGGCAGTGACGCATGAGCCTGAAGATCAAAAACGGCCAGGTCGTGAATCCACTTGAAACGACAGTACTCAAGACCGATCTTTTTTTACAGGACGGTAAAATCGTGGGCATCGGTTCAGCACCAAAAAGCTTCAAGGCCGAGCAAACGATCGACGCCGCCGATCACTGGATTCTGCCCGGTCTGATCGATTGCCAGGCACGTTTGCGTGACCCCGGCGAGCCCGAAAAGGCCAATATAGAGAGTGAAACCAAAGCCGCGATCGAAAACGGTATCACCAGCCTGTGCATCCCCCCCGATACGCAACCGCCCATTGACAATTCGGCCACGGTCGAACTAATTCATCACCGCAACGAAATGTTTGGCCACCAGGCACACGTTTACCCGATCGGAGCATTGACGCGTGGTCTCGGCGGGGAACAACTCAGCAACATGGCCAGCTTGCGCGCTAACGGCTGTATCGCATTCAGCAATGCAAAGATTCCGCTTGCCAATAACCTGGTCCAACGCCGGGCCATGGATTACGCTGGGGGTCAGCATTCACTGGTTATTATTCAACCACTCGACCACGACCTACTCGCAAATGGTTGCGCCCACGAAGGGGCCGTCGCCACCCGCCTTGGGCTGCCTGCGATTCCTGAAGCTGCTGAAACCGCTGCGCTGGCAAAGGACATCGAACTGGTAGCACAAACCGGTGCCCGCACTCATTTTGGGCAACTGTCCTGTGCGCGCTCGGTAGACATGGTCCGTCGCGCCAAGGCCAAGGGATTACCGATAACGGCAGACTGTGCGATTCATCAACTGTTTTTAACCGATCATGACATCGGAAATTTCGATAGTAATATGTTTACCATCCCGCCGCTGCGCAGTCAGTATGATCGTGATGCGTTACGCGAGGGTGTTACCGATGGCACTATCGATTGCCTGTGTTCGGATCATCAGCCGCATGAAGTCGATGCCAAGCTAAGGCCCTTCCCTTCTGCCGAACCCGGCATCAGTGGGCTCGACACTTTATTGCCGCTGGCATTGCGCTTAGTCGAAGAAGGCGTCCTTCCACTAGCTGATCTGATCGCTAAACTGACGCTGAACCCCACCACCATCATGGGCCTGCCAGGCGGCAGGATTGGTATCGATGAGGTCGCGGATTTGATTATCGTCGATCCGGATTCCCACTGGATTTGTAGCGCCTCCAGTTTCGTCTCCAAGGGCAAAAATACCCCTTTTGAGGGCTGGGATTTCCATGGCAGCGTAACCCACACCCTGGTTGCCGGTAACGTCGTCTACGAA
>CAXMSP010000050.1:0-4509 GCA_964196225.1 uncultured Gammaproteobacteria bacterium | reverse complement strand
CCGCAGTCTGCGGACCAATATCAAAAATCATATCGTCGTCGTCGACCGCATCGACCGCCTTCACTAGCGCTTCTGCCTGGGGTGAAAATTCTTTCCCGCATACCACATCAACCGGAATCGGTATCTCTTTACCCGCCGATTGAGCAGCTTCGATTAATCGCCTGGCTTCAGGAATTAAATCCTCTTCCACCAGTGATTTGCCAACATTATACCCCGATGCGGCGATAAAGGTGTTTGCGATTCCACCACCGGGTATCAATTGATCGACAGTCTGCAGCAGCGTATCGAGCACAGTTAATTTGGTCGACACTTTGGAGCCTCCGATTATCGCAACAACCGGCCTTTTGGGATTATCGAGTGCATGTCCCAGGGCTTCGAGTTCGGATGCAAGCAATGGACCGGCGCAAGCTACCGGCGCATACAGCCCGACACCATGGGTGGAAGCCTGGGCGCGGTGGGCGGTGCCGAAAGCGTCCATCACGTAAATATCAGCGAGCCCAGCATATTGCCTCGACAAGGATTCATCGTCGGCTTTTTCGCCCGGGTTGAAACGAACATTTTCAAGTAAAACGACGTCGCCATCGGATATCGCAGGCGGTTTCTGCAAATAGTCCGAAATCAAGCGAACCTTTTTCCCGAGTGCATCAGAAAGATAATCTGCCACCGGCTTGAGTGAATATTGATCTTCGGGGGCTCCCTCGGTCGGCCGACCCAGGTGCGACATAATCATCAAACTTGCACCGGATTTGATACAGTGCCTGATTGTCGGTAAAGATGCCTTGATGCGCGCATCACTGGTAACCTCGCCATTTTGCACCGGTACATTTAAATCCTGGCGAATCAGAACACGTTTTCCGGCCAGATCAAGGTCGGTCATTTTGATCACAGACATCGATAGTTCCTCGGATAAATTAGAGAGCTAAAACAGGAGAATTCTACCCAGTGCTTGAATTGATGCGATTTCCCTGATCCTATATGGCTAAATAGTAATTGTGGGTTTGCAAGGATCGGTTTAATGATGCTCTCGCAGGGGCGCAAAGCGCGCAAAGGGAAGGCAGAGAATATTTTGAATCGATAACCCTAACAGCCCTTTGCATGCTTTGCGCCCCAGCGAGAGTAAGCATTTTCTACTACTACCACCAGGATTTCTGAAGATCCAGTTTATAGCTTACCGGGAAATAACTCGTGCCATTTCGACCACTTTACAGGAATATCCCCATTCGTTGTCGTACCAGGATATTAGCTTGACGAAAGTGCTATCCATCGCGATACCTGCCCCGGCATCGAAAGTCGAAGTGCAGGCTTCACCACGAAAATCTGTCGATACTACCTTGTCTTCGGTATAGGCGAGCACACCTTTCATCGAACCTTCCGAGGCTTTCTTCATCGCCGCACAAATATCCTCGTAACTAGCGTCCTTTTCCAGCTCTACGGTCAAGTCAATGACGGATACGTCCGAGGTCGGCACCCTGAACGACATACCGGTCAATTTGCCATTCAACTCGGGCATTACTACGCCGACCGCTTTCGCCGCACCGGTCGACGAAGGAATGATATTTTCCAGAATACCGCGACCGCCGCGCCAGTCTTTCATCGACGGTCCGTCGACAGTCTTTTGGGTTGCAGTAGCCGCATGCACGGTTGTCATCAGACCGCGTTTCAGTCCGAAGTTATCGTTGATGACCTTGGCAACCGGCGCCAGGCAATTGGTGGTACAGGATGCATTGGAAATTATTGCTTCTCCGGCATACCTGTCGTCGTTGACACCATAAACGAACATCGGCGTATCGTCCTTCGACGGCGCAGTCATAACGACCTTTTTCGCACCGGCGTCGATATGTTTTTGCGCGGCTTCTTTGGTAAGGAATAACCCGGTTGCTTCGATGACAACATCGGCATTGATCTCGTTCCATTTGAGTTGCGATGGATCGCGCTCGGCAGTCAGTCGAATACTTTTACCGTTAACAACCAGGATATTACCGTCAACCGCAACTTCACCTTTAAAACGACCATGCACCGAGTCGTGGGTTAACATGTAAGCGAGGTATTCGGGGTCGAGCAAATCATTAATGCCAACCACCTCTACATCGTCAAAATCCTGCGCGGCACGGAATACCATACGCCCAATGCGCCCAAAACCGTTGATACCAACTCGAATTGTCATGCAATGTTTCTCCTAAAATAAATTGATAATTTTATTGTGTTGAATTTGATTTTAATCTGCCTCGGCTCCGATAAGGTTATTAACCGCTTCGACGACCTTGTCGATGGTAAAACCAAAATAGGCAAATAATTCTTTCGCAGGGGCCGACTCACCGAATGTATTCATGCCAATAACCACACCGTTTAGTCCTACATATTTATACCAGCCATCTGCTACCGCGGCTTCGACCGCGACCCGGGCACTCACGGTGGAAGGCAATACCGATTCACGATATTCTGCCGTCTGCCGGTCAAAAACGGTCGTACTCGGCATCGATACGACGCGAATTTTTTTCTCCGCCAGGGTTTCAGTCTCGGCTGCACCCATGGCCAGCTCAACCTCGGAACCGGTAGCGATAATGATGGCATCGGGCGTACCTTCGCAGTCCTTCAGAATATAACCACCCTTGTAAATTGCCTGAATCTGCTCGCTGCTACGCGTCTGGTGGGCTAAATCCTGACGCGAAAATACCAGGCAGCTTGGGCCTTCACGGTGATCTATCGCGGCTTTCCAACTCACCGCGGATTCGACCGCGTCACAGGGACGCCAGACCTGCATTCCGGGAATCATTCGCAGCGTCGGCAACTGCTCCACGGCCTGGTGGGTTGGTCCGTCTTCGCCGAGACCTATCGAGTCGTGGGTATAAACAAAGATACTCTGAACTTTCATCAGTGCTGCCATGCGCAAGGCGTTGCGGGCATATTCCGAGAACATCAGGAAAGTAGCGCCAAAGGGAATAAACCCACCGTGCAGCACCATACCGTTCATCATTGCCGACATACCGAACTCACGAACCCCGTAATTAACGTAGTTACTTTCGGCTGCTTCCGATCGCATCGGTTTGTAGCCAGACCATTCGGTTAAATTCGAACAACCCAGATCGGCCGAGCCACCAAATAATTCAGGTAATAACGGCGAGTAAGCTTCTATCGCTGACAACGAAGCCTTACGTGTCGACTTGCTTTCAGCAGCAGCATCGACCTCGGCGATAAATTCTTCCGACGCCTCAGCCCAGTTTTCCGGTAGTTGGTTGCTGGTACGGCGTTCGAATTCAGCGGCGAGTTCGGGGAATTCCTGGCGGTAAGCATCAAACCTGGCGTTCCAGGCATCCTCCCGGGTCTGTCCGGCGAGTCGATGATCCCAACCCTCGTAGATTTCTTCGGGTATCACGAACGGCTCGTGTTCCCAGCCAAGTTCAACCCGGGCCAGGGCAATTTCTTCGTCTCCCAGCGGAGCCCCGTGGCAGCCGTGCCCACCGGCTTTATTGGGAGCACCGTAACCAATGATGGTTTTACAACAAATTATTGAAGGTTTGGCACTAATCGCACGCGCCGCTTCAATCGCAATCTTGATCTCATCTGCATCATGACCGTCCACCTCAACAACATGCCAGCCGTAAGCCTCGAAGCGTTTTGGTGTGTCATCCTCAAACCAGTCCTTAACCTTGCCGTCGATAGAAATGCCGTTGTCATCCCAGAATATAATTAATTTACCCAGGCCGAGGGTACCGGCTAATGAACAGGCTTCATGCGAAATACCCTCCATCATGCAGCCATCACCGGCAAATACATAAGTAAAATGATCGACAATCTTATGATTTTCACGGTTAAATTCGGCGCCCAGCGCACGCTCCGCTATGGTCATGCCGACCGCGTTTGCAATGCCCTGTCCGAGCGGGCCAGTGGTAGTTTCTATACCAGGGGCGTAACCGTGTTCGGGGTGTCCGGGTGTTTTCGAATGCAGCTGGCGAAAGTTTTTCAAGTCGTCAATCGACACTTCGTAACCGCTTAAATGCAATACCGAATAGGGCAGCATCGAACCGTGTCCGTTTGACAGAATAAAACGATGACGGTCAGCCCAGTCTGGGTTCGCAGGATTATGGTGCATAAAATCGTTATACAACACCTCTGCGATGTCGGCCATGCCCATCGGCGCACCGGGGTGACCGGACTTGGCGCGCTGGACGGCGTCCATGCTGAGCGCGCGGATGGCATTGGCGAGTTCACGACGTGACGGCATGACGATCTCCCTGGCGATGGTAGACATCGGCTCGGGCCTCCTTAAATGTGTGAGCACGTACTGGACCGGCCACAGCGTGGCAGGTCGACGGTGGCAGACACTATACGGCGGCGAGAACCATAAATAACAGTAAGTAATATTGATTCAATGAATAATCGAACTTATATGCATTGGGAGGCGTTCCGGCGTTAGGTCAACCGCCATCGCGCCACTTGATCGAACAGCCCATGCTCGGTGTCTGCCGTTCCGGTCCGCGACCGCTTTCGGCCACCTGAACCATCCCTTCG
>CAXMSP010000049.1:0-15690 GCA_964196225.1 uncultured Gammaproteobacteria bacterium | reverse complement strand
CGAGGAACGAGTTAGCCATGCTTTCATAGTCAACCAGGTTACGTATTGCCTGTACCACCTCGGTTTTGCCAAGGATCGGGTGTCCCGCATTGGCGGCCATGTAGACGATGGTGCCCTTGGGATGACCGTCAATCGAAATCTCCGAATTGCCCATCACACCTTTAACCTGGTCGGGGGTCAGGTTACGCGCCATGTCGACGTCGGCTTTCTCCAGCAGCAGTCGCTGCGAAGACGGTTCCGATACGTGGCGCAGGATAACCCGCTTCATTCCCGGTACGCCGTGGCGGTAAAATACGTTGGCATCGAGCGTAACGATCTCGTTGGCCTTCCAGGTCTTGAGGCTGAAGGCACCGGAACCGGCACTGTTGGACTTGAGCCAGTCGTAGCCGAGGTCGCCATCCTTTTCGTGACTCATGACCAGTTCCTTGTCGATCACGGAAGCGACACCGGCGGACATCGCGTTCAACACCAGGCCGGGGGAAAACTCCTCGGCAATGGTAATCCGCACGTGGCTGTCATCGGTGGCCTTGACCAGCTCATCGACGTTTTCCACGGTCCAGCCGAACTGGGTGATGATAAAAGCAGGTGTCTTGTTGAGCTTGACGACCCGCTGTAGCGACCAGGCAACATCTTCGGCTCGCACCGGGTTGCCGGAATGAAACTTCAGTCCGGAGCGAATCCTGAAGGTAATGGTGCTGCCCTTATTGCTGACCTCCCAGCTCTCGGCCACGCCGCCGACCAGGGTTTGCAGGTCTTCGGGCTCGAACATCATGATTCGATCATAGATGTTTGCGATTATCTCACCGGTGGTGAGCTCGAATACTTCAGCCGGATCCATGGTGATGATATCGGCGATGTCCTTGGCCATTACAAAGGTATTATCCGGCGTCGCCGCCTGTGATGAACCCATGCCAAACGCGGCCAGAACGGTAAGACTTAACAGTAATTTTTTTAATCTTGTCAAAACAGCCTCCTCGATGGTTGTATCGATGGTTAGTTATATTGTCCAACAACCCGCCAGGCGGAGGGCAGTGCAAAAAATAGTACCACAAAAGGAATTGTGCCGGGATAATAGTGCCAGTTAAGAGACTGCAAGAAAGGGTGTGTTATTTTGTTGTCCCTGTTTTTGCTGGAAATCAAAATACCGCCCTCTTTGGAGGATGTCATGATAAAGGCAGGCCGCTTAGGCTTTATTCACCTCGCATTCCTGTTTCTTGTCGGTGGCTGCGCCACGCTGCCTACCGATTTCAAGGAACCGGGTATCTCGGTCGTATCGGTGACACCGAGGATACTAAATGGCGTTGCCCCGGAGTTCGACATCGTGCTGCATGTTACCAATCCAAACCGCAGCGCACTGGATATCGCCGGGCTTTCCTACACGATTAACCTGTCTGGCAGCAAGGTGATCGAGGGGGTTGCCAACGACCTGCCAGAAATAGCGCCCTATGGCGAAGCGGACGTCAAGCTCAGCGCCACGGCCGATTTGTTCAGTAGTCTCCAGGTGCTTGCCGGTTTGCTCGCCGACCCGACCAGTCCGGTCGAATTCGAGTTCAATGCCGAAATCGATATCGGGTCATTTTACCCGATGATCAATGTCAACCGGGTCGGGGTGATTTCTCTGCAGTAAAACGCTCGGGGCGAGGCCTTACCAGTTGGAGGAATCTTCAATTAGATAGCGAAGAAAAATGGAAATCTTCGACTTTCAGCGCCGGCATTGCCATCGACATAAATTCACCCGTGGCCACAGGCCGGCCGCTGGCGACGACATTGTCGAGCACCCTCAGTACTGATTCGTTCCAGCGCATATCCACCACCGGGTGCGTGACTTCGCCATTCTCGATGCGATAGGTACCGTCGCGGGTCATGCCGGTGAAGCCCAGTGTCCTGGCATCGGTCGAGCGGATGTACCAGAAACGCGTTACCAGGATGCCGTCGTCGGTGCTGCGAATGAGTTCATCCAGCGATGTACCGTCCCCGGACAGTACCAGGTTGTTGGGAGCGGGTTTTACCGCAAGCCCGTTTTTGTTGGCCCAGTAGCGGTTGGTGAATAGCTGTTGCAATTTGCCCTCATCGAGCCAGACCGATTTAGCGAGGGCCTGGCCATCGCTGGAAAATGCTACTGTCGGGAACGCCGCTTCGGCCGGGTCCGAGTAAAACGAAAGTCGGCCGAGCATCGCATCAAAATCGGAAAAGGGCGAGCGACCTTCGTCTTTGGCGCGTTGATCAAAACCGTACCAGAAAGCCATCGCCATCAGGTCGCCCACGGCCTGCGGTTCCAGGATCACCGTAACTGGCCTGGGTTCAAACACCGTGGGATCCTGGGCCCCGGCGCATTTTTCGATGGCGCGGCGAGTGGCCACCATGACATCGTTTTGAGCAATGGATACGCCCTGGTGCTCGGCCCATCCACTACCGTTAGTGCCGGTGGCGGTGACATGGTAGTCGCTGCGATGATAACGCTCGTGGGCAAATCCCCCCGCGCTGTCGCCGTAAGCGGTAAACATTTTTGCATGCGCGAGCAGACCAGCCAGGTCAATGCCCGCTGCCGCACCCGCGCTGCAGGCCTGCGCTGCCCAGGCACCGACGGTTTCGATTTCGATGGTGTCGGATTCGGCACTAAAGGCATATTCCAGGCTTGGGAGAACGTCACCCAGTGCCGGCATGACTTCCTCGTCGTCGGGCATATGCCGACAGGTGGCAAACACCTGTTCGACGCTGCGTTTGATTAATTCCTGGTCATCCAGGGCATTGATGCTAACCGAGGTCTTCTTCTGTTCGAGACGGGCGCTCAAGGTTAACGTCGCCTGCTGCTTCAGCACGTTTTGTGATATCGCGCAATCGTTAAACCGTGTGCCCAGGCGTTCGACGCCGTTAAGCAGCACCTGCAGTTCACCTTCATGAGGAATTTCGAGAATAGCTGCGATCAAATCCTGGGATTGTTGGCGGTTCATGAATCACGCCCCCGGCAGATACGGATTTTTCTGAAGCGGGTAGGCGCCGCGCCGTGTGTCATTTGTGCGATTTGCATCGGGTCGCCCTTGCCGCAGTTCGTGACCCCGTGTGGCTGCCAGTAATTTTCATCGCAAGTCGCATCACAGGCATTCCAGAAGGTCGGGGTGCGGCTCTGGTAGAGAGCGGCCTTGAGCATGCCGGCTTTTTTACCGTTTTTAATTTCCCACACCGCGTTGCCTCCGAACTGGAAGTTGAGACGCCACTGGTCGATCGAAAAACTGTCCATGCCCTCGAAATAAAGCCCATGCTTGACATCGGCCATCAGTTCGTCCGGGGACAGCGGCGTTTTGCCCGGCATCAGGAACAGGTTGGGGATGCGCACGATGGGTATGCTCGACCAGTGGTCGGCGCGACAGGAGCCGCGGCTGCGTTCTTCACCGATGTAATGTGCGAATTCACGGCCACTGCTGTAGGTTTGAAAAATCCCGTCCCTGACGATCTCCCAGCGCTGGCCGGGCACGCCGTCATCATCGAAACCCTGGGTGGCGAGACCGTTTTCCAGCGTGTTGTCAGCCATCAAAGTAACCTGGTCGCTGCCGTATCGAAAATCACCCTGTTTATCACGGGTCACAAACGACGAACCCGCCATCGATACCTCGTAACCCATGACGCGGTCGAGCTCGGTCGCATGCCCGACCGATTCGTGAATTGTCAGCGACAGGTTTTCCGAGTCGGTAATAATATCGAAATCACCCTCGGGTGAGAGCCTGGCCGAGAGTTTCTCTTCGGCCTCGGCGGCAACACGCTCAGCCTGGTTAAGGAATTCTTGCTTGCGATAACATTCGAAACCCTGGTTGCTCGCCGGCGCCTTCCAGTTGCGCTCCTGGAAATCGTCATTGCCGACAGCAATTGCCCAGATCGCGGACTCCGACGACGTGACGTCGCTGTGCAGCTCGGAACCCTCGGTATTCACATACCAGCGCTGTACCCGCTTGAACGACAGGAAGCCCTGGGCGCGTTTGATGGACTTATTCTTCAGCATGACCTCGTTGGCAGCAATCAGCAGATCGGCCTTGTCTTCCAGTGCGACCGCAAACGGGTCTTGCCTGCAGGTCGATTTAAAGTCGAGCGTGAGTGCGGGTTCCGGCGCCCATTTTACCCCGTCCTCGCGCAAGGCCATTGCCGAGGCCCGCGCAATGCGCATTGCCTGGGCGACGACCTTCTCGATCTCGTCGGCGGTATAGGTCGGAGACGAAGCAAATCCCCAGGCGCCCTGGTAAAGCACCCGCACGCCAAAGCCGCGGTCGTCACCATCACTGCAGCTGGACAGGGCATGGTCGCGCGATACGACCCGCTGTTTGCGAATCGACAGGTAACGTGCGTCTGCAAACTGGCAGCCCGCCTTGCTGGCGGTATTACAGGCAAATTTCAGCAGGTCAAACATGGTTGGTCATCGTCCCGGACGGAGATTGAAAGTACACAAATGATACGCTCTGATGAAAGGATGCTTTTCATGGATATCTCGGGAGTTTTAAAATAGCGGGAACACAGTTTTGACGGTAATGCACCAGGCGTGTGCAAGGGTTGAAACTGTCTAGTTTGCATTGACTCGATTGCCGTTGTGACGAGCGATAGTAAACTAAGGGCATTCTATACCAGTAGACCCGCCCAAAAATGGCAAAAATCGAAATTAGTGTGATCTGGCCCATGTTTTTAACACCTGAGTCATGCTCTCATGGGCGCTGGATGGTCCTTTTTTGACCAAATTTGCCTGTTTCTGCGTGAAATTTATTCGTCTGAATGACGATTTCTCGTATATTGGGTGAAAAGTCGAATTGGGATTAAAATATAGTATATTATCGCCTCGCCGTAATGTACTGAACCAATCGAAATAAAAATAACGAATGCTTGATCTAGGAGGCTCGCCGAAATTGACGATTGAATCAATAGAATTGGTTCGGCTACCCAGCCCCCCGCATCTGCTCAGCAGGCTGCTCGATGTTTGTCATGACCCGGACAGTACAATCGACGAGCTGGCCGATTTAATCGGCACCGATGCGGCCTTAACCGGAAAATTAATCATGGCCGTTAACTCCTCGGCGTTTGAGATTAAGCAACCCATCGAAAATTTGAGCCATGCCGTGGCATTACTGGGCCATGAGCTTGTCAAAACCATGATGCTGACATCATCGATGCAGCAACTGTTTGCCGGTTTAATCAATACCCAAAAAGAGTTTGTCTGTAATGCCTGGCTGGAATCGCTCTATTGTGCCGTGATATCCAAGGATTTCGCCCATTCCCTAAATTATGATCATCCTCAAGATGCCTACCTGGCTGGCCTGCTGCATCATTTCGGACAAATCGTATTTGATGCCAAGTTCCACGACCAATATGTCGATATTATGAATTCGCCGACCGAGGATGAAGTAATCCGCAAGGAAATCCAGAAGTTCGGCACCAGTCATACTGAACTGGGTGCCTGCCTGATCGAGCAGTGGGCCAGCCTGAGCCCGGCAATTGCAGATGCCGTCCGCTTCCACCACGAAGAAAAAGAACTGTTGCAAGGCGGTGACATTCTGTGCCAGATCGTTGCCGAGGCGAGCGAGATGGCCCGGCATTTGAGCCGTTTTGGCAGACCCGATGCCCATTGGAAGTCTGCGCTGGTCGATGATAAAGAACTGAAGCTGATTTACATCCACGTGCAGGATAAATTGTCGCAGGTGGCCGCCTCGTTTGGTATTCGTTACCCCAAATCCGGCAGCCTTACACAGGTGCAATTTACCCAGGATATCGAGAGAGAAACCATCAGGCTTGCGCGAAAAATCAGGGATGCTTCATTAGTCAAGGTCATTACTTCGGAAGATATTGATTCAGCCAATATCAACACGCCTAAAAAACTGCTGTTAAAAATTGCCCGGGAAATGCAGTTATTGTTTTCAATTTCCGATGTCGCCATGTTGTTCCCCGATGCCCAAAACCGCGCCCAACTGGCGCTGTACGAAGTTAACCAGGTACGGGCGGTCAGCAAGTTCTCCATCGAAAACAGCAAGAGCCAAATCATCAGAAGTTATCTCGAGAAACGCAACATCTGGATCGAGCCCGAGAAAGCGCGCGACGAAATATCACCCATATCCGATCGTCAAATCATTCGAAGACTGAACCATGAGATCGCATTCAGTTTGCCCCTGGGTCATGGGGACCAGGTTATCGGCGCGATAATTGTGGGCTCCAACAAGGATCAGAAGAGATCTCTCGAAAACCTGGCAGGATTTATTTCCGACTACCTCAAGATTAATGCCGAGTTATGGTTGAAAAATAATCAGGTACTGAAACAGCGGGCTTTCGAAGACAGCGTGAAAAAGGAACAGGAACATAAGGACGTCGACAAGTTGATTCATGAAATCAGCAATCCGCTGAGCGTCATCGCAAACTATATCGATATTATGCAGGGAAATTCAAAATCCCGCGATACCAGTAATGATGAAGAAATCCAGGTACTCAAGGAAGAGGTGCAAAGAATCGGGAGTATCGTTTTAAATTTCAAGGAAGAGAAAGAGTCTGAACCCGCGACCGTTTTATTGAACGCAGAATTGAAAATGTCCGTCCCGCTCTACGTGAAGTCGATCAGTAACGGTAAAGCGGTTGAAATCAAGTGGGCTCTGGACGATTCAGACTCTGAAATAGAAATAACCCGGGATGCATTACGCCAGGTTATTCTGAACCTGGTCAAGAATGCGGTTGAAGCGCAGGCTCGTGATGCGGAGATTCGGGTTTCAAGCCGTCATTTCGTGAATATTGACGGGGCGACCTATGCACAGTTTTCTATTGCGGACCGCGGCAGGGGCATCGATCCAATCACCCGGCAACTGTTGTTTGCACCTTTGGCCAGTGCCAAGGACGGTGCTATCAGGGGACTCGGTCTTTCCGTGACAGCGGACATAGTAGCCCGTTACAATGGGCAGATTAAGTACATGGAAAACGAAGTTGGCGGATCTTCGTTTGAAATTCTGATTCCTTTGCGATTAAAAAGGTAAGCCGATATTTCCCCTCGATGGATAATTCATTGATCAGTTTCGAAGAAAAAGCACGGCGGTTTAAGAAACCCACCTCGTTCCTGGTGGTGGATGATGATCAACGTGCACGCGAGAGCCTTACCATGCTGCTCAAGCGAAAATGGTCTGATATTACCCAGGCCGAGGATGGTGAAGTGGCCATCTCGCTGATTCAGCAACGCCAGTTCAATTTAATAATACTTGATCTCAATATGCCTAAAAAATCGGGTGACCAGGTATTAGCTTTCATCAGGGATAAAAAAATAAAAACAACGGTAATCGTGCTGAGTGGCGAGACATCCATCAACAAGGTTACCGAAGCGGTTCGACTGGGTGCCTACGATATTTTCAGGAAGCCCTACAGTTTTGATGAACTCGAGCATTCGATTCGCAATGCCCTGGATAAACTGAATGTCGAGGATGAAAAGGCTCAAATTCAAAACCAGTTGGCCCATTCAGAGCGACTCCACCGTTACATGGTCGATAATTCGCCAGATCTAATTTACATTCTGAACCTGGCCGGTGAATTCAGCTTTGTGAACGATAGCGTTACCAAGCTGTTGGGCTATGACAAGGCCGACATGATAGGCAAGCACTATAGCGAGTTTATCGCCGACGAAGATCGTTTGAAGGCAGAATACCTGTTTAATGAACGACGCCGGGCAAGCCGTTCCAACCGTACCATTGAACTCGGTTTGAAATGTAATACCAAGGATCCTGCAAAACCCTTTGAGGTCACGACGTGCCCGATCGAACTTAACTCCATGGGCATATACGTGGTCGATTCGAAAGATCCTAAAAAGCTCAGTACCTACCAGGGTACCTATGGTGTGGCACGCGACATCTCCAGTCGGAAAAAAGCGGAAAAGTTAATCACCTTCCAGGCATATCACGACCTGCTCACCAAGTTACCTAACCGGGCAATGCTGCATGATCGCCTGGATCTTGCAATCAGGCAGGCGGAAAGAACCGGTGAAACATTAATTATCATGTTTCTCGACCTGGACAGGTTCAAATTGATTAATGACAGCTTCGGGCACGTGGTCGGCGATCAACTGCTGGTCGAGGTGGCCGATCGACTCAAGGGAGAAATCAGAAACGGTGATACCCTGGCCAGGCTCGGCGGTGACGAATTCATGCTGTTGCTGCCACAGCCAACCTCGAGGGAGCAGGCGGAAAAAGTTGCGCAAAAATTAATCGGCAGTTTGCAGCGGCCTTTCTATCTGAAAGGCAAGGAAGTTTATATCAATATCAGCATCGGCATATCGGTATTTCCCGTCGATTCAAGCGACATCAATACGCTAATCAAAAACGCGGATATGGCCATGTACGACGTCAAGGCGACCGGTAAGAATGGCTATACCTTTTACGACGCCAAGATCGAACATGCGGCCGCTGAAAAGATTTCCATCGAAAGCGGTCTTAGAAACGCCCTGAAGAATGATGAGCTGGAAATTTTTTATCAGCCACAGATCAACGTGGAAACCAGGAAGATCGTGGGAGTTGAGGCACTGCTCAGGTGGAATCATCCCGAGCTTGGGTTGAGACGTCCAAGCTATTTTATGGAACAGGCCGAGGAATCCCGCATCATTGAACAGCTGAGTGAATGGGTGTTGCATCGGGTGGCCAGCGATTTGTTCGGTAACCAGGAGTTTGTAGACAGTCAGATAAAGGTCAGCATCAACCTGTCTGCAACGGATATCAGGCAAAAGGATTTCCCCGAGACCCTGGTCTCTTTTACCGAAGTTTATGGTATCGAGCCTGAGCGACTGGAAATAGAAATAACCGAAAACATGTTTATGAGCGATATACAGGCCTGCACCCATAAATTACAGGTTCTGGCCAACAAGGGGATCTCGATTGCGATCGATGATTTCGGTACCGGCTATTCTTCACTGAACTATCTCCGAGAGCTGCCGGTTCACACGGTAAAAATAGATTACTCGTTCATATCTGAAATCGAGCATTCCAAGAAAGGCGCCGCGCTGGTTGCGGCCATTGTCGGTATGGCCCAGGGTCTCGGCATTCAAACCATTGCCGAAGGCGTCGAAAACACCAATCAGTCAGAATACCTGGAAGGCCTGGGTTGTCACCTGATGCAGGGTTATCTTTTCGGTGAACCGGTCAAGGTTGGTAATTTCCTGGAAACGGTAACCGCTCAAAATAGTCATGTTTCAAGCCTGTCCAATGCTTGATCGCTAGAAGATTCAGGCATTGTTGTAAACAATCACCTCGGGAATCCGAATGTCGTATACGCCACAAAACATCGCCGAGTTGAATGTGCTGATGCTGTTCAAATCCCCATCTGGCCTGGAAGGCGTCAAGATTCACAAAACTGCCGAGGCTGCTGTGATATCGGCCGCCCAGCACCTGTATGAGGGTGGTTTTTTAACCCAGGTCGATGGCGGTTATCTTACCCCGCTTGGGATCCAGGCCGCCGAGCATGCACATTCGCTTTATGCCATGCTGAATTCGGGTGGCAACGAATAGTATTGTTGGTCCCCCACGCTAGCCGAAGATTCGCAGGCATCGCATGAAAGTCGTGTTTTCACATGGAAAGGAAAGTGGTCCCTGGGGATTTAAAATTAAACGACTCGCCGAGATTGCGCGGCAGCGGGGATGTGACGTCGACAGTATCGATTACACTGACCTGATGGATCCGGATCTTCGGGTTGAGCGTCTGTTGGCTGAGCTGGAAAAAGAAGTCGACGATTTTATTCTGGTCGGTTCCAGTATGGGCGGCTATGTTGCACTGGTGGCGTCCGAGATCGTCACGCCGAAGGCGGTTTTCCTGATGGCGCCGGCGCTTTATATACCGGGCTTTAAAAAACAGCAGCATGATTCGAAATCGTCCCACATCGAAATCGTGCACGCCTGGTCTGATGATGTGATTCCTGCGGAAAATTCGATTAAATATGCGCAGCAGGCTGACTGTACACTGCACCTGGTTAGCGGGGACCATGCCCTGAACGGCGTGATTAAAACGGTCGAGAATCTGTTCGATCAGTTCCTTATCTCGGTGTTACCTGCCTAGGCTATCAGTAGCAGGCACCTATTGATTTAAAAAGTCACCAATCGCGTGGATGGCGCTGAGAGCGGATTTTAATCTCGGCACCGAGGTGAATTCCGGCCAGGTGGATAGTTTCACCAACACCATTTGCTGCTCGGGATCAATGTAGATCAGCTGTCCGAATACACCCCTGGCCATGAATCCCTGCCGGTCGACATCCTCGATCCAGAATTGATTGCGATAGGCGCCATTGGGTGCGGCCTCGGTGTAAGGTTCGCCAAACAGGCTGTGGTCTGCATTGTGAATATCCTCGATCCAGTTCCCGGGCACTATTTGTCGATCATTACCTACTCCCTGTTGCAATAGCATCTGGCCAAAGCGGGCATAGTCGCGCAAGGTGGCATTGAAACCGCCGCAGGCCAATGCATAACCCGCAGAATCAACCGTGAAGTTGGCGCTTTCCTCGCAACCCAGCGGCTGCCAGAGTTCACGGCTGACCAGTTGTGCCAAGCGGGTCTGGGTGACGCGTTCGAGGCAATGCGCGAGCACATCGGTTTCGATCGAGCGGTACTTGAATAATGCCCCATGCTCGCGATCGAGTTTGGTTAAAGTCAGGATTTGATCCCACATGCAGGCCGGTGCCTCCACGCCTGGTCCGGGAAGTTTCCAGCCGCTGGCAATATCGGTGATGGCAATATCGGAGTCCGGTGCTTCGTAATCTTCGTTGTACGAAACCCCGGTCGTCATATCCATGACTTGCTGCAAGCTGGCGCCTTTCCAGGCGGTCGCTTCCAGCTCGGGTAGATAAGTGGTGACGAGTTCAGCCGGGTCGAGCAGCCCGCGACCGATCAGAATGCCCGCCACGGCCGCGACCACCGATTTCGCCATGGACTGGGATAAATGCAACGACCGATCCGTCATGCCGTTGTGATATTGCTCGAACACGATTTCGCCCTTGTGCAATACGGCAATGCCGTCGGTGTAACTAGAGTCGATCCAGTCTTTTATCGTCGTCGGCTCGGCATCGTCTACGGAAAATTCGAGTTGCTCAAGGTTATGCGGATTGCACCGAAAATCCCAGACCGGGCCGTTACCACGCCAGACTTCGGTAGTCGGTAAAATTTGTCTTACATTTTGAAACGACCATCGATTCCATGGTGCCCGGTCCCACTGGTCGCGGGGTACATGTTGATCCCCGAGGACGGGAAAGCCTTGCATGATTTTTGACATGGTTTACGCAAGACTATAACTTGCACGGCAGGGGTACGGCAAGGTGAACACTGCCAATCACCGAGGTTAAAATTTTTTGTTGACAAGCGGGTGGATCACGGTTCAAGTTCTATACCAGCTGGTAATCGGATTACCTTGCTTCAACTCCTGTTACTTGATTTAATTTGCCCTGGTATTGATACAGGTCAATTGGTTTGATGCGAAACAGTTTGAAGATAAATAATTGCAAATTACAGGTTTGCGAGGGGACTAACAATGACAACAGCAATTACTAATATTCCCGGTATCGGCCCGGGTACAGCAAAAATCCTGATCGAAAACGGATTCAAGACCGTGGAGGAAATCGCGGGCACGACGGTCGAAAAACTGTCCAGGGTCCCTGGGTTCGCAGCGGTGCGAGCAAGCGTAGTTATTAAAGCGGCAAACGGTCCACTCTCCACGTCTCGCGCCAGGAGGGTCAGAACCGCAATAAGTCGAACACGACCAACACGCAAGAAAGCTGCACCCGTTAAAAGTAACCTGAAAAAGAAGAAACTAAAGGGCGAGAAGCAGAAGAAAGAGAAGCAACGCAAGGAGAAACTGCGTACGGAGAAGCAGCGCAAGGAGAAACAGCGCAAGGAGAAACAGCGTAAAGATAAGCTGCGCAAGGAGAAGCAGCGCAAGGAGAAGCAGCGCAAGGAGAAAGCGAGTAAGGAAAAGATGAAGAAGGGGAAATCGCGGAAGAAGAAGCCAAGTCAAAAACGCAAAAAATAACCAACATTCGGTTGGCGACTAATTATTCAATCGGGGGGGCAGTTCGGTAACTGTCCTAACCAGGTGACCTGTTGATGCGACAAAACTCTCGAACCTTCTCTGAATTTGTTGCAGCGCCTGGTCAATATGCATCGGGCCGGGGGTTATGTGCGCGATCCTTTCTATAAAACCCCAATGTATATTTACCTGAATGACGAGGCTTATCTGACATGACTACAAAAAGCATCATGACATCCGGCCTGTTCACGCTAAAGCCGTCGGACACGGTTGCCCATGCCATGTCCCTCATGCATGAACATCACGTGCGTAATCTCCCGGTTGTGGATGAAGCAGGCAGGTTTATTGGGTTGTTTGGCCTGCGACGATTGAGTCACCTGTTGCTGCCCAGGGCGGCACTGAATCTCGGGGAGCACAGTATTTCTAATCTCCACTTTCTACCGGACGAAGTTGTCCAGATGGGAGATCGCTGGCACAAGATAGCTGACCAACCGGTAGAAAATTTCCTGGAGAAGAAAAAGAAATTGCGTTTCTGTGGGCCGGAAACGGCTTTTCCGGAGCTGCTGGCATTGCTCGATGAAAGCAAGGATACAAGCCTGCCGGTTATTGTCGTCAAGGGTAAAAGCAAAAAGCTCGTCGGGATGGTATCAACCTGGGATGTTCTCGAAGGGATCATCATGGGACGGCTGGTCAACCACAATGATGCGGACAAGCCCGCAGGGCAAGATCAGTAATCTAAAAAAGACTCCTATACAAAAACTATGATAATCCTCGGAGAAAGCAACAAAAATGCACGGTGAAGGCGAACTCGCCGCCCAGGTGATCTTCGGCTGGGACCCGCTCTGGGTTTCGTCGATCCTGTTTGTAGCAACCTACGCACTCATTATCTCCGAGAAGGTCAACCGCGCGATCGTGGCAGGGATGGGTGCGGGGCTGATGGTCGTGCTGGGAGTCCTGAACCAGGAAACGGCAATCTCGGGTATCGATTTCAATACGCTCGGGCTCCTGACCGGAATGATGGTAATTGTCGCCATTACCCGGGGTAGCGGTATCTTCCAGTTTGTTGCGGTCTGGTCGGCCAAGAAGGTCAACGCCAGCCCCTGGGGTATATTGTTCATGCTTTCGCTGGTCACAGCGTTATTCTCCGCAATGCTCGATAATGTCACCACTGTGCTGCTGATCGCGCCCGTTACTCTGCTGATCAGCCATGAACTGAAGATCGACCCTTATCCTTTCCTTTTTTGCCGAGATTTTTGCCTCGAATATCGGCGGTACCGCCACCCTGATCGGCGATCCACCGAACATTATGATTGGCTCGGCCGTTGGGCTGTCATTCAATGATTTTCTAATCAACCTCGCGCCCATAATCCCTTTTATCTTCGCGGTTACGCTGGGGATTATTTACCTGGTCTGGGGGCGCGATATGCACGCCACCGCGGATGCGCGTGAACGAATCATGAACTTCAAGGAGAAGGAAGCAATAACGGACACGAGACTGTTGAAACAGTCGATGTTTGTGCTTGCCCTGGTGATCTCGGGCTTTGTGCTGGCGCATCCGCTACGGCTTGAACCCGCTACTATCGCCATGTTCGGCGCAGCCTTGCTGCTGCTGTTGTCCAATTTGAAGAACAGTGCCGAGGAGCAGTCAGAGGAGGTAAACAAGACCTTCGGTGGGGTCGAGTGGATCACCATTTTCTTCTTCATCGGCCTGTTTATCGCGGTTAAGGGAATTGAGGAGGCCGGGGTATTGCGTATTCTCGCGGACATTGTTATCAAATATACCGACGGAGATCTTACCGTTACGGCCCTGACCATCCTGTGGGTTTCGGCTGTTGCATCAGCGGTCGTGGATAACATACCGTTCGTAGCGACCATGATCCCGGTTATCAAATCCATGGCGCCGACTTTTGGCGGTGCCGAATACCTCATGCCGCTGTGGTGGTCGCTGGCGCTGGGTGCTTGCCTGGGCGGCAATGGTTCCCTCGTCGGGGCAAGTGCCAATCTTATCGTGGCCGGCTTCGCCGAGCGCGCGGGTCACCGCATCAGGTTCCTGCCCTTCATGCTGATGGCTTTTCCAATGATGTTGCTGAGTATTGGTATCGCCAGTTTTTACGTCTATTTCCGGTATCTCTAACCAATGACGACAGGTAAATTTCCGTGAACGTAGAGCAGGTGCTGATTGCCACCACGGTCGCAAAAGCAGGGATGACTGTGCGGGAGCTTTTTGAGGAATGTACCCGGGCGAATACACCCGGCCTACCATTTTGCGATGCTAGCGGGCAAATAATTGGGCGGGTTACGTTGAAGAACACCCTCAAGCATGGCTGTCTTCCGGAATACCTGGTGGAAATGGCCCAGGTTCTGGGTGAGCAAATATCCAACGTGCAGGATATCGAGGCCGAGGCAGAGCAGTTACTCAGCAACCCCGTTGATCAGTATCAACAGGAGCCACATCTATCGATCACATCCGCCTCCTCGGCGGTCAAGGCATTGGCCATGATGGAGCGAGAGGATACCAGTTATATCTTTGTCGTTGACGAGGGGAAATACAAGGGTGTGGTAACGATTCATGGTTTCGCCAGTATGCTCGCTCGCTACGACGCCCCACCCCTGCAAAACTAAGAAATAAGCAAATCACGAGCTTGTGAATTGATGGATTTAAATTTGCGGGCCTGGCAATAAGACTTATGGTAGCCTTTAATTTAAAAGATTTATCGTACGCAAAACTCGTTAAATAAACCGGATACATTTATGAGCCTGCAAGGCATAAACCATCTCGCTTTCATTACCGACGATATGGTCACAACCATTCGTTTTTACCGTGACCTGCTGGGTCTGGAACTGAGTGCCGGTATTGGCCACGATGGCTATCGGCATTACTTTTTCCAACTGGCCGATGGCGCCACCCACGTCGCATTCTTCGAATACGAAGGTGCGGCTGTCATGAATCGAAAATTTCCTGGCGATCGCACCACCCTGCCACTGGGTTTCGATCATGTGTCGTTCACGGTGGAGTCGCGGGAAACACTATTTGCCCTCAAGGATCGTGTCGAGGCGGCCGGGATCGAGGTTGAGGGCGCGGTAGACCATGGCTTGTTCTGGTCGATCTATTTTTATGACCCGCATAATAATATACCGCTGGAGGCGACCTGGCAGTTCATGGATCTCGAGCAGACCCCGGCAATCAGCGAAGACGATCCACTCGATATCGCTGCCGAGGGGTCTGAGCTCCAGCCGGGTCATTGGCCGTCAGTCCAGGAACCTACTCCCGAATCGGAAATGCGGGCCATGACCGGGAATGGCCAGCCGATGCGCGAACATTTCCTCAAACAGGGCCTGGCCAGTTATTCCGTCGATGTGCCGCCAGGATTCCAGGAATCGCTTGCAGCGGACGACGAGAGCTGACGTTCTCAGTCCTGCGGTCGCCTCATCACGAAGGGATTTTCAACCGCGCTGTATTGAAGGTAGCCCAGGCGCGCAAGCGGTTCGATTTTTGATAAGTCGACCATACCGTCGGTAAGAACCTCGTCCCTGATATGCACTCCGAGTACATGACCGATAATCATGGTGTTGATACTGTCCTTTAGAGTGCAGGGCAGCTTGATTTCCTGATGCAAGGCGCATTCCAGGTGAATGGGCGCCTCCTTGACTCGCGGCGGTTTCACCAACACCGAATCCTCGGTGGTTAACCCGGCA
>CAXMSP010000048.1:0-10974 GCA_964196225.1 uncultured Gammaproteobacteria bacterium | reverse complement strand
ACCGGACCCAGCAGATAGAGAATCTGTTTCTTTTCCTCTAATCCCTGCGCGGCATGCTTGAAATAGGAAACGATTTGTTCGATCGCCTCCTCCATGCCGTAAAATTCGGAAAAGGCCGGGTAGCGCGCGATCAGTTTATTGGAAAATATGCGACTGAGCTGAGAATCCTGCGAGGTATCTACCAACTCGGGTTCGCCAATTGCGGCCAGCATGCGCTCTGCCGCAGTTGCGTAAACCAGGGGGTCTTTTTTACAGAGTTCGAGGTATTCCTGCAGCGAGTATTCTTCCTGCAGGTGCTGGTCGAATCGTTCACGATAACTTTCGAAAATGCTCATTTGGGCTACCTATTCCAAGTTCGGATCAGGATCGGCACCCCGCGAATCGCTTCATTGATCAGGCGCCGCCTGATGAAATTAATTCTGGCTCATTATGTGGTTATGCTTACTAAGCATAGTTAAATTTTAGACGATGACCTGTGAATTTCGTTCGCAAAATAAATTTATTGACTCATAAATTATTTCACTCGTGTGTCATCGCCTTATTTGCTGAATCAGCAAGACCACTATGTATTGCTATGCAAGAAACTGACCAAGTTGGTGCATGCAGTCTGCGATGGGATGTGTGTATCGTCTGCACAAGAAGTCTGTAATAAGGTTTTTGAGCATTTATTGTTATAAATATCAGATGCTTAGGAAATGATGGCAGCTAGGTCGTTATTTTTGACTCAGATCCATCCTGCAATTGCAGCGCTTGTTGATAAAGCTCATTCTTCTTTTTTCCCGTCAAACGCGTGGCAATTTTTACCGCAATTTTGACGGATACTTCCTCGAGCAGAACCCTGAGTATTTCAACGTCGTCCGTGTTCAGTTGCTTACTCGCCGGGTCGTCTGAATTGTCGATCAACACCACGAATTCACCTTTGCTTAAAACGCGATCATCTTTCAACCGCGCCAACAGTTCCGCGGCGCTGCCACGCATTAAATTTTCATGCAACTTGGTGAGTTCCTTGGCTATCACACACTGTTTTTCCGGAAACAGCTGCACTAATTGCTGCATCAGGCGCTCGATACGATGGCTCGACTCAAACAGGACCAGGGTTACGGGTATTTCGCGTAATACTTGCAGTTGAAGACCACGCTCCTTGGTACGCGAAGACAGGAAACCACAAAAATGAAAATTTTCAGTCGGCAGACCGGCGGCACTCAAGGCCGCAATCGCACTATTGGCACCTGGAATGGGTGAAACCCGTATACCCGCCTGCTGGGCGGCAAGTACCAGCCTGTATCCCGGGTCCGAAATCAGCGGTGTTCCCGCATCCGATATCAGAGCAACATTACTGCCGGCCGCCAATTTTTCGAGCAACAACTCGCTGCGAGATTTTTCATTGTGTTCATGACAGGAAATCATTGGGGTTTCGATTCCGAGATGATTCAACAAGTATTTACTATGGCGGGTATCCTCGGCGGCGATCAAATCCACCGCGTTGAGTGTTGCGATTGCACGCAGGCTGATATCGTCCAGGTTTCCAATCGGGGTTGCGACAATATAGAGTACGCCGGTCATGCAAAAAGAGTGTACACTATTCGCCTGTTACGAAAATCGCCTGACCTCCGTTTCTATTCTAATTTGATCCATCTAATGAGACCAATTCGTTCAATCCTGTTTCTGCTGGTGCTGAGCCTGGGACTTGCCGCCTGTGAATCAGGCCGTCAATTCGGTTCGGATGGCAGCGGCACGACATTACCTGCAGATCCGGATGCTTCGAGCGAGATTCTAACCCCAACCGAAGAGGACATCATCCGCGCCTTTCAATACGAGGTTGACAAGCAGTGGCTGGAAGCCGCGGTGATGTACGACAGGCTTGCACAATCCAGCATCCAACCTGAGCGCTCCGCATATCTACTCAAGGTTGCCCTGATGTATTTCGAAGGCGGGCTCTACGATGAGATTGATCCTTTTTTCGATGCACTCGGTGAACAGGACATCATAGAGCAGGACCTAAAATACAGGGAGGCGATCCGGGCGGGCGGTTACCTTGGTGAGGGCAAGATTTACCAGAGTCTGTTGGCGCTGCCAGAGATCGGAGAGATCATTGATTACCGTTACAAGGCCTTCGCACTCAGGATTCGCTCGCGCGGGGTGCTTGCGATCGGCAAACCCCTGGAAAGCGCCAAGTTGCGGATGCAAATCGGCCAGTTTTTAAAAACACCACAGGAAATTGAAGCAAATCATGACTTTATCTGGGATGCGCTCAATCGCATTTCTGAACCTGCAATGATCCGGGCGCTTGCCGAACAACAAACCATCGAGGTGCGCGGTTGGCTGGAGTTAAACCTGATAGCGCGCCGATCGAATATGCTTCCCGCTAAAATGGAGCCCTGGATCGACCAATGGTACCAGCTTTATGGCGATCACTCCGCGGCGCCGAGGTACGCGATCAACCTGCTCGAAGAAAGCAAGCGTATTTATATTAATCCAACGCGCATCGCGCTGATGTTGCCTTTTTCCGGACGTCTCGAAAAGGTTGCGGACGCGATCCAGAATGGTTTTCTGTACGCTTATTACCAGAACCCCGAGCAGGTTGCCGACCTGGAAATTATCAATGCCAGCACCGACCCCGTAGAATTCAACCTGCAATACGAGCAGGCAATTCAGAACGGTGCTGATTTTATTGTTGGGCCGATTGACAAGGACTTGATTGACCTGCTGCAACAACGTGAACAGCTCGAGGTACCAACCTTGACTTTAAATTACGGCAACGATCAGGATGAAACCCGGTTAAATCTTTACCAGTTTGGTCTGCGTCCCGAAGACGAAGCCGTGCAGATTGCAGATTACGCATTAGCCCAGGGCAGATATCACGCGCTCGTACTGGTGCCCGACACAGAATGGGGCTATCGACTCCAGCGTGCATTCAGTAAACGCTTTGAGTCGCTAGGCGGACACGTCGTCGGCAACACCAATTACCAGGCGAAAAAGAACGACTATTCGGCGGAAATTAAGAACCTGCTCAACCTGACCACCAGCAACCATCGTAAAAGCATTTTGCAGCAAGTAATCAAGGAACAAGTCAAATTCGATGCGCGCCGCCGACAAGACGTTGACATGATATTTATCGCCGGCAACTCGAGACAGGCCAGGCTGATCAAACCACAGCTCAAGTTCCATCATGCTCAGGATTTACCCGTATATTCGACATCGCATATTTCTTCCAGTAACAGCAATCCGGACGATGATCGCGATCTGGATGAAATTCTTTTTGTCGACATTCCGTGGATGCTAGACAACCGCAACAATCACGACCATCAGCAAATCAGTCGTCTCTGGCCAGACGAGAGCCAGCGTTTCAGCCGCCTGTTTGCACTCGGGATCGATGCTTATCGCATGATTCCTTCGCTGCGCCGGCTGATGATTAATCCTGAAGAATCGCTGCCGCATAACACTGGAAAGCTATCAGTTGATAAAAGTGGCCGGGTGAAACGGTCGCTGATGATGGCAACCTATGAAAAAGGTCGAGCCAAGCTACTGGAAGCTCCAGACACCCAGAACCTGGTCCCGGGACTACCTCCGTAATTCGATGAATATCAATCTTCGCAAAGGATTGCGTTTTGAAGATCGGGCCAGGGACTACCTGCTGGAGCGCGGCCTGCTGTTGATACAATCGAATTACCGCTGCCGGTTTGGCGAAATCGATTTGATCATGCTTGATCGCGATACCGTCTGTTTTATCGAGGTAAAATTTCGCAAGTCGTTAGCCTTTGGCGGTGCCGCGGTCTCAATTCCCCGCAGCAAGCAGCGTAAAATCGCCAGGACTGTCCTCTTCTACCTCGCGGCAAATAAGCGTCTCGCCCATCATGCGCTGCGCTTTGACGCACTGCTGATCCAGCAGCAATCCGCCGGCATCAAAGACTTCAACTGGATCAAAAACGCCTTCTACGCCGAATAACAAACTTCCTCGGTGGCTTTGGTCTGGGATGACGCCGCTTTTGGGCGGCGTTACTTGATGACTTTGAGGGTTGGACCCTTGGGTTTGGCGCGGTCCGACGATTCGGCGTCGCCGGACTCGTCGGTGTTGTCATCGGATTCTTCGGCGGGGAACATCATGCCCTCACCATTTTCACGAGCATAGATTGCCAGCAAAGATGTGATCGGGCAGTAAATATTTTCGGCGACACCATTGAAACGCGCAGAAAAAGAAACATGCTCATTGGTCATTTCAAGATTCTCGATCGCAGCCGGCGCGAGATTCAGCACGACCTTGCCATCGTTTGTGATCCCGGGTGGTACTAGCACCTCATCACTATTGGTATCAACAAGGATGTAAGGCGTCGTGTCGTTGTCCAGAATCCATTCGTATAAGGCTCGAACCAGGTAAGGTTTACTGGAGTTCATCGGGTACCTTTAAGGCATGGACATTTTAGAGCAACCCACATAACGCCCAGATCCCTAAGCGACCATATCCCGTTCCTGCTCGGACAGGCTGGCCTGAAACGAAGGACGAGAAAATACCCGTTTCATATAGTTTGTAATCTGCCGGGTAGTCTTTGGCAACTCAATCCCGTAGTGGGGCAAACGCCACAGTATGGGAGCGATACTGCAGTCCAGCAAACTAAACTCGGCGGAAAGAAAATACGGCATTGCGCCAAACACTTCATTCGTATTTATCAGGCTTTCGGTGAGTGCCTTTTTTGCCTGGGTTTTGCGTCTCTCCGTACCACGCTCGATGTCGTTCAGCAAGCTGAACCAGTCACTCTCGATGCGGAACAGGGCCAGTCGACTCTTGGCACGAGAAACCGGATCGACAGGCATCAAGGGAGGATGCGGAAAGCGTTCATCCAGGTACTCAATCAATACCCTCGCATTATATAAAACGAGATCTCGATCAACCATGGTTGGAACAGTTGCGTAAGGGTTCAAGTCGAGCAAATCTTCTGGCAGATTATTAGTATCTACATCATGGATTTCGACCGTAATGTCTTTTTCCGCCAGCACGATGCGTGCGCGGTGACACTCCGGGTCAATCGGAGAAGAAAAGCAACTCATCACCGAACGGCGATTCGCTACTACTGACATAATTTTAAATTCCTAGTCAATGGATGTCCTTCCAGTATTCTTTCTTAAGCAAATAAGCCAGAATCAGGAAGACGAACAGAAAAATGATGACACCGGTACCAACGTTTTGGCGTGTCTGCTTGTAGGGTTCGGCCAGATAGTCGAGGAATGCCACCAGATCATGAATGGTCTGGTCATACTCCGATTTCGTCATCGAACCCGGTTTAATGATTTCGAAACCGACAATAACTTCGCTTTCGTTGCCGTGGGAGTCCATCATGGATTTATACTTGGGCTGTTGGAGACCCTGCAGTTCGGCCAGCACGTGCGGCATCCCTACATTTTGAAAGACTCCGTTATTTACGCCAAGTCCGACACGAGTGTCGTCGATATAGAAGCCTCGCAGGTAATTGTAGAGCCAGTTAACTCCCCGCGAACGCGCAACCAGTGACAGGTCGGGCGGTGCGGTACCAAAGGCCTGTTCCGCATATTCGGGAGTCATCGTGGTCTTCATCAATTCGCCAACCTTGGTTTTGTGACCGTTGACGTCCGTGGTGAAGATCAGGTTATCGCGCACCAGATCGTCGGGAATTCCGAGATCCTTGCCGACCCGGTTAAACCTCGAGTAAGCGGCTGAATGACAGCTCAGGCAATAGTTTACAAAGGTGCGTGCACCGCGTTGCATCGCTGCCTTATCGTCCCAGTTAATCTCGATCTTGTCGTCCGGAAATGTGTGTACGCCGCCGGCACCCCAACCCAAAGTCGGTAACAGTAAACCCGCAACAATGATTAAAACCTTACTCATTATCGCACCCTCTCCGGAACCGGCTTGGTGACTTCATTCTTGCTGATCCACCACAGGCCGACAAAAAATCCGAAATACCCGATGCTATACACACGCGCGAAAAGAGTTCTGGTATCTGACAGTGGAAGCGCGCCGAGGTATCCCAGCCCAATAAACGAGATCACCAGCATCGCCAGTAACCATTTAAATGCACTCGAACGATAGCGAATAGACTTGACCTTGCCGCGATCAATCCAGGGCAATAAAAATAGCACTACGATAGAGCCAAACATCGCGATAACCCCCAGCAACTTGTCCGGGATAGCGCGCAGAATCGCGTAGAACGGCGTGAAGTACCACACCGGTGCAATATGCTCCGGTGTCTTGAATTGATCGGCTGGAACAAAATTGGCGTGCTCGAGAAAATATCCGCCCATCTCCGGCGCAAAGAACACCACGACGCTGAACAAGATCAAAAATACCACGACGCCAACAAGATCCTTGACAGAGTAGTAAGGGTGGAAAGGAATGCCGTCCAGCGGAATACCGTTTTCATCCTTGTTTTTCTTAATTTCGACGCCATCCGGGTTATTCGACCCAACTTCATGCAATGCGAGAATATGCATCACTACCAGCATCAGCAGCACGATCGGAACCGCAACCACATGCAGGGCGAAGAAACGGTTCAGCGTCGCGTCTGAAATGACAAAATCACCCCGAATCCAGAGGGTCAATTCGTCACCCACCACTGGAATCGCGCCAAACAGCGAGATGATAACCTGCGCCCCCCAGTAAGACATCTGTCCCCAGGGTAACAGGTAACCCATGAAAGCTTCAGCCATCAGCGCGAGGAAAATGAACATGCCGAACAACCAAATCAGTTCGCGTGGTTTTTGATACGAACCGTACATCACGCCGCGAAACATGTGAAGGTAGACGACAATAAAAAAGGCCGAAGAACCCGTGGAATGCAGGTAGCGAATCAGCCAGCCCCAATCGACATCGCGCATAATGTATTCGACCGAGGCAAATGCCATGCCGCCGTCCGGCTTGTAGTGCATGGTCAGAAATATACCGGTCACGATCTGCATCACCAGCACCAGCAGCGCCAGCGAGCCAAAGAAGTACCAGAAATTGAAATTTTTCGGTGCGTAGTACTTGGACAGATGTTCTTCGAACATCTTGGTCAATGGGAACCGGGCATCGATCCAGCCCAGTAATCCGTTACTGTTTTTATTTTCGCTCATTATGCCACCCCATCCTCGCCAATCAATATCACGTCATCACTGACATAATAATGCGGCGGTATGGTCAGGTTCGTAGGTGCCGGTACGCCTGAGTAAACCCGGCCGGCGAAATCGAATTTGGAGCCATGGCAGGGGCAAAAGAAGCCTCCCTGGAAGTCGGGGGTAATTTCCGGACGGTAAGTCGGAGAACACCCCAGGTGGGTACAAATACCAACCATGATCAAATACTCGGGTTTGATCGAGCGATATACGTTTTTGGTGTATTCGGGCTGAATACTATCATCAGACTCAACATCTCGCAGATTCTCGGTCAAACTAGAATCTTCAAGTGTCGCCAATGCCTTCTCGTCTCGGCGCACTACCCATACCGGCTTGCCCTGCCACTTGAAAATAATCTGCTGGCCGGGTTGGAGCTTACCGATATTAGCCTCGACCGGCGCACCAGCCGATTTGGCTCGCGCGCTCGGACTCCAGCTCGCGACAAAGGGAACCGCAACCGCCACTGTACCGGCGGCTCCAACCACCACTGTCGCCGCGGTCAGGAAACGCCTGCGATTATTATCTACACCATCTGAAGACATTCGAATTCTTCCCCGATTGAGTATTCGATTTCCGGCGCAAAGGACCCTCAGCCCGGACACAAAAAACGGTCGTTAGGATAGCTTACTTTAACTTTTTCGTCGAGGGGGTATGACGCTTAAATCAAGGGTTTTGCGCGCTTTTTGGATGACTTTTTTCAGTTGGACTCAGACCGGGTTGGGAATATCAATAAATTGCTGTTTTACCCCGAACTGTTCGGCTATGACTTTTGCCAGTGCCTGCACGCCGTAACGCTCGGTAGCGTGATGTCCGGCGGCGATATAGTGGACGCCCATTTCCCGTGCCAGGTGGAAGGTCGGTTCCGATACTTCACCACTAACGAAGGCATCAACGCCGCGCTCGGCAGCGGCTTCAATAAAACCCTGCGCAGCACCAGTGCACCAGGCAATCCGCTTTATCGCATGATCACCGGCATCGATAGCAAGCGCGTGTGTATCGAGGCCAGTCTCAATATGCTGTGTTAATTCGGCCAGGGTTTGCTCGGCCGAGAGCCTGCCTTCGAACACGAGGCCCTGCTCGCCAAAACTGCCCGTCACTTCCCAATCCAGGACCCGGGCCAATTGCACATTGTTGCCAACCACAGGATGGACATCCAGGGGCAGGTGAAATGCCAACAGGTTTATATTGTTTCTTATCAGGCTACTGATACGCCTGCCCTTGTACCCGGTGATCGCCTGGGATTCGCCCTTCCAGAAATAACCATGATGAACAATCAGGGTGTCCGCGCCATGATCGATCGCCGCTTCAATCAATGCCTGGCTCGCGGTGACCCCACACACAATATTCTCGACTTCGGCATTCGCTTCGACCTGCAATCCGTTCGGACAATAGTCATCAAATTCATTAACTTTCAGGTACTCGTCGCAAAATTCACGAAGCTGTTCTAGTTGCATGACAGTTAATCCTGTAATTCGAGCCCTATGATACTATCGCGCGATGAAACTAATCAAAGTTGTGGGCTTTATATTTCAGTTCGGATTGATCGGACTTGCACTCGCGACCGTCTTCCTGGTTACCGTAAGTGACAAGGATAAAAACGAAATTCTGGAGTTCCTGTCATCATCGGAGGGCAAGTACCAGGCGGGTTCTGATAACAAATCCGCGGTTTTTTCTTACGCCGATGCGGTGGCCTCGTCAGCCGCCTCGGTAGTCACCATTTACACTTCGAAAACGGTTACCGAGAAACCCCATCCCCTGCTCGACGATCCGATATTCAGTAAATTTTTTGGCGATCAACTTAAACGGCGGCAGCGCAGTCACAGCGAAACCAACCTCGGTTCAGGCGTTATAATCGGTAGCGACGGTTATATCCTGACCAACCAGCATGTCATCGACAGTGCTGATGAAATCCTGATTTCGCTGGCGGACGGTCGCGGCAGCCAGGCGAAATTGATTGGTGAAGACAAGGAAACCGATATTGCCATTTTACAGATCCCGATCACCGGGCTGGTCGGCATCAAAATCGCAAACGAGCAGTCCATTCGCGTGGGCGATGTGGTGCTGGCGATCGGCAACCCGCTCAACGTCGGCCAGACCGTGACCATGGGTATCGTCAGCGCAACCGGTCGCAACCGCATTGGGCTCAATACTTTCGAGAATTTTATCCAGACCGATGCGGCAATTAATCCTGGTAATTCCGGCGGTGCGCTGATCAACGCGCACGGCGAGCTGATTGGCATAAATACCGCAATTTTCAGCCAGGCCGTCGGGGCGCAGGGTATCGGCTTCGCGATACCGATTTCGCTGGCGCTCGACATCATGCAGCAGATCATCGAGTTCGGTAAAGTGACCCGGGGATGGCTAGGGGTCGAAGGCACCGAAATTACCGCTCAGGCCGCGATGGCAACCGGTGACCCAGGCATCAAGGGCGCCCTGGTTGTCGGGGTTTTTATCAATAGCCCAGCCGACATGGCCGGCATTCGCGCCGGCGATATCGTGGTTGCGGTAAATGATAACCCGGTCGTTGGAATTCGTGATCTACTCGATCAAATAACCATGCACAAGCCCGATGAGAAAATTAAGGTCTCTATCTACAGGGGCCCGGAACAACTCGAGCTCAGGATGAAAGTCACCCAGCGACCGCAATAGTAATTCGCACTATTCGAATTCAACCTCGTCGGCGAACCCCAATGGCGCCTGCCCGTCTTCGATTTCTACCAGATCACCCACTTGGAGTAACCCGAAGAACACGACGTCAGTCATGGTGTTATCTTCATATTCCGTGTCACCATCGACGTTGTATCTGATCCCGAGTATCTCGATCCAGCTGGTGAACCCAAATGCATCAACCACCCCTTCGAGCTTGTAATCGTCGGGATCGATTCTTTTGACAATGCTGGCGACTACTTCCCCGTTTAATTCCTGCCCTTCAACCTTGACAAAGTCATTATCATTTAAATTGGTAATCGAAAAATCCGGATCGGCAACAGCAGACTCATCTTTGAACAGAGTTTGAGCATCGACATTGATCACCACGGTTCCAGCGATGGCAGGATAAAAAAGCTCAAAGCTAGTCACGCCGACAGAACCGGGACTAACGGTAGTTTGCAACTCTGTCTCGCCTTCCCTGACTTCGAGTTCATCGGCGATCAAGGTACCGCCGACGATATCACCCTCGACTTCAACTTCTAGACCCTCTGATAGGGTGGCACCGGGGGGTGAAAATGGCACGCCAAGGGCATTGATTGACTGCCCATCGATCTCGAAATCATCATCGCTCATGTAATTCGAGATAACACCCTGCAGACTGACGTCATCGACGTCGTCGCCGAAATCTTCATCTTCGAACTCGACCTTACTGGCTAGAACCGCAGTCGGGCTTAGACTCTGGATTACACCTTCGATCTCGACATTAAGATCTTCAACCAGCACACCGCTCGGGACATCGAGCTGGGAAGTGCTATCAGTTGTAATGTTGACTCCATCGACCTTAAATGTTTGGTTTGGCGGAGTGCCTGCCAGCATCTGAATGGGGCCTCGTAACTCGACCTCGCTGTTACCTAAAACCAGATCATCAGTTTTTTTAACGTAGGTTGCATCGATTGCACCAGCGGACGCTCGAAATCCGCTGATTTCAACTATATCGTTGACAGCGATCGTAGCAAATCCGAAATTTGGATCGGGGATTAGGGTGGCGTCCTCAAATAGGGTGCTTGTGTCATCAAGGGTAATTGTCTGACCAAATACCGTAATGGTTGTTAGAGCGGGATCCACCAGGTCAGGCGTGACATTTGTAATCGGTCCCTCAACCTCATCATCATAAACAACGTCGATTGCCTTGCCGGTAAAGAC
>CAXMSP010000047.1:0-6496 GCA_964196225.1 uncultured Gammaproteobacteria bacterium | reverse complement strand
TCGTCCCAGTCGCCCTCGACATTGGTTCCGTAGGAGTGCATCTGGTGGTTCAAACCCGTCGCGGCAAAAATCTTTTCGCATTCGACCACGTATTTGGAGACTGAAACACCGACGCCCATCGGCACGACGCAAACATCGACTGGCAGCTTCATTTTATGTATTCGCTTTGATTAATTATGGTGGCTAATTATATCGTAGAACTACCTTATTGTTGGTGCTCTTGCAAAGCCGCAGAGCACGCAAAGGACAGGCAACAAGTATGAATATTAAGACAGGAATAGATACTATAGATCCAGTCGGTAATATTGATCGTTGGGTATACTGAATGACTTAAATAATCTTTGCGAGCTCTGCGCCTTTGCGAGAGTTTCAAATTGTTACAGGCACCCACAAATTTATCTGAAAAACAAATAATCTCGCTAATTGCCTACCGCACTTAATGCGGCTAGGATCATGCCATGCTTTCGATTCGAAATCTCAACAAGTCGTATCCCCAGGACGAGGGTCGTCTACGCGTACTGGCCCAGCTCGATTTTGATATGGGCGGGGGAAGCTCGGTCGCCCTGCTGGGTGAAAGCGGCAGCGGTAAAAGCACACTACTGCACTTGATTGCCGGGCTCGACAAATCGGATAGCGGCGATATCGAGGTCGCGGGTCAAAAACTGGCTAGAATGAGCGATTCAGAATTGTCGGAAATGCGGCGGCAGCGGGTGAGCCTGGTATTTCAGCAGTTTCATTTAATCCCGACCTTGAATATTACCGACAATATTCAATTTCAGGCGGCGCTATGCGGCCGGCTGGATGTTGACTTTGAAAGCAGACTGATAGAACGCCTCGGTTTGCAATCGCAGTTGAAAAAATACCCACAGCAATTATCGCGCGGTCAGCAGCAACGCGTTGCGATAGCGCGCTCATTACTGCATAAACCGCCATTGGTGCTGGCCGATGAGCCAACCGGCAATCTCGATGAAAAATCGAGCCTTGAGGTGATGTCACTGTTCAGTGAACTGGTAAAAAATGCGGGCAGCAGTTTGTTAATGGTGACCCACAGCCGCGAAATGGCGGCATTTATGGATCGTTCGGTGCTGCTGCACAACGGCCACCTGAGCGAAATCGACAATGTTACGCAAACTTAGGGAGCCTCTGATCAAATCATGAACGAACATCTTG
This sequence comes from uncultured Gammaproteobacteria bacterium, assembly GCA_964196225.1. Lineage (GTDB taxonomy): Bacteria > Pseudomonadota > Gammaproteobacteria. The sequence goes on along the minus strand of CAXMSP010000047.1, from coordinate 5,326 downwards.
TGTTCAAAATAATCAATTTCTGCGTTGCGAAACTCAGCAATAGCCTTGCTAAGGCTGGCCCCATGAGCAAAGCGATTGCATTGGGTCTTACTCGCGTTCCACGCCTTGATCTTGATCATTTTGCATCACAAACTGATTCGCCCAGACTTAATCAGAGACTCCCTAGCTTTTACTGGGTAGTCAAGGCCTTACTCAGCCATTATTGGCGTCATCCCTGGCAAGCCCTGTTTTTGCTGGTGGGATTAAGTGCCGGTGTCGGTTTATGGTCGTCTGTGCAGATCATTAATCGCCATGCACAGACCAGTTACACCCAGGCCAACACCATGCTCGGTGCGCAGGCCAATTACTGGATTCGCAGTCGCTCGCAACAGGGTATTGCGCAACAGACTTACATCGATTTACGACGCGCCGGTTTTCGACAGGTGTATCCGGTGGTCGAGGCCGAGGTCAGCACGCGGCAGGGCCAGCCGATTAGCATTATAGCCACCGACCTGTTTGCATTACCGGTCGATCTTTTAGAAAACAATGGTAGCGACTCGGGCACTGGTTCGGCATCTGAGTGGCTGGCATTCGTTCAGCCGCCCTATCGAAGCTGGGTGCCGCAACAACTCGCCGACGAACTCGACCTCAAGGCGGGTGACTCGCTACTACTGCGCGACGGACGCAAATTACCCCCGGCCCTGATTCAAAATCGCCCTCAGCAGGGTCGACATATACTGATGGATATCGGCGCGGTATTTGCCCTGACCAATGAACCACATTTCAGCTACCTTGCCGTTGGCGCAATCTCACCCACGAAACTGCGCCGGTTGGAATCATCATTAGGCGATGATCTGCAGCTGGTCGAGAACCAGCAACACCTGGACCTGGCACAGTTGACCCAAAGTCTGCATACGCATCTCACCGCGATGAGTCTGTTATCCTTCGCGGTCGGTTTGTTTATCGTCTTCAACGCGGTACGTTTTTCACTCTGGTATCGACGCGAAACCATTCTGAACCTAAGGCTGATGGGGGTCGGGGTGCCAGTTTTATCGGTAGCCATTTTACTCGAGACGCTGCTGTGGAGCGTAATCGGTACCACGCTCGGTTTACTGCTCGGGATTCAATTAGGGCAGTTTTTGCTGCCAGGATTAAGCGCCAGCCTGCACAGCCTATATGACGCTAGCCTGTCCGGCATCATCGAACTGGAATTCGACAGCGTAATCAGGGCCTGGTTAATCACCCTGTTTGGCCTGGCCTGGGCGCTGGCCTGGCCACTTTACCAACAACTTAAAACCGGTGTTTTGGCGGCCAGCTCGACTGGTGTCGCACTCGATAGCGAAAGCCGGGCACGACATACCTTAGCCCTGGGGGCCATAATACTAATGCTGGTCGCGGTATTTCTTTTCCCGCGTATCGACAACACAACCACCGGCTTCCTATTACTCGGTTTATTGCTATTTGCCGCGGCCTGGACATTACCGTTATTACTCGCTGGCAGCCTGCGCCTGATTGCGCGCTTCCTGCCCACAAACTCGTTAATCGGCCGCTGGCTGGTGAGCGACGGCTGGTCACAAATGCCGGCATTTCGCACCGCGATGATGGCCTTGCTGCTGGCGATGACTGCCAACCTCGGCGTCGGCACGCTGATCGACAGCTTCCGCGGCGCGTTTATCGGCTGGCTGGAAATTCGTCAAAGCGCCGATATTTATGTACGCGGCACCAACATCGATTCGCAGCACTTGTTGCAAAGCGGTAAATCGTCGGGATGGCTCGCCGATAGTCATAGCCGTATCGGCGTCTCAACCCGCTGGCGCGATCACCCAACACTGATACGAGGCGCTGATACCCGCGCCCCGGATAGCCTGAACTTTCCGCTCGCACAATGGCAGGGTGGTAGCCCTGACGACGCGCTGGCAATGTGGCGAACCCAGCCCGGCGCCATACTCGCGAACGAGCAAACACATTACCTGACCGGCTTAAAACTCGGCGAAAGCGTGCAACTTGAAACCGACGACGGTGTGAAGGAATACCACGTAGTTGGCTTTTTCTACGACTACGGTAATCCCTATTTCCAGTTTTATCTGCCCTTTGATGAAGTCGCGGCACGCTGGAAACATGCCTATTCGCGCGGCTTTGCGCTTTGGTTAAAACCACCCTCTGACGAAGTAATCAACCCCTTGCAGCTCGCCGAGGACGATTTACGTAAATCGGGTGCGCAGGCGGGTGACTGGATCAGGCAGGGAGAAATCAGAAAACTTTCGGTCAATATATTTGACCGTACCTTTGCAATAACATCGGCGATGAACGGCCTCACCCTGTTTGTCGCCGCGATTGCGTTATTAGCATCCCTGTTGGCTATTTTGCAGGAACGTTTACCGCAGTTTGCGCAGTGGCGCGCACTCGGTGTGCGCTACAGCGAACAGTTGCTGGTGATGGCCTGCCCGTTGTTTATATTCGTCGGCGTCGTTTGGCTACTGGCGGTACCCCTCGGTGCACTGCTGAGCTGGATATTGATTCACAAACTGAATATCGTCAGTTTTGGCTGGAGCATGCCGATGCGCTGGCAAATGGCGCCCGCCTGGGAACTGGGCATGCTGGTAATCGCGGTGGTGGTTTTTACCTTGTTGCTAACCATGATACAGCTACGGCGTCGATTACCCGAGGCACTCGCCAGACTCGGAGCGCTGACGTGAGGTACATAATCCCTGCCATTATACTGATGCTGATGGTGAATCAGGGCTGGCCGCAGGAGGCTTATCAAGTGCTGCGCGGCGATGCGCAGGGATTCGCCGAGGTAATCCGCGGTAAGTCACTTGAGTTTCCACGAGACCATGCACCGCACCCTGATTTTCGCATCGAGTGGTGGTATATCACCGCGAATTTGCAGGATGATCTGGGTCGTCACTGGGGTTTGCAGTGGACACTTTTCCGCCAGGCGTTGAATCCGCAACCCAAACCCGAGGGTTGGGGCAGCAATCAAATCTGGATGGCGCACGCAGCGATCAGCACACCCGAAGGGCATCGCTTTGAACAACGGTTTGCGCGGGGTGGAATCGGGCAGGCGGGCGTGCGCAGTATTTCAAACAACGGTTATTTCGATGCCTGGATAGATGACTGGCGCTGGCGCTCGCTGGGCAAAGATGTTTTCCCCTCACGACTTAAATTCAGCGTCGATGAGATTCAAATCGATATGCAACTTGAAAGCACAGCCGCCTGGGTGTTGCACGGTGATCGCGGTTATAGTCAAAAATCGGCACTCGGACAGGCCAGTTACTATTACAGTCAGCCGGGTATACGCATCGCTGGAAGCGTACAAATTGATGGAAAAGATATCGCCTTATCGGGCTCGGCCTGGCTCGACCGCGAGTGGAGCTCACAGGCTTTGGCGCAAAATCAACCGGGCTGGGACTGGTTTTCGTTACACCTCGACGATGGTAACAAACTCATGCTTTATCGCCTGCGCAGCGAGGGCGATGAAAACTGGTTAAGCGGTAGCTGGATCAGCAAGGATGGTGTAAAAATACATTTGCGCGGCGAACAGATTGAAATGACGCCAACCGTGACACGGTCAATTGCTAACGGTGAAAATCAGCAGATAAAGTTGCCGCTCGAATGGAACATAAAACTGCCGGGGCTCGACCGAGAATGGCGCGTAAAACCGCTTTACGACGATCAATGGCTGGCGACCCGGTTTGCCTATTGGGAAGGTGTTGTTTTAATCGAAGACGGCGTTGGCCGGCCCTCGGGCGTGGGTTACATGGAATTGACTGGGTACGACTGATAACTGGTTAATCGCCAAAACCGAATCCTGGCTACTGAGACGCGATACCATGACTGTGCGAAGGCCCTGTTCAATGGATTCCGGATGAGCCCTCCGGGCTTTCCGGAATGACGATGGAGATAGGAATAACCTGTAGGGTTGATTTCATTCGACTGGTTTTTCCTCAATTATAATCGGCCGAATAAATTCGGCCCTACAAACGAAGACAACCGCTATAATGCGCGAAAACCTGTAGCACCGAGAACTCCGAATGACTGCCATCTGCGAAATTAAAGACCTGCAAAAACTAGCCCGCGCACGGGTGCCGCGAATGTTTTACGAGTACGCCGATTCGGGATCCTGGAGTGAATCGACTTATCGCGAAAATGAGAGCGATTTTAACGATATTAAATTGCGCCAGCGGGTGGCGGTGGACATTACCGATCGCTCGGTCGAAACGACAATGATTGGTCAACCGGTAAAAATGCCAGTCGCGCTCGCGCCGGTTGGACTTACCGGCATGCAACATGCCGATGGCGAGATCAAGGCAGCCAGGGCCGCCGAAAAATTCGGTGTGCCGTTTACCTTATCGACGATGAGCATTTGCTCGATCGAAGACGTGGCGGCAAATACCAGCAAGCCTTTCTGGTTTCAACTGTACGTGATGCGTGACCGCGACTTCATTGGCCGTTTGATCGACCGTGCCAAAGATGCCGGTTGCAGCGCTTTAATGTTAACCCTCGACTTGCAAATTCTCGGGCAGCGCCACAAAGATATCCGTAACGGCCTGAGTGCACCACCCCAGTTTACTCTCGGCGCAATGTTGCAGGTGCTAAGCCGTCCGCACTGGTGTCTGAATATGCTAACTACGCGCCGACATAGTTTCGGCAATATAGTCGGCCATGCCAAGGGCGTCGGTGATTTGTCATCGTTATCGTCCTGGGCCGCCGAGCAATTTGATCCCAGATTGGCCTGGAGTGACATCGACTGGATTCGGGAACGGTGGGGCGGAAAACTAATCATCAAGGGTATCCTCGACCCCGAGGATGCGAAGATGGCGGCCAAAACCGGCGCAGATGCTATTATTGTTTCGAATCATGGCGGGCGTCAGCTTGATGGCGCTCAATCCTCAATCTCCGCGTTACCTGCAATCGTAGACGCCGTAGGGAAGGATATCGAAGTGCATTTTGACGGGGGGATCCGCAGTGGCCAGGATGTATTGAAAGCGATTTGTCTCGGTGCTAAAAGTACCTACATCGGACGTGCTTTTGTCTATGGGCTGGGTGCCTGTGGTGAAGCCGGTGTGAGCGAAGCGCTGAATATCATTTACAAGGAACTGGATACGACAATGGCACTGTGCGGGGAGCGGCTATTATCGAATCTTGGACATCATAATTTGCTGAATCCGCCAAATTGAACGGGACGAGTCGGTAGATTATGCGTGTAGGGTCGCCCATTAGCCAACCTCGATCAATAGCCAATATGACTCCCTGCCGAAATTGGCATCAAAATACATCTTATCCATCGTTGCATACGAACATCGCACCCGTTATGTCTATGTCTTCGGTGTCAGAGTTAAAATGC
>CAXMSP010000046.1:0-7266 GCA_964196225.1 uncultured Gammaproteobacteria bacterium | reverse complement strand
GCGACGATGTGGGTTCTGGTTTTTCCTGGTCCGTATCCGCTGGCAATGGTTGGTTCTCCGGATCAAGCCCTGTCCAATACCACGCCGCCACTACGCCAGGTAACCGGTGCCATGATGATCTGCCTGGGTGTCGCGCTGCTGGCCTTGTTTGGCTTTGGCGGGGGACCACTCCCGGGGCTCGATCTCGCCTCAATGGCGCTGATTGCCGTTGGCTCAGGCGTTAGTGGTGTGCTACCGGGCTTGAGGTAACGCAACTGTTACAACGGTGGTTGTAAGCTGGAGCCTAAGGTAATGCCTAAAAACGGAAGTATCCGTTGACGTAGGCACCGTCGTACTCGATATCGGTGTCGAGGTCATCGGCGTCGTCGAGCTCAAGCGAAAAAGTCTTCACGCCACCCTCGATACCAAGTCCGCTACCTGATTCATAACCCAGTTTAACGGTTAATTCATCGGCGCTACTATCGTCAATACTAAAACTGCTGATATCAGCACCGACATAGAATCCGCTAAACGGTAAATCAAATCTGGCAGACAGGTAAAGCAGTGGCAGGGTTTCGTCGATCTCAATGCTGCTGGTGATCGTATTTGTGCTACCGACCATCGACACTTCTCCGTCAAATCTTTTCAGGTCGAGACCAATATCGAGGTTTACCCAGTTATCCATCACTTCGTAATACAAAACAATGTCATCATGCGACAAATCGAAGGTCGAGCGAACCGTTTCGCCTGCAGTATAGGTTTCTCCCTCGAAGGTAATATCACCACTCAGCGCGCTCCTGCCATCGCTATCAAGATCGATGCTCTGGTACCTGATATTCGGTAAAAAGGGTACTGGATGCTCCAGGCTTAAAACCAGCGATGATTGCGAAGGATCATCGATGTCGAGGTCGTCAGACAGGTCTATATCAGACTCGCCGGCACTGTTAAAGCTGCCGGACAGGCTTGGTGCCCAGTAGGCTGCTCCAATACTAAACCCGACAAAATCTGCGTGAGCCGGGATTGAGAATTGCAACGCCAAGGCTGCGATAGCCAGGATGTTCAGGGGTGATCTCATTTGAGAACGCGCCATGCGATTAATTCAGTTAACTACTTGTTCGAATTATAGTTCAAGAAAACTGGTAATGTTATTTTAACTGTTGCCCCAGCATTGGGATATTCTTCTGGTAGATCTGATCGACACAAAAATCTATGCGCTCACCGTTTTCGGCTTACCAGTTCCTGCTATTTATCCGGGTCCTGGTTGTGATCATTACCCAGGTGGGCACGTTTACCATGGCCCTGGGAAAACAGGGATTGTCAGCCCATTAGGCGATGCTGATGAAGATGCTGGTAGTGCGGCAGCACGGTATCGTAAATTTCCCTGACTCGATCCGGAGCTTCGGAGATGTCTATGTATGGCCTGGGCTGCGCCTTCAGCCCGTCGGAGTCACGCAGGTTGGCATGCCATGATCCACCGTCATACCAGCTTACCTCGTGGCGTGCGCCAGGGTCCCAGCTGAGCGCTGACTCGATGTAAGGGATGCCTACTGCATTGCAGTAGGCCTCGACGACTCCATGTGGGTTTTCGAGCAAATCATCGCTGTCGATAACCGGTGGCGTATGGCCAAGCATGTCGGTGAGCCGATCGAATAGTGCGCGTTGCTCGACAATAGCAATTTCCTTCAACACGAAATCGGGCCAGTGCTTGTACATCGAGGTGGCGACCTTGGCCGGGTCCCGGATCAGAAAACTGTGATTGAAGTGACCGAGAAATTCATTGCTCCACAGGTGTTCGATATAGTGCGGGAAGTCCTTCGAGAAAGTCGGGCCTTTCTCGGCAGCCGCTTTCAATTCCTGCCAGACGCTATCGAAAGTGAGACCTTGCGTGCGTGGAGTATCTGGCTTGATGCGGGGCCAGTGCGCATCTTCGCCCTGGTACCAGGCTTCGCCAAAGGGTTCATGGAAACAGGTCATATCACCGCGCATACGCATCATCCATTCGAACGCGGTCGAGGTGGAACGCGGCGTGGCCCATAGTGCCAGTATCTTATGCATAGACGGGGACCTATTGCAGGGAAGAGAGCAATTGCCCGTGACTACCAATCGGAGCCGTGCCGAGCGATTTATAAATTCGCCAGTAAAGCGCGGTATCGGACGATACGATCGGTTTGCCGACTGCGGCTTCGAGATCACGGTCCAACGAGACGATGCGCTGCGGCAAACCGTCGCCCCGGCGAAAGTTGGGCATACCGTTAACCACGATTGCGTCGACATCGGGAGCCTGTTCGACGACATATTCCATCGACCTTTGCGCCAGGTCACCGTCGAAGATCCAGGTGCAGTCGTTGCATTCCTGCTGGGTTTTGAAAAAGCCCATGTCGGTGAAATTGGCGTAATAAACCAGGTCGAACCCGGCTTCCTTCAAAAACCGGGCGTAACCATCGCGCCAGTCAGGCCAGTAATAGACCGAGTTCAGGGCAATTCTTTCTGCACCCATGTCACGCAGTGCCTCAACCACGCAATAGCCGGCCATGTGAAACGGGGTTTCGTAGCTGTCGCCAATACGGTTGCAGATATCGTTGATTTCGTCCGGGGTTGTTCCCTGGCAATGCACCCAATTGGTTCCGACCTGGCCGCAGACATCGGCACCATTGTTCGACATGCAGTGCACGAATTCTTCGAGCAGGTGAAAGTTATCAACGCGTTGCGTTAGTTGGTGTTCGTATTCAGGGACGTGCAGCATGCGTCCATGGGCACCGACATTGTCGGCACTGATGCGTAGAAAATCACTCGGTGCTGCGTCGAAGTCATGCGGTGGCGAGGTGAAGCCCACCTGGTAGGTGAAAAGCTTATTTTTCAGAATTTTCCAGCGTTCCGGTTTCATCGCATAGGCACCTGTGATCTGTCAACCGGATGATTTATATCCTCGGGTCGCGACCAGGGCAAGTCATTTTGTGCGGAAATAAAAAAAGCCAGGCTGGTTAGCCTGGCTTTTAATCAGAATTGATTTACCGAGTAGCTCGGCAATTCAACTAGATGGGAGTGATATCCTCAGCTTGAGGACCTTTCTGGCCGTCGGTGACTGTGAATTCGACTGCCTGTCCTTCAGTCAGGGTCTTGAAGCCTGTGCCCTGAATTGCGCTGAAATGTGCGAATACGTCGGGGCCTGATTCACGCTCAATAAAACCAAATCCTTTAGCTTCGTTGAACCATTTTACTTTGCCGGTTGTCTTGTCAGACATAATTTGTACCTATTTAAAAATAATAATAAAAAACCTTTGTGCAAGGCGATGTCGCCGGAAACCAGGCTATAACTTTATTGACTACAGAACGAGAGAACACGGAATTACTTCGAAGAGAGGGAATAAATTTTAGACATAGATTCAAGCAGAACTGGAATATATACGCAAATCGAGCAATGTCAACCTGTTTATAGGGCTTAATTCGGTGATTTTTTTATTTGCTGTAGTCGCGTTCTACCAGCGCAATGCGCGTCATATAGTTCGAATACCATTTATCCATACCTAATTTTTGTGCCTCGAGGTGTTCTGCATGAGCCTTCCATTTTTTAATCGACTCGAGATCGGACCAGTAAGAAATCGTGATGCCTAAATCCTCGCGCGCCGATTCGACCCCGAGAAAACCGGGTTGTAGTGCTGCCAGCTCGACCATGCGTGCAGCGGTTTTGGCATAGCCTTCGATATCGTCATTGCGAAGCGATGTAAATATTACCGCGTAATAGGGTGGCTCTGGGGTGTTGGCGATCAGGCTCATGATGGTTCCGGTGGGTAAGGGGTTAACAGTCCAGCAATTCGGCCAGGTGTACGATGCTGGTTGCGTGCAACGTGTTCGCGGACCAGGGTGCGACATTCTTGGGTTCCTTGCGGCCATATTCGAACGGGCGTTCGATGTAGGCGGTTTCGAGCCCGCAGGAACGCGCGGCTTCGAGATCACTGTGGTGAGCGGCGGCGAGCATGACCTGGCCCGGTTCGGTGGCGAAGGTGCGTACCACGCCGTGATAGGTGTCGGGATGCGGTTTGTACTTATTAAAATTCTCGGCGCTTAAAATGCAGTCCCAGGGTATGCCGGCATGCTTGGCCATCTCGGTCAGCAGCCCGATGTTGCCGTTGGACAGCGAGCAAATGATAAAGCGCGATTTCAGACGCGTAAGCCCCTCGACCGAATCGGCCCAGGGGTCGAGCCGGTGCCATACCAGGTTCAAATGTTGGCGTTCCAGCTCGGGCAATGAATCGAGCCCAAAATCACTCAATACTTTATCGAGAATACGGCGATGCAAATCATCCAGGATGACCCATTCGCCGCTATCCATGACTTCACGCATCGCCGGCTTGTAACCGGCACGCCAGGCGAGCGCAAATTCACCGGCATCCACTCCCAGGTTCATGCCGGTTACCTCTCGTGAAACCGAACCATGCCAGTCGACCACGGTGCCGAATACGTCGAAGGCGATGACATTGATTCTCGCTGCAATATCACTCATAACGAATCATCCCGTTTCCCTTCTGCAATAAACTCGATTTCGGCAATGATCTTAATCCCGGAGCGCTGCATCGAACAGCTAATCGAAGCTCGAGATCTGGCGTAGATCGCCAGCCTGCCATAAGTAGTAAATCACGAGGCTTTGATCATTGGTGCGAAAACCATGCGGTGTATTGGACTCGACATAAACCACATCGCCGGTGCTGCGCCTGGTTTCCTCGGCTGTGCCAATTTTAAACTCGGCCGACCCGGCAAGGATGATATATATCTCCTCGGCCTGGTGCTGATGGCGGGGATATACAATATTCGACCCATAGATGCCAATGCCTGCGCGGATGCGTTCGCTAACGAAGGGGCCCAGCTTGCCGATAATTTCGGCGAAACCGTAAGCGGCCAGCATCGCGTCGCTTACCACGTCATCCTCTTTTTTATAGCTTTGTTCCCAATAGAGGCGATCTTTATGCCTGGCGAACGTTTCCAGCAGGTCCCGGGCTTGCGGGTTTCCATTGACAATGGCATCGTCCAGAAGATTGGCGGCGGGCAGGTAAGCTTGTCCTACGTCGATCCAGTCCTCTCCCCATTCAGCTATTGCAGGCTTGAATTTTTCCACTGCCGGGTCGGTTTGCTTGAGCGCGAAATCACATACTGCATCGAGCAATTCCAGGTCATCAATTTGCACGCTCATATCCACTCCTGTGTTTTCAGCAGCAGGGTAAGCCCGACCGCAATCATTACGCAAGCCGCGAGAATGTTAATTCCGCGAATGGCTCGCGTGTTTTTGAAAATCAGGCTGGCACGATCGGCGAGGTAGGCGTAAATCAGTTTGGCACCACCGACGCCGATAATTGCGATAACCATAATGATCAGCGTATCGGCCGGGGTCATCTGGGAGAGATCGATAAAGGCTGGAAAAAAGCCAAGGTAAAACAGGATCGCTTTCTGATCGCCGAGGGTGATCAGAAAGCCGGTCAGAAAGCTCGAACCCCATGAGGATTGTTTAATCTCATCAGATCTGCGTGCTTTTGAGTCCGCGCGCCATAATGATAGCCCCAGCCAGATCAGGTAAAACCCGCCGATATATTTAATCAGTTTGAATTGCGCGCCCATCAGTTCGGCCACCAGGGCCAGGCCATAAATCGCAACCAGGATGAAAATAATATCGGCAACGACGATGCCGAGCGCGGTGAACATGCCATGGGTGAAACCGAATGCCGCGGATCGTGCGGCGACGGCGAGCACGCTGACGCTGGGGATGACCGCGAGCACAATCATTGTTCCAAATAAGGCGCTAATGCTGGCTAGCGATAAGGTCGATTCCAGCTGAATACTCCTGCTCTATATGATGCCCGGGCGCACAGCCCGGTTTAGCCTCTAGTCGAGTCGGGTCATATCCTGGCCACAACACATCGGGGATTTGATCATGCCATGCCCGTCGGGACATTTTGATACCTGTATTTCATCACCGCTATCGATAGTAATGCTGCCATGATCAAGTTCCTTGTCACAGCTACCGCAAGTCATGGTGCCGATCGACATGCCACAGGCTTCACATTTGTAGACCGCCATTGTTCATTCCTCCATAGTTTTAAGCGCTAGAGTTTACCAGTTCATGCAATCGATTACCGCTGCTAGCCGGATAATTTGGCAGCACAAATAATTGATCCCCCGGGATCAGCCTTGCCGCGTGATAATTTTATCAAGCTGGTCGGCAAAGGTTTTGCGGTCACTATGGTTTAAGGGTGCCTGGCCACCCGAATCGATGCCGCTGGCGCGTAACGATTCCATCAAATCCCGCATGGTTAGCCGCGCCTTGATGTTATCGGCAGTAAACAGCTCGCCACGTGGGCTTAGAGCCTGTCCTTCATTTTCGATGATTTCGGCGGCCAGCGGAATATCGCTCGTGATCACCAGGTCGCCTGCGGCGAGGCGATTGACGATTTCATTGTCTGCGACATCGAATCCCGATTTTACCCTGAGGAAACTGATGTGGCGTGAAGGCTTGACCTGTATGTCGTGATTCGCGATCAGGGTAAGCGCGGTCCCGGTGCGTTCGGCGGCGCGGAACAGGATTTCCTTGATGGGATTCGGGCAGGCGTCAGCGTCGACCCAGATTTTCATGCTGACCTCAATTACTTGATTCTGGCGCTATCACGCCCGGCCTCGTACTGAGGCAAGTTGTCTTCGGGATGCACCCATTTCGCACCGGAGGCAACGTAGATATGCGCGTCGGGTCGGATCGGAACCTCATCATCAAAGCAGCCCAGCGAAATTTCGACCAGGTCAGGATCCGCGTTGGGGCTGGCAAACATCAGGCTGGATCCGCAGTTCGAGCAGAAGGACCGGGTGGTACCGTTGCCCGCGGTATAGCCCTTGATTAATTCCTCCCCGTCAATCCAGCGAAAATTTTCACGACGGGCTTCGGCAAGGGTTGCATAGGCAGCGCCGTGAAACTTGCGGCACATCGAGCAATGGCAGTTGCCGGTCTGCGGCTCGAATTCATCAACTTCGAATCGAATCGCATTGCATAAACAGCTGCCCCGGTAAGGTCCTGGCATTAGTTCTTCCTCATGGGATGTATTTTTCCGCGGTATCGACGGTTCCGAGATAGAGCTGCGTATCGTACTCGAAATCGACCCTGCCGTTGACCGCAAACTGGTCAAACAGGCCGAGTAGCTCGGTAACCAGCGGAATATATTGCGCTGAATCTTCCGCGGGGCAGTAGGACGAAGATTGCAGGCGCCCGATCAGCGCTGAAAAGTCAAGCGACTGGCTGTTGTCAAAGTGCAA
>CAXMSP010000045.1:0-14095 GCA_964196225.1 uncultured Gammaproteobacteria bacterium | reverse complement strand
ACCGACCAGTGGCATACGCTCTAAGAAGCCTCAGGCAAGCCATTAGCGAGTTCCAGACTTCGGCTAAGGGACCCTTCCTGGAATCTGCCTTTCTCGCCGCCTTATCCAGCAAGTCATTTAATTTATCCGGATTATTCGCATACTCCGATGCCTTGCTTTTTGCAGACTTATAAGCCGAACTCTTTTTTACACTTTCGCCAGAGATTTTTTTACTCATTACATTTTTACCAAATTACCTGACAGGTGTATTACCGGCAGGCTTCCAGCTCCCGCGTGGTAAAGTCCTCGGACCACTGTATGCGTAACTTGCCGTTGTGCAACTTCAGCGCAACCTGGTAGTCGCGCAAATTATCTTCGCCGCACTGCGCAAAAGCGAACGCCTGTTTAGCGCCGGTCTCGCTGTTTTGCTCATACCATACAAGATGACAATAGATAAAACCCTGTTTGATCCAGTCGCGGGTAATGATGTAAGGAAACATGCGAGGATCGTCCTCTTTTCCGGCTTTAGGCGCGGCACATTGACTCGCCGTTCCCCAAATACCTAGCAGTGCTTCAGGCGCATTATTCTGGTTCAAGCGTGGCTGTAGGGAAAACTGCGCTTGTGCAAGCACTTGCGCAGAGGACATGATCATCAATACTATTACTGCGACAACCTTCATGACCTGAGTATGCAAACAGTATTCACAATTGCAACCTGGCAAAACATTACGCCATCGCAAGCTTTTAAATTACGGGATTGGACATTAGCAAACCGCACCACTATTCTTGACGACAGTTCCACGCACCCGGGCCTCCGATTTGCATTTACCATGCATGAGATAGCACTAGATCTGCTGATACTGCTTGGCGGTGTCTGGCTGGTCGCGGTGACGCTACGTCCGCTGGGACTTCCGACGATCATGGGCGAGTTAATCGTCGGAGTGTTGTTGGGTCCCGCAGTGTTTGGCTGGATACAACCCGGTGAGCTGATCCAGTTGCTGGCCGAAATCGGCATTTTCTTTCTCATGTTTCACGCCGGTGTCGAAACCCAGCCACTGGAGTTTTTCCAGGCTCTGAAGCGTTCGATGGGCGTCGCCGTGGTCGGTGCGATCGTACCGTTCACGGTCAGTTTCAGCGTCGCCCTGCTGTTTGGACTAAGCATGGTCGGAGCCACCTTTGTCGCTCTGACGATGACCGCGACCGCGGTCGTCATTACGCTCAAAAGCCTCAAGGACCTGGGTCTTGCAAATACGCGAGTGGCGCGAGTTATCGTCGCCAGCTGCGTGATCGATGACTTACTGACCTTGATATTTTTCGGTCTCGTAATCGGTGTCCTATCAGGAGGTGAATTCGAACCGATGATTCTCCTCATCACTCTGGGCAAGGTGCTGGGCTTTGTCGCGGTAGCGGTCGTGTTGGGGAAATACGTTTATCCTCGATTGAGCCTACCGTTTCGCTCTGAGGGCGGCAAAGGCTTCACCTTCGTGCTGGTCATGGCGCTCGCGCTGGGATTGTTCGCCGAGGCGATTGGCCTGCATATTATTCTCGGAGCCTACCTGGCGGGACTGTTCTTTGAAGAAAAGGTCGCCCATCCAAACCTGGTCAGAATCGTCAAGGACCGCGCCTATGGCATCGCCTATTCGTTTCTTGGCCCAATATTTTTCATCTCGCTGGGTTTTTCAATCACGTTCGATATCAGCCTGTCGACCATCGGTTTTATCCTGGTGTTAACGGCCGTCGTAATTGTTGGCCAGATTCTTAGTGCCGGCGGTATGGCATTGCGCATGGGCATGCCAAAACTCGAAGCGCTCACGGTTGGCGTCGGCATGTGCGGACGCGCCGAGATAGCTTTTATCCTTGCATCGCTGGCGCTGGCCCAGGGAGCGATCGACAAGCCCGTTTTTTCGGCGCTGATATTCACCGCTTTTGTGCTTAACCTGTTTACACCGCTGGCGCTAAAAGGCTGCGCAATATTGCTCGAAGGTAAAGCCATGCCACAGGCAGATGCTTTGAGTGGACTGGTGCAGATCGATACGTTCGGAGCGCCGCTGGTCGATGAACGTTACGACGGCAAATTGCGACACGAATTACCCAGGGTCGAAGATGCCGTTGTTATCTATGGTTACGGCCCCGAGGTTGCCACGCTGATGGAAGAGCTCGAAGGTCGGGGAATAGCAACTGTGATCATTGAAGAAGACGAAGCCTCGGCGCGTCGTTTACATGCTCGCGGGGTATCCGTGGTGCAGGCTTCTATCGCCGAGGGAGACCTCGACCTGAGGCCACTGCTCAAGGCCCGTGCGCTGGTTGCCAACGGTGACGACGAATACAACGCTACGCTGGCATTGAGTGCGCGCGAACTCGGTTTCGAGGGCCCGATCGTCGCGCTGATCGACAATCCCAACCGGCGTGCGCCACTGCAACTGGCCGGCGCCACCGCGGCCTTCACGCCAACTCATGTGCTCGCCGCCGCGGTTGCGGTTCGCGCCAGCGCCCAGATCGGCCCCAGAATCACCGGGGTCCAGCCCCTCGGAAACCTGCTCGAAGTGGTCGAGGTTCGCGTCCACGACGAAAGCAGCCTGGCACACAAGACATTGGCCGAGGCGGGGATTCACACCCAGACCGGGGTCCATATCGTCGGGCAATGGAGCGAAGGCATGCTGACCTCGGCACCGGCGGCGGATGAACCGCTACAACCCGGCATGATTTTAATCGGGGCCGGTAGCCCCGACAGCATCAATCGACTCAGTGAAATTGCCCGGCCGATCAAAAAAGAAGGCCGCATCGTGGTCGCGGGCTACGGCGATGTCGGCAGCAAGCTGGTCGAAATGTTGACCGACGCCGGCGAAGATGTCTGCGTCATCGATACCCGGGAAATGCCCAATGTCGACGTGGTGGGTGACGTACTCGATTCCAGCGTGCTCGAACGCGCCGGGCTGGCCGACGCTCGCGTCGTGATCCTGGCTGGTGAAAACGACAGCGCCACCCTGCTCGCGGCGACCGTAGTGCGGGATTTTGCGCCCGAGGTTCCGATCATTGCCTGCGCCATGCTCGAAGAAAATGTCAATCGCCTGCAACAGGGAGGAGCGGATTTTGCACTGTCGGTCAGCCAGGTCGCCGGACAGCTACTGGCGCATCACATTCTCGGCAAAATGGTATCGCAACAGGCGCATATCAAATTAGTCAAACATCCCGCGGCGCAACTGGCGGGGCATCATCCCTTCGAATCCGGCATCGACGAAACCAACCAATGCCGCATTGTCGCGGTCGAGCGTAACGGTGAAATCATCATGGATCTGCCGGCAACATTCGTGCTTGCCGCAGATGATGATATCTATGTGTGTGGCACAGTCGATGCACTTAACCAATTCTACGATTCATTTCAACAGGACCAATCATCCTCAGTACCCGCAGCGATATAGTTACGCCCGGTCGTGCCTGGTCGCTGTGCCGCTCCCGACTCAGTGATAATCCTTGCAAAAATTATCCGATCGGAAACCCGTCAACTCCCATTCGACAGGAGCACGCGAGACAGTTCGCATGATAAACTCGCCGTTCTCCTGAAATTCAATCCGGGATCTAGCATGTCAAACAAGCAACAATTCGGATCGATGTTTCAACTCGATAACAAAGTAGCGCTGGTCACCGGTGCCAGCAAGGGCATCGGCGAGGCCATGGCATATGCGCTGGCCGGTTTTGGTGCCAGCGTTGTCGTTAGCAGCCGCAAGCAGGATGCTGTTGACGAGGTTGCCGATTCCTTCAAGACAGACGGCCTGAAAGCCACCGGTATCGCCGCCAACATGGGCAATATCGAGGACATCCAGTCACTTGTCGACAAGACCGTTGAGGTTTACGGTGGTCTGGACATTATTATCAACAACGCTGCCGCCAACCCGGTGTTCGGCCCCGTGCAAGATACCGACGAAGGCGCCTTTGACAAGATTATCGACGTCAATTTGAAAGGGCCATTTGAACTGTGCAAAAAAGCCTACCCGATTATGAAACAGAGGGGCGGTGGTTCGATCATCCATATCAGTTCCATCGGCGGGCTGACGCCCGAAGCCGGTATCGGCATCTACAGCGTTAGCAAGGCCGCAATCATCAACCTGACCCAGGCGATGGCGCAGGATTGGGGCGCCGACAACATCCGCGTCAATGCAATTTGCCCCGGCTTGATCAAAACCAAATTCAGCGAAGCGTTATGGAACGACAAGCATTCGCTCGATCGGTTCGTTAAACGTATCCCTCTCGGCCGGATTGGCGAGCCTGATGACATAGCGGGGCTCGCAGTTTACCTGGCTTCGACTGCTTCGGCTTACTGTACCGGCGGGGTTTACATGGTCGATGGCGGTTATGCGGCGAATTAATAACTGCCCAAACCTTTCGAGAAAAGGAAAATAATATGAAACAAATTCTAGGCACCATGACTTTTGGCGACCAGGTTGACCAGGACACCGCCCAGGAAATGCTGGCGCAGTTTACCGGATCAGGCAATTACGAAATCGATACCGCCCACATTTACTGTGACGGCCGCACCGAGGAAATGCTCGGCCGACTGCTACCGCCTGCAGCGCGCGACAAGCTCTACATTGCATCCAAGGTAAACCCGTGGAATGACGACGGACTAAAGCCTGCCTCGGTCAAAAAGCAGATGACGGAGACCCTGCAGCGGCTCGGTACCGACCGAGTCGACCTGCTTTACCTGCATTCACCCGATCTTGAGACACCGGTCGCGCAGACGCTGGAATCCTGCTTCGAACTCTTTCAACAGCAGAAATTCAACCACTTCGGCCTGAGCAACTACGCGTCCTGGCAGGTAGCCGAAGTGGTCGAAACCTGTCGTCGCAACGGCTGGATGGAACCGACCGTTTACCAGGGAATGTACAACGCCCTGACGCGGGATGTGGAGCGCGAACTGTTTCCGTGCCTGCGCAACTATGGCATCCGCTTCAATGCCTATAACCCACTGGCGGGTGGCATGCTGACCGGCAAGCACCTGGACATGGATGATATTCCCGACAGCGGCCGATTCAATGTCGAACGCGGTTATCTTGACCGCTACTGGAAGCAGGATTACTTTAACGTATTGCAGAAGTTGCAAACGGCCTGCCTGGAGTTTGAATTAAAACCCGTCGAGGTCGCTCTGAGCTGGTTGGTGAATCATTCCCTGCTCGACGACGAGCCAGGTGACGGCATCATACTCGGCGCCAGCAAGGTCGAGCATCTGACTCAAAACATGGCGGCCTGCAAGCATGCACCATTGGACCAGTCGATTCTCGACATCCTCGATCAGGGATGGGAAATTATAAGACCAAACTGCTTCAAATATTTCCGCTCATAAAACTTAAAACTACGCGATGGCTATCTCGAGGGTAGATACGCAAACCTAGTCGGATAATAGGACCAGGCTCAGCATCGGCCAGTAGGTAATGATCAGCACCGCAACCAGTAGCACTACGAAAAATGGAATGGTTGCCAGATATAAAGTCATAACCGGTTTGTCAAATCGATAACTGGCGATAAACAGGTTCATCCCCACGGGTGGAGTGAAGTAACCCAGTTGCATGTTGGCGAGGAAGATTATTCCCAGGTGAACCGGGTGAATTCCGTAACCCACCGCGACCGGCAGGATGATCGGTACAATAATCACGATGGCCGAGAATATATCGAGCATCATGCCCAGTACGAGTAAAAATAAATTCAACAATATCAAAAAGGTCAGCTTTTCATCGATGTGCGACTGGATGAATGCGAACATCCGGGTTGGGACCTCGGCGTCGATAAGGTAATTGGTTGAGGCCAGGGATACGCCGATGATAATCATGATGCCACCGACCAGCATCATTGCATCGCGCATAATCTCTGGCAATTCCGAGACTTTTATATCCCTGATTATTAACACTTCAACGATCAGGACGTAGACCGCGGTAACCGCTGCGGCTTCCGAGACGGCAAAATAGCCACCATAAATGCCACCTAGCACCAGAAACGGTAGTGGAATTTCCCATTTTGCGGCGAGAATCGCATCGATTGCAGCCCGCAGGTTAAAGGGCTCGCGCCGACTTCGATCCCTGGGTTGCATCATCGAGTAAAGTACCAGCATTAACAGCATTAACAGGCCCGGGAAAATCCCGGCCAGAAACAGGTCGCTGATACTGACCGGCTGATCCAGATCCATTTGCTGGGCGACGACTCCATACAGAATCAATGGTAACGACGGAGCAAACAGTAGCCCAAGGCTACCTGAACTGGTCAGCAGCCCCAGGTTGAAGTTTTCAAGATACCCGGCTTGCTTCAAGGCCGGGTAAAGCAGGCCACCCAATGCAACTATCGTAATTCCCGAAGCGCCGGTGAAGGCCGTAAACAGCGCACAGGCAAAAATGGCGACTATAGCAAGCCCGCCCGGCATCCAGCCCAACAGGCTGTTGGTTAGATTCACGAGTCGCGTCGATGCCTTGCTCTCGCCCAGCAGGTATCCAGCAAAAGTAAACAATGGGATCGCGATCAATATCGGCATTTCAGCAAGCCGATAAACTTCAATGCTGATAACCGATAGATTTACTTCCTGGCTGTAAAACCCGATCATCGCGCTCAGCGCGATGACGACAAACAACGGTGCGCGCAGAATTGCCAGCAACAGTAAAATGGGTGCCGCAAAACTCATTCGGCCGTACTCTCCTCGACCTTCTGGTGCCGAATACATTGCTTAACCCAGAAAACCGATTTCACAAGATAGCGTAAACCGATTAACGCAAAAGCCGCCGGGATAACAACTTCCAGCATCCACGCAGGGATTCCTACGAATGAAACCAGAGCATCCTCATAGTCGAGTCTAATCCAGCTTAAGCCATACCAGGCGATTACCAAGCAAGTCCAGGCGCTGATTTGCGCTACTCCCGATTGAACCAGGCAGTAGGATTTACGTTTTAAAAACCGGGACAACAGGTCAATACTGATATGCTTATTGTTTCGGGTGGCGACCGTCGCACCGAGTAGTCCCAGCCAGAGCACCAAAACCCGTAATAATGGATCGATCCAGACAATGCCTGAATCGAAAAAATTACGCAGCAGAATCTGGGTACTGGCCAATACAATCATCATGGTCAACAAAGTGACCAGCAAGGCATCTTCGACGAGATGAAGCCGCTTTATCCAGGTTCGCATCGATTACTGATTGTTATGAAAACTTTGCAAGTGTCCCCTGACCTGGTCGACAATTTCACTCGAAATGACGCCGATTTCGACCATCTCTTCGATCGATTGATCCGAGATGCTCTTCCAACGCTCAATTTCGCCAGGGTCCGGGATCACGAAGGTAATGCCCTGGTTTTGTAGTGCGGCCTTTGCCGCCTGGTTATCGCTGCGATTAATCGTGTCGAGACGTTTGAATACCTTGCCGATCTCTTCGCGCACAATCTGCTGATCGTCCGGGGAAAGTTTATCGAAGGCTTTTTTCTGAATCGCCATCACGCCGATCAGGTATGAAATCGGTACCTCGGTCATAAAGGAGGTACTGGTGTGCCATTGAAACGCAATCGCCGCGGTCGGATTAACCGTAACCGTATCGATTAACCCGGTCTGCAGACCGGTAAAAACATCCGAAATCGGCAGGGATATCGGCGTAATGCCAAGCGCGCTCATCGCTATCTGTCCGATCCGGTCCCCTGCCGGCACCCAAACCTTGCTGTTACGAATCGATTCCAGGTTCTGCATTGGCTTTTTGGACAGGATCCTGACGAAACCGCCCTCGGAGATTCCGAGCAATACGAAACCTTTTGCCTCCATTTGCTGTTTTATTACCGGGTCCATTTTTGCGCGCACGTAGTCGACTTCGTCGAACGACTTGAACATCATCGGTAAACCCAGTGACTGAATGCTACTGTCAACCTGCGCCAACCCACCCGATGTAAAGGCGCCGCCATGAAGCTGCCCGATCTTGATCTTGCGATGGACGCTCTGGTCGTTTCCCATCACGCCGCCCGGATAAAACTTCAATTTGACCCGGCTCCCGGTGCGCTCTGCAATCAAGCTGGCACCGGTTTTCATTTCCTTCATCCAGGTTGTTCCGGCAGGCGCCAGGGTTGCAATTTTGAGCCTGTTTGCATCGGCACCGGCACTGAAAAAAATCAGCAACAGCGCCAGGCTCGCAATTTTAACTAGTGTGTTCATTTATTACGTTCCATATAAACAGTTTGAGCCGGGTTCGTCCGGATAGTTTCGTTTAGAAAAAATCTCCGGATTCCGCAAGGAGCTGGTCAGCCTCTATTTTTGCCAGGGAATTGGCCAGTACATAGCCTCGATAATCGGCATTTTCGGCCAGTACTGAAGTCAAGAGTGAATCATGCAATTCCTGGTCAAATACATTTCTAGCGTAATGCTTTGCCATCAATACCTTGACCATCAAGTTCTGTCCCGCGGAAAATTCGATGGCACTTTCGAAATGCCCACGGGCGATTTCGGGTTCACCGCCAAGTGCCGCTGGTCGCAGTGACTTGATTACCCCCAGGTAGAGATGCGCTCCCCCGCCATCGTAGCGCTCATCGATGGTCAGGCAGTGTTCAAACAGTGCGGTAACCTTTGCCAGGTCGGCAACGGCATTCCAGTCCGCGGAATTGGTCTGAATCCAGTTTGCCCAGGCGACGGCAAAACCATAAAGGGCTTTGAGTTCCCCTTTCCCCGTCCCAGCCAGACTGTCCTGAAACTGATCCAGCTTGCCTGCAGTGGCTTCGCATATTTCTCGGGCTTCGAGACACAGTGCCCGACGTGCATATGACAGCGATTTGTCGGCAAGGCGTTGCGCGCGCGGTTCGTCATCGACAAAAGCAGTGCTATAGGATCCGTAGAGTTTGGACCCGGCCAGCAGCAGGTCCGTACTTTCCGGATCACCCTCGATCAGGCCATCGATCATCAACAGGTAAGCAGGTGCGCCATCGCGTACGGTTTCGGGATCGTTCTGGTTCTGGATCGCGAGCGTGATGTTTTCCGCCATCCTCGAAGTGGCAGAACTGACGAGACTGGCGCAACCCGTCAGATAAAAGGCAACCAGTAAAAAACAGACCGGTCTTAACATCAGGCCAGGTCCACGTGAGCCTTGACTCGCTTCTTTTCCATGTCTGAATAACCGTAGGCTTCGACTTTAGCAAGCATATCCCAGAATCCCTTAACCCATTGCTGGTCACCCTTGCGTCCCGAGAGCTCTACCACTGCATCCGTATCGAGCCAGTAATGTTGTTCCTCGACGGGTGTCGCGATGGCAGAAAGCTGCGTCGCAGCTAAACCGCTCTCTTCCTCGACAATAGAAAAAGCACGCATATTGTCGCTGTCTTCCAGCGAGAGTTGGCCGTTAGCAGCGATTAAGAGGTACACAAAAATTTATCCAGAATTCAGTCGCGGCAATGTTAACTTAAATCAGTTTCCCGGTACGAAATAATTGTCCCAGCGCTGGTCCAGGATCCGTATACCCGCTTCAATCGACACGGCAATAAAGCTGTCCCCAGATTTCTCGACCAGGCCCAGGGCAAGCAACTTATGCAGCGCATCGTCGATTTCAAAATCAAGCTCGCAGTTCCACCGGGAATCAAACCAGCGTTCTATCTCGCGATCAAGTTTCGACCTGGTCAAAGGTTCGGAACTGACCAATAGAAAGTAATACGCCAATATGGCTTCCTTGGACTCCTCCTCCTCGGCATCGTTCGCTAAACGGTGAAATACGCCCGCGTTGTTATCCAGGTTTTTAAAATACAAATTTTGCGTTAACGCCTGCATGAAACGAATTTTTCGGTTCTTGAAATTGTTGAACTGCTTCCAAAGGTAGCCACCCAGTGCGGCGGCACCCGCCAACAGGGCTACAACTGCAGCCTGGTTTAATTCGACCGGTTGGTTGCTGACACCAAGCCAGTAACCGAACAGCGAACCCAGCAACACCAGTGACGCACCGAGCTTGGTGGTCAGCACAATACCACCACTAACGACCGCCGGGATACCGATCAACAACTTATCCATCAAACGCATTCGCACGCGTGTATTCGGGAATAACATTTCAAGGTCCGCCCGGGGTACGTTACGAAACAACTTGAGCAGAGTTGCGCCGGCACGGCAAAGGTCTGAATCCAGCTTCGAACGCTCAAAATTATCCCGAATTCTCAGGTAAACCACGACCCGATCGTAGTTGACGAACTCGATTGTCTTGCTGCGCAATCCAAACCACGAAGAAATCGTCTCGGTCCTGATCGATTGACCGCGCGCGAATAGTGACACTTCGGAAAAATCATCAAAATCAACATGCAAACGAATTTTGAACAACGACGACTCGGAAAGCGCCCGTTTCAAACCCGACTCAGTCACGCGTTCGTAGTTAGCCTTTTCAAGCAGTCCATCTAGCAACGAGACAAAAGACTGGGTATTTTCGGAAGAGTCGAATCCCGGTCGCCGGGTATCGGCATCCGGGTCAATATCCGCATAGGCATTCTTCAGAGCCTCGATAACCTGGTGAAATTCGAAATGAAATACCTGGTCCAGCATGTAACTCAGCTGCCGGAACGTTTCAGCATCGTTATCCAGTCTAGGATCGGTCAGGCACATATCGACGATATCCTGGCGTCGATAGGGTATGAATCTGAATTTTTCGTTATCTTGCATTATTCCCCAATAATGCCAGTAACTGGAATCATAAGGAACGCTTTTACATTGCCATGACTTGTTTGTCGTTAACACCGATTGTTGGTATCGTCGATGCACAGATCATTAACGGCGGAATGTCAGTAGTATCCTGAGGCCGAGTAAAAATAGCGGACTGACAAGTGTTTAGAAACGGAGCTTAAATAGTCTCACTATGAGAAAATCTGTTCAGGAGAAACCCCAGCAAATCATGGCGGCCGAACCAGACGTGGTCAGCCTGGTGCAAATCACGGATTGTCATATTTTCGCGGCGGTAGAGGACTGCCTGCGGGGCGTGAATACCCGGCGCAGTTTCGAGGCGGTAAGCAAGGCCGTCATCGACAATAGCGGACATCTGGATTTAATGCTTGCCACCGGCGACCTTTCACAGGACGGCAGCCCCGAATCCTATGCCTACCTGGCGCAAAAATTCGACGCCATGGGTACGGCGACTTTCTGGTTGCCGGGTAACCATGATGAAATCGATGTATTACAGGAGCAATTCATCGGCCTAAAGATTCATTCATCCAAGCACGTGCTAATCGCTGACTGGCAAATTGTATTGCTCGATTCCACGATCAGGGGTGAAGTCCACGGACGTGTCTCCGAGACCCAGCTGGAATTCCTGGACCACTGCCTACGAGCCCATCCGAAAAAACATGCACTGGTCTGTCTTCACCACCAGGCGCTAGATACGGGCAGTTTATGGATTGATCAGAAGGGGCTGCACGACAGTGATCAATTGAGAGAAAATATTGCTCGGAATGACAATATCAGGGGCGTCTTATGGGGGCATGTGCACCAGGAAACACACCAGGCAATTGGTGGCGTCGACTGGATGTCGACGCCTTCGAGCTGTGTTCAGTTCAAGCCGGACAGCAAGGAATTCGCGATCGGTACTGAAGCTCCCGGGTACCGTCATCTCAACCTCTACGCCGACGGCAGGATCACAACCCGGGTTCATCGAGTCGATAGTTTTTAAATGACTAGTTATCGTCGAAAAGCGATTCCAGAATCGGGCAGGTACTGGCACTTTTACCTGAACCGTCACAGAACGAGGAAATCTGCCTCAGGCGTTTCTTTATCTTTTGTAAATCCTTGATTTTTTGGCTTGTTTCATCGATATGCGCCTCGGTAAGAGACTTTACATCGGCGCGTGTTTTGTTGCCTTCGGCTTCGGTCAAATCGAGCAGTCCGCGGGTTTGCTCGCTCGAGAATCCAAGCGACCTGGCACGTTGAATGAAATTCAAACGGCGCAGGTGTTCATCACCGTAAGTTCGGTAGCCCGAAGCAGTGCGCGCCGGGGCCGGAAGTAATCCAATGGTTTCGTAGTATCGAATGGTTTCAATATTGCAACCCGTCTGGGTAGCGAGCTTTCCGCGCGTCAGCATCGATAAAAACTCCAGGATAAAACTGTAATATACTCTAAACCCTGTATCTGGTACAGGGTGAAGTCATTTCAGGAAACGCGGCTCGAATCCTGTTGACCCTGTAGCTGATACAGGAGTTAAACTGCCACCAGATTCATTCAGGACCAGATTATGCACATGTTTAAAATTGGAATTGTTTCACTACTCTGTCTCGCCAGTTTCAATATCGCAGCAGCCGAGCGTTGGTTCAACCAGGACGTAGTTGACTATGGCGCCGAGCTGTTTCAACAAAACTGCGCCGTCTGTCATGGCGTCAATGCCGAAGGCACCAAAGAGTGGAAGAAAACGGACGCGAATGGAAACTACCCACCCCCACCCCTGGATGGCAGTGCCCATGCCTGGCACCATTCGATTCCGCAGCTTGCCCGATCCATCAAAGAAGGAGGCATCAAACTGGGGGGTGTTATGCCTGCATTCGGTGACAAACTCTCGGACCAGGAGGTCCTCGCGGTGATTGCTTTCTTTCAGTCGAAGTGGCCGCATGAGGTATACAAGGTCTGGCATGACCGCAACATGCAGTAATTTTCAGCTTTGTTATGATGTGATTTTCGCAGGCACTAAGAGACAGCACTATGGCGCTCGGTAACTTTTTCAAATCAGTTTTCAGTGGCGCGACCGGCTCAGCGCAACCAGAACCTTCAGAGCCGATTGACTACAAGGGGTTTTCGATCGAAGCGGCACCCATCAATGAAGATGGCAAGTACCGCAGCGCAGGTTTTATCAGCGGCGAAGTAAACGGCGAAATCAAGCGGATCCAGTTTATCCGTGCCGATCAAAACGTGGAGTTACAGGCAGCCATTGATCATTCCATCGTCAAGGCACAACAAATTATCGATGAACAGGGTGCAAGCCTGTTAAACAAAACACATCTTTAACTTCCTCAGATAACCGATCAAGTGGACGCAGGCCGTGACGACTACTTAACGGGTTATATCTCCTGATCGATAGAATTGTCAGCTTTATCTTTTAAGCGCCCTAACCGGTAAGAATCAACAATGCTGACCAGCCAGCAGATCAATAACAGGTAGGTTGAAATGTCGGCCCATTGGGTTCCGCCCGTCGCGGCGTGCCTTGTTATTTCTTCGGTGATGCGAGTTACATCAAGCGGAATTTCACCACTCAGGATTTTATCGCTGATTTGTTGCGCCTTTTCCAGGGCGAGGGACAGCAATATCGTGATACAGCCAATTGAAACAACGACTAACAGGCTACCTTGAATGGGTTTCTTTAAAAAAAGGTGCCCACTTCCAGGAAAAACAAAAGCTGAAAACAATACTGCTTTCAGTGACTTACTCATCAAGTTCACCAGGTTTCATTTAGTGCCGGCAGTAATCTGACGACATTTTAAAGGGACTTCACTATTGGCAGCCAGATACCGTGTTTTAACCATATTGCGTGATTGGCTTGAGAAAGTGAAACCGGGTACCGGATTTAGCGGCGGTCAAACAGCTTGTTTAGCCAGTTCCTGTTTCAGCAGTTCGATGCGGGGACGCGCATCATTCGCATTAGGCTTGATTTCCAGAAGACGTTCGAAGGCGATAATCGCACGTTCAAAATCTTGCAGGGAACCCAGGATCATACCCAGCCCCCAGAAAGCACCAAAATGCCGAGGCTCGAGTTTCAGTGTCTGCTCGATATCTTCGAGCGAACCATCGTAATCACGCTGATAGAAACGCACGGTCGCACGACGGTTCCAACCCTCTGAAAAACCGGGCACTTCCTCGATGACCCTTGTATAAACCGCTTCCGCAGCGGCAAGATCGCCGGCGCGAGCCAGCTGCGCTGCCTCCAGCATCAGGTTATCGATTGCTTCCTTGCCACTTTCATACCAAATTTCCCATATGGCGGCCTCGGCCTCCAACAATACCTCGGCGTCCTGACTGGTTTGCAGTGTCTGAAAAAGGCCCTCCAGGCGTTGGTCGGTCTGATCAGCTGAGCTAATGAAGGGAAAACACAAAACCAGGACCGTGGTCATTTGTAGCACTAGCTTTAACGATCTCATGTTGTTCACTCCTCGAGACGCTATGGGTACC
>CAXMSP010000044.1:0-8201 GCA_964196225.1 uncultured Gammaproteobacteria bacterium | reverse complement strand
GTTTTGAGTGTTGGCGATCCTGATTTCGCAACCCCCGATGCGATCATCAAAGAAGCGCTGCGGGCGATGCGGGCGGGCGACACGCACTATACCCAGATCAGCGGGCACGACGATCTGCGCCAATGTATTGCCGAACAGCACCAGGCGAGCAGTGGCCAGCAGGTCGGTGCCGAAAACGTTATCGCCACCTCCGGCGCGCAGAACGCGCTGTTCGCGGCGTCGCTATGCCTGCTCGATCACGGTGATGAAGCCATCGTGTTGCAACCCATGTATGTGACTTACGAAGCGACAGTGCAGGCTTCGGGCGCGAAGCTTGTCCCGGTGGTGCTCGACGCCGAAACCGAGTTTCGTCTTAATCCCGATTTGTTGCAGGACGCGATCAGTGAACGCACGCGCGCCATATTTTACGCCTCGCCGAGTAATCCGACCGGAATTGCGCTGAATCATGATGAGGTGAAACTGATTGCCGAACTGGCACGCAAGCACGATCTCTGGGTTGTCGCGGACGAGGTTTATTCCAATTTCGTATTCAACGGCGATTTCCACCATATTGCTTCCGAGCCAGGTATGGCCGAGCGCACCGTCACCATCGACAGCATGTCCAAGTCGTATGCAATGTCGGGTTGGCGTCTCGGCTGGGCGGTCGCGCCGACCGAAATGATTGCCAACATGGAGAAGCTCGCGCTGTGCATGCTTTACGGTTTGCCCGGATTTATCATGCAGGCCGGCCTTTACGCGCTGCAGCATTGTTCGGACGAGCGGGACCGGATGTGTGATATCTACCGCCAGCGGCTTGAATACCTGTATGACCAGTTTTCATCCATGCCGGGATTGAAGCCGCATCGGCCGGACGCGGGCATGTTCATGATGGTCGACGTGCGCGCTACCGGTCTCGAGGTGCCCGAATTTTGCCAACGCCTTTACGATACTTGCGGGGTTTCGGTACTCGATGCGACCGCGTTCGGTGCCAGCGCCGTGGGTCACGTGCGCGTTTCCTGCACCGTCAGCGATGACGAGTTGCGCGAGGCCTGCGACCGCATCAGTGCATTCCTGGAGACACTGTGATGGCTACTAACGAAACCAGTCGCTGCTGGTGGTGCGGGGACGACGAACTTTACCGACAATACCATGACGAAGAATGGGGCGTACCGGTACACGACGATCGCCTGCTGTTTGAATTTTTATGCCTGGAGGGTGCCCAGGCAGGTTTAAGCTGGATCACGATTCTGCGCAAGCGAGAAAATTACCGGCGCGTATTCGACAATTTCGATGCCGACAAGATAGCCCGCTACGGTGAAACAAAAATTGCAGAATTGCTGCAGGATACGGGCATCGTGCGCAATCGGCTCAAGGTCAGCGGCTTCGTCAAGAACGCGCGCGCCTATCTCGAGTTGCGCGAGCAGGACAGCACGCTCGACCAATACCTGTGGGATTTCGTCGACGCTAAGCCACTGCAGAACAACTGGAAAAAAAGCGCGCAGGTGCCGGCCAACACCGGGGTTTCCGATGCCATGTCGAAGGATCTGAAGAAACGCGGCTTTACTTTCGTTGGTAGCACCATATGTTATGCCTTCATGCAGGCCGCCGGACTGGTCAACGACCATACCGTCGACTGCTTCCGCCACCGGGAACTGAAACGAGGTTGATATGTCTGTCCAGGCCGAAGTCGAATTTCTGTCGAAGCGCACCGAGCGCCCGATTTACTACGCATCGAGTGCCGGGCGCAACGCAAAGCACGACATCGACCAGCCGATGAATATCGTCACGGTCAATGTCGACGATGCACGCGAACGTGCCGATCAGGACGCAGCGCGCGAATTGGGTCAACATCCTTCCGGCTTCGACCTGCTAAATTTTGAAACCCGTGTCGACAACTTCCTCGACCAGGGCCAGATCGAGTCGGTATACGAGGGCGAGATTATCGATTTTCTGCAACGCATAACAGGGGGCTACCGCGTGCATATCTTCGATCACACGGTGCGCGCTTCCGACCCGGACCTGCGCGAGCAGAAAAGCGTACGTGAGCCGGCGACCCTGGTGCACAACGATTACACGTCGACATCGGGTTTCGTCTGTTTGCAGGAGAATTTAGGCGCCGACGCTGACGAGCTCGGCAGGGGACGATTCCAGATTATCAATGTGTGGCGTCCGCTCACCGACCCAGTCGAAGATTACCCGCTCGCATTGGTCGATTCGCGCAGTCTCAAGGCTGACAACCTGGTCGACACCGAGCGCCGGGCACCGAACCACATTGGTGAAATTCAGCTCGCACTGCACGATCCGGACCAGCGCTGGTTTTATTTTTCAGCGATGCGTCCCGACGAAGTACTGTTGTTCAAGACCTTCGATTCAATCGACGGCGGCACGCATCCCTGCAACATACATACCGCGGTCCACCTGGCGGATGCGCCGCCCGACGCAAACCCGCGCGAGAGCGTCGAAACCCGCGCGTTCGTGTTCTATCGCTAGCGATGACAGGGGCAGATGCAAGAGCACAAGCGCTGGTTCAAATCTGGGACGCGGCTGTAGCCGCAGTGTCCGGCTATGAGGCAGTTGCGAATGCGCTAAGCGCCGATAGCGATTTTAATCCTGACCTGGTGCTCGCGGTCGGCAAGGCTGCGGTTGGTATGTGTCAGGGTGCGCTCGATAACCTGCCTCCTTGTGAAGCACTGATTGTGACCAAGCACGATCACTCGGACGAAAATATTCGCGCACGCGCAGGAGTAAAAGTCGTTGAGGCAGGACACCCGATCCCGGACCAGAACTCGCTCGACGCGGGTAGGGCGCTGCTCGATCGAATACGCGCGATGCCGGCCGATAGTCGGGTGTTACTGCTGGTTTCAGGTGGCGCTTCGGCACTTGCCGAGGCATTGCCAGAAGACATAACACTGGCCGATCTGCAGGCGGGAACCGACGAAATGATAGCCGGCGGCAAAACAATCGCCCAGATTAACGGCTGGCGTAAACAGGCATCGTCGATCAAGGACGGTAAGCTCGTGGAAGCTTTTAGCGGTGCTGAAATTCGCGTCTACGCAATTTCAGACGTGGAAGGAGACAGTATCTCAACCATAGGTTCGGGCATCGGGGACTGTCACCGTGCAAAGGTGACGGCGCGGTCGACGGTCATTGCCTCGAACCAGATTGCGCGCGAACATGCCGTGCGCAAGGCGACTGAACTGGGGCTGACAGTTCGACAAAATGAAGAGACGCTCTACGGAGATGTATTCGAACTCGCGCCTGCTATCGGTAACAGGCTGCGTGATGCCGAACCCGGCTTCTATATATGGGGTGGTGAGCCAACCGTGATATTGCCGCAGAACCCTGGCAGGGGTGGACGTAATCAGAGCCTGGCGCTCGCTGTTTCGGAGAAGCTTGCGGGAAAGAACAACATATCACTGCTGGTGGCTGGCACCGACGGTACCGATGGACCGACCATCGCCGCCGGCGGCCTGGTGGACGGCAATACCTGGAGCGATGCCGCGCGCCTTGCCCTGCAAAATGCCGACGCCGGCAGTTACCTGGAACAGCACGACAGCCTGTTCGTGACCGGGCCAACCAATACCAATGTCATGGACCTGGCGATAGTGATCGTATCAGATCCGTAATTCGAGGATTAGAGGAGGGCCTTGATTTCGTCGAGTGATGCCGGGTCTTCAATTGTCGAAGGAACCACGTAGTCATCGCCATCAACCATCGCGCGCAGCGTTTTGCGTAATATCTTGCCGGAGCGGGTTTTGGGCAGTCGAGCGACCACGAGCGCTTCCTTGAACGCAGCAACCGCACCGATATCCTGTCGCACCAATGCGACCAGTTCTTCGACGATTTGATTCGGTTCGGCGCCCTCGGTATTTTTCAAGACCACGAATCCCATCGGCAGCTGGCCTTTGAGTTCATCGTGTCTGCCAATGACCGCGCATTCGGCAACCATCGGATGCTTGCCCACGACTTCCTCCATTTCACCGGTCGAAAGACGGTGTCCGGCAACATTGATGACATCGTCCACGCGTCCCATGATGTAAAGATAACCATCTTCATCGAAGTAGCCACCATCGCCCGTGGTGAAGTATCCCGGGTAGGTTTCCAGGTTGTTCGATTTAAAACGCTCGACATCACCCCAGATCGTGGTCAGGCAGCTCGGTGGCAGCGGTAACTTGACCGCAATGAAGCCTTGTTCATTTGCAGCCAGCTGGTTACCTGCCTCATCCAGTATTTCGACATTGAATCCCGGAACCGGTACGGTCGACGAACCGGGTTTGACTGGCATCGATTCGAGACCATGCATGTTCGCAGCAATCGCCCAGCCCGTTTCGGTCTGCCACCAGTGATCTAACACGGGTACCTGGAAGGTTTCCGCCAACCACTCGTAGGTTGGTGGATCGAGTCGTTCACCGGCGGCAAAGATCGTTTTCAGGCAGGACAGGTCGTATTGCCTGGCCAGTTTCGCTTCGGGATCTTCTTTCTTGATAGCACGAAATGCGGTCGGTGCGGTGAACAGTGCTTTTACTCCGTGCTCGGAGATAACGCGCCAGAAAGCCCCCGCGTCCGGCGTCATAATTGGCTTGCCCTCGTAGAGGATCGTGGTGCAGCCATGAATCAGTGGCCCATAGACAATATACGAGTGGCCGACGACCCAGCCGACATCCGATGACGCCCAGTAGACTTCACCGGGTTCGATATCGTATATCGCGCTCATGCTGTATTTCATCGCAACTGCATGGCCACCATTCTCGCGCACCACGCCCTTGGGTTTGCCGGTGGTCCCCGAGGTATAGAGTATGTAGAGCGGGTCGGTACCCTTGACCGGTACGCAATCAGCCGGGCTGGCGTCGGCTAAGGCCTGTTGCCAGTCCACGTCGCGTCCGGTCTGCATACTTGCGGTTGCCTGCGGACGTTGCAGTACCACGCAAGCGCTGGGCTTGTGATTCGCCAACTCGATTGCAGCGTCGACGATGGGTTTGTATTCGATAACCCGACTAATTTCTATACCGCAGGATGCCGTCAATAAAACTTTCGGAGTTGCGTCATCAAGCCGTACCGCAAGCTCGGGTGGCGCAAATCCGCCGAATACCACCGAGTGCACTGCGCCTAAACGCGCGCAGGCAAGCATCGAAATCACCGCTTCAGGAATCATTGGCAGGTAAATGACGACGCGATCGCCTTTTTCGACTCCATGATTCTTAAGCATGCCCGCGCACAGGGCGACCTGGTCACGGAGCTCGCTGTAGCTGTATTTCTTTTCCTGGTTAGTTACCGGAGAATCATAGATCAGAGCGGTTTGATCTCCGCGTCCATTGTCTACATGATAGTCGAGGGCTAGATGACAGGTGTTCAATTCACCATCTGCAAACCAACGCTGAATGCCATGCTCGTCAGTGCTAAGCACGTTGGTGGCGGGTTTGTACCAGTCCAGCTGACCTGCCTTCTCCGCCCAGAAGGCTTCTGGATTATCGATTGATGCCTGGTATTCATCCTGGTATGACATTAACTACCTCCTCTAACGAAACTTGTTTATGAACCAATTTCACCGCCAAAACACTCGTGCATGATTTCGATAAAGCGCTTCGATGGTGCCGATAAAAACTTGCCCTTGCGGGTAACAATACCGTAACTGCGTTTTGGAAAATACTGATCAACCGGAATCACGCTCATCCTTGCGCGATCTTCCTCGGTGATGCAGACATCAGTGACGATGGAAATTCCCTGGCCGAGACTGACGTAGCGCTTGATCACTTCCCATCCACCCGCTTCCAGCGTGACGCGGAAATTAACGTTATGCTGTGCAAATACCATTTTTACGATATGCCAGGTACTCAGGTGACGAGGTGGCAGAATCATTCCATA
The DNA here is from genome assembly GCA_964196225.1 of uncultured Gammaproteobacteria bacterium. Classification (GTDB taxonomy): domain Bacteria; phylum Pseudomonadota; class Gammaproteobacteria. The sequence goes on along the minus strand of CAXMSP010000044.1, from coordinate 2,360 downwards.
TTTGCCGATGTCGACGAGGGTAATTTTGTCCATCCGCGCTAACGGATGATTGAGCGGCGCAATTACGACCGGGTTGTAGGTTACGATCGGGTCATAAACCAGGTCATCGGGTACTTCCAGCATCGAACCAACCGCAAAATCTACCGAATCGGTGCGCAGCATCTCCATGCCATTGCGCCCCGTTTCGTTGGCGAGGTGCAGTTTAATAGCCGGGTATTGTTGTGAGAACTTACCGACGGGCCCTGGCAAAATGTACAGGATCGTCGATTCGCCCGCGGCGATGTGGAGCTCACCCGAAGTTAGATTGCCGCAGTGCGCATCAAAGGTTTCCTTGAGCCGGTCGATGCCCTGGACGTGCGGTAGACAGAGTTCATAAAGGATGCTGCCCTCGGTCGTCAGGCTCAGTTTGGGCCCGCTACGTTCGAACAGGATGGTGTCCATTTCTTCTTCGAGGGCGTGGATTTGTAGCGAAATTGTGGGTTGGCTTGCAAATAGTGACTCAGCTGCCTTGGTCATACTGCCTAATTTCGCAGTCTGGCAGAATGCACGCAGCTTTTTTAAGTGATTCTGTTTGTAGTATGAATTTGCCATGATCCAGCTCGAGAAATCGCATTATTGAGTAACTCAATGCGAAAATCAAACTTGATCTGTTTATTCAATTATTGATGTCGATAGTAACCGGATGCTTAGTAACTGAATTCGACTCGAATTAATCAGTCGTCGCAATGAAATGAAATGTCGCGCGACCGCTAGTTTTTGTGCAGTACCTGGGGCAGGATCCGAGTTTCGCTGGGAGAATGGCGTTATTGTGATATCCAATAGACAAAATTAAGTAAATTTACTTTTTAAATAGTAAAACAGGCGTATATTTAGCGATTTTCGGGCCTTGAGCCAAATTTTTTAATCAACCTGTATTTCGAGAGAAACAACAAAATGACGAGAGATGAGCAAATTGCCGCACTTGAGAAAGAGTGGCAGGAAAATCCCCGCTGGAGCAACGTAACACGCGGCTATAGCGCTGTGGATGTTGTGCGCTTGCGTGGTTCGGTACAACCGGAAAATACGCTGGCGCGGATGGGCGCCGAGAAGCTTTGGCAGCAGGTCAACGGTGGTGCGAAAAAAGGCTATGTCAATAGCATGGGCGCTATTACCGGCGGCCAGGCAATGCAGCAGGCGAAGGCCGGGATTGAAGCAATTTATCTGTCGGGTTGGCAGGTTGCAGCCGATGGCAACACTTCTGAAACCATGTATCCGGACCAGTCGCTGTACGCTTACGATTCTGTTCCGGCGATGGTGCGTCGTATCAACAATACGTTTCGCCGTGCCGATGAGATTCAATGGGGCAGGGGTGTTAATCCCGGTGAAGCCAGCTATGTCGATTATTTCCTGCCGATCGTCGCGGATGCGGAAGCCGGATTTGGTGGTGTTCTGAATGCCTTTGAACTGATGAAGAACATGATCAGTGCCGGTGCGGGTGGCGTTCACTTTGAAGATCAACTGGCCGCGGTCAAGAAGTGCGGCCATATGGGTGGCAAGGTGCTGATCCCAACCCAGGAAGCGGTACAAAAGCTTATCGCGGCAAGGCTTGCTGCCGATGTCATGAGTGTGCCAACCGTGGTGTTGGCTCGTACTGACGCCGAGGCAGCCAACTTGCTGACTTCAGACGTCGATGACAACGACAAGCCGTTTGTCACCGGCGAGCGCACCAACGAGGGTTTCTACGTGGTCAAAAATGGCCTCGAACAGGCTATTTCTCGTGGCGTGTCTTACGCTAAATACGCGGATATGGTGTGGTGTGAAACCGGTACCCCCGACCTGGGTTTCGCGCGTGAATGGGCGGAAGCCGTGCGCGCGGCTCATCCCGGCAAGTTACTGGCTTACAACTGTTCTCCATCTTTCAACTGGAAGAAAAATCTCGACGATAAGACCATCGCCGAGTTCCAGGACAAGCTGGCCGAGATGGGTTACAAGTACCAGTTCATCACCCTCGCTGGCATTCATAACATGTGGTACAACATGTTCGACCTGGCATACGACTATGCTCGGGGTGAGGGTATGAAGCACTACGTCGAAAAGGTACAGGAACCAGAATTCGCCGCCGCTGATAAAGGTTACAGCTTTGTCTCTCACCAGCAGGAAGTCGGTGCCGGTTATTTTGATGATGTCACGACTACGATCCAGGGTGGCGCCTCTTCGGTTACTGCAATGGCTGGCTCCACTGAGGAAGATCAGTTCTAATAGCAGCAAATCAGCTGGAAAATGAAAGCGCATACGGTTTAACTGTATGTGCTTTTTTTATGTAGATGAGTATGCGCAATGACATTTAAAACAGCGGATCTTTGTGATGCAAACCAGGACAG
>CAXMSP010000043.1:0-12612 GCA_964196225.1 uncultured Gammaproteobacteria bacterium | reverse complement strand
CCGAGTTGTGACAGCCGCCGCAGCGGGTTGAGTCGGTCACGTTCCGCCACAGGTAGTACTGGAAATTACTGACAGCGATGTCGCGCGCTGCCGAGCCGGTGTAGGCGAAATTGTTGGCGCTGTTACCCAGGTTCGGGTTAGTCGTGGTGCCGACGCCGCCGCTATCACAGGCTGCCAACATCGCACCCAGCGCGAGGAGCGAAATAATCTTTAGAAAAGGGTAATTTTTCAACATGTTCAACTCCCTTTGCAGTAGGCGGCGACGTCGGTGAAGACTTCGCGCATGTTGTAGCTGCTGCCGACAAAGTTGGCAACGAATCCGTCGCGCGCGCTGCGGTCGCCGGCGAAAATATTGGGATCACGCAGGCAGATCGACTTGAAAGCTTTGTCTACCTGGCACTGGGCGAAGGCCTTGCTGTTGGACAGTTCGACGCCAAGAGATCTCGCACCGTTGCCGGTTTCATTGCCCTTGGCATCGGAGTTTAAAAGCGGTCCCCAGCCGCTAGCACTCGGGCCGTCATCGGCGGGCCGCAGTCCGAGCTTCGAGTTGGGGCCGTTGCGCCAGTAGTTGATCCAGCTGTCATCGGTGGTGATGTGACCGTACTCGAAGTTGTTGGCGTTGATGTTGTGCTTCAACGAAATATCGTCGGGAATTTCATCGGAAATACCTGGGGCAGTTCCATCGCTGCCGAACAGCGGATTGCCGATCGCGCTGTACAACATGAGGCCGTCATTCGGATTTTGCGGGTCTTGTTCGTCCCATTCGTACTTCGCGAAAGCGCCCGCCATGCCGTCCATGCCGGCGTGGCAGCCGACGCAACCGTTCAGGTAGAGACGGCTATCGCCACCGGGGCTGCGCGATACATCGCGGCGAACCTTGTCGGAGGAGCGCGAGACATCCTTGAGCGGTTCGAGATCGGTGCACAGGTGATTCATCAGCGTGAAACGGAACATGGCGCGGTTGGTTCCAGCCGAGTAAAACGACATGGCGCCGGCGCGGCTGGTCATAATCCCCGCGGCCGGGATGCCTGGCCGAACCGATGTCTGCGTGGTCGGTTGCAAGATGGCCGGGTTGGACAGATCGCCGGTGGTCGCTGGATTCAGCGCTTCCAGTGCCTCGTAATGATTGTTATTGGAGTTGTTGTAGGCCGGGGCGTTATTGCCGACGTACAAGATATCGTCATACAGGATACGGCGGAAATCCAGGCCGTCGCGGATCAAGCCGATCGCGGTCGCGGTATAGTCGTTTAGCGGGGTGAACACGGTCTGTTCTTCGTTGGTCCAGGGGGCGACATAGTTTTTCAACGTGACGTTGTAGAAGTAGCGCGCGTTCGGGTTAACGGCGGTATCGATCGCGTACAGTGCCGCATTCTTTCCACTTGGGTCGCACGGGTAACCGGGGAGTGCTGGCAGAGTGCAGTCCAGGGTGCGCTCCATATCGTCGATCGCCGCATTGGTCGCGGTAACGCCAGTGAGCCGGTCGTGGATTCGCTTGGCCATGGCGCGCTCGGTTGGGCCAGCCCAGGTGACTTGGCTCGTCAGCACCGCCATGATTAACAGCGGCAGCGATATTTTATTAATCTTTTCCATCAGTATCCCCTTCTAACTCCTATTCAATCGCTGTTGCGCGGGCTCAAAGCCGGAGGTCTAAATCTAGCACAGAGCGTTAACGTGAAATGGATAAGCAGCGTTAATTAAGTCACAAAAACTTCAATTACACCTGACCATTTCATTATTGCTGTTAAGCTCAGACCTGTTACCTCGTAAATGTATTCCGCGGATTAAACCCAGAACTCTATTTTAGGGGACTGGCTCACTCACACGTATACCGTTCGTAAGGAAAAAAGCACGTTTGGTCAGAATTCGAAAGCGGGCTATATAAGATCGAACATACAATATAAAACAATGACATAGGGCGCTCCGCCTTGTACCCACTTAAGGAAATGATGAAACATAGAACAGCCTTATATTCACGCATACTGACGAGACCAGGACAGTGGATGAAATCCCAGTTTCACAGGCTTGGTTTGGTTGTACTTTGCACCGCAGCTGTCGCCCTGAGCGCTTGTGATCCCGGGTCTGACTCAGGCGATGGGATCGATCCCGGTATCGTCGAAATACCGATTGCGTACGTCAAGCGTCCGATCCCGGTCGACGACATGGGCGACGAGGTACAGACCGATGTGCGCGAGCCGAGGCTGTTCAGTTCCGGCGGCGATGTTTATCTGCGCACCAGCGACAATGAGATTAATATCACAAGCTCCGTTACCAACGGTATCGGCGACGTCAAGGGCTTGAACGCCAGCCACGATGGTACCAAAATCGTGTTTTCACTGCGCCTGTTCGACCCGGATCCGAACAATCCTCCGTTCCCCAGCTGGAATATTTACGAATATGATTTAACCACTAGTCAACTTCGACGAGTTATCTCCACCTCGCTGATTGCCGAGGAGGGTGATGACCTGTTTCCCAGCTACCTGCCCGATGGCCGTATAGTATTTTCCTCGAATCGCCAGCGCCAGTCTCGCGAAATGCTGATCAACGAAATCAAGCCGAGATTTTCCGCGCTCGACGAAGACGAGGGTGTTCAGGCGTTAGTGCTGCACGTCATGAATGCCGATGGCACCGACCTCCGCCAGATTTCCTTCAACCAGAGTCACGATCTTTACCCGCAGGTATTAACTGGTTTCCAGGGTGGAAAAATCGTATTCAGCCGGTGGGACAATGCCGGGGGCAATGACGAAATCAATTTATACACCGCCAATCCGGACGGCAGCGATATGCAGATTCTATATGGTTCGCAAAGTCACAACACCGGCACTGGCGGCGCAGAAATCCACTTTACCAATTTTCGCGAAATGGAAAACGGCGACTTGATGGTAATCACGAAGCCGTTTGACGGAACCTTCGACGGCGGCGATATTGAAGTTATCAGTGTCGATCGCTTTGTGGATATCAACAAGCCGCTCTGGTCGCTGCCGGGTATGCCCGGTCCGGCACAACGTGACGCCACGGTCTCCAACGTTGCCAACGATGGTTCGATCTCGGCCAACGGCCGCTACGCCGCGGCCTTCCCGTTATGGGATGGGTCGAATCGCATGCTGGTTAGCAAATCCACCTGCCAGGTGGACGTCAATGGTGTAATAAGGCCCTGTATTGATGAATATGTGAATGATCCAGCGGCCGTGGAAGTGTCGCCCGCTTACTCGATCTGGATTTACGATATGGACGTCGATACTCAGAAACCCATCGTGCTGGCGGAAGCAGGCAGGGTCATCACCGACGTCATTGCGCTCGAGAACAGAACCCGGGCGCCGGTTATCTTCGACAAGAGCCTGCTCGGCGAGCTTGATTCTGGCTGGGAGTCCGAAGTCGTTGGCGTGGTCAATATCAAAAGCGTTTACGATATGAGCGACCCCGCATTTAACGGGTGTTTCTTTGCCGAATGCGCGCCCGCAGGCCTCGGCATTACTTCGGTACAGGATTTTGCCGACCCGGTGAATTCCGCCGCAGCCGATCGGCCCGCGCGTTTCGTGCGTTTCGTCAAGTCGGTCGGTATTCCTGATCCCGATGACCCGACGCTGGTCAACCCCCCCGATCTTGATGGCAATGCGTTTGGACCGCAGCGCAATCGGGGTATGCGTGAAATCGTCGGCTATGCGCCGGTCGAACCCGACGGTTCGGTCAAGGTCAAGGTTCCGGCCTATGTCCCGTTAGCGGTCGAGGTACTCGATGGTGAAGGTCGCAGGATAGGCCCGTCGCATGAGAACTGGTTCCAGGTGCAACCGGGAGATATGCTGACCTGCGTCGGTTGTCACGACGTCAACAATGGCGGTAGTCCGCCGGAAATTCATGCGCGCAGCGATGGCGAGGCGCCATCGATCAATAGCGGCCTGCCGGCTGTTGGGATATTCGTCAACACCTTGATCCCAGGCTCAATGCCGGCCAGTCCTTACATGGGTACTCCTGGGCAAACCATGGCGGAGGTGCGTTTCGATAGCCTTGCGGTTGCCAGTCAACCGAAGCTCAGCGCTGACTTGATATTCCGCGATAACTGGACCGATCCCGGGATAAGCACTCCAGACCCGGATATCGACTATCTTTACGCCGGTCTGAACCCCAACATGCTGAGGCCGACTAATATCTTTTGCGCGCCCAACTGGCTATACAATTGCCGTGTGGCGATCAACTATCCGCCCCATATTCATGCGATTTTCCAGCTTGATCGCGGCGTTGATGCCATTACGCCGATGGCGCCGGCCAATCCGATTAATAGTGACCCAACCAACACACCCCTGGTGTCTGTGGCGGTGGCCGATGGTGTCGGTGACGATACCTGTATTAGCTGTCACACGACTGTCAACGGTAGTCAACTGCCCTATGGGCAACTCGATTTGACCACCGATCCTGCCCAGGTTCAGAACAATCGCTTCCGGTCTTATCAGCAAATGTTTAACACCAGGCAGGGCCAGTTAATTAATGCAGGGAATCAGCTCGAGCAGTTTACGGTGTCCGACGGCAACGGCGGTACAATTCCCGACCCGGCAGCGGCGATCGCTCCGATCATGACTTCGGCTGGTGCCCGCAGCAGCTTTTTCATTGAAAAGATGAGCGGAACCGAGTTGGACGCCGGGCGTGCATTACCCGTGGGCAGCGTCGATCACTCGGCTATGTTGACAGGTGCCGAATTAAAGCTAATCTCAGAGTGGTTAGACTTAGGCGCCCAGAACTTTAATGATCCTTTCGACCCGGCGGCGCCACAAAACTAAATTAGTGGCTGTAATAACACGGGAAAAAAAACTTGAAACGTCTCAAGGGGATACTGTTGCCCAGTTTGTTCCTTTTGCTCATGGTAGCTTCCAAACCGTCGCAGTCGCAATCGGTAGAGGAAGAAACCATGGCGGAGGAAGCAATACCTTCCGCAGTGGAAGCTGTTTCTTCGAAGACAGCGGCAGAGGCCGCAAACGCGCCTGAACCAGGCACTGACGCGGAAGGCAAAGTCTTCTATAAGGTTAGAATTGCCGACCCTTTTATCGAGCTTCATACCGGACCGGGCGCTGGCTATCCGATTTTTTATGTTGTTGATCGGGGCACCGAAGTCAGTGTCATAAGACGAAAAACCGATTGGTTCAGAATCGAAACCAGTGATGGCAGGACCGGTTGGGCCAGCCGCGATCAAATGCGGGAAACACTGCTGCCGACTGGAGAGAAATTCAAGGTTGTCGAGATGGATCTGGAAGATTTTTCGAAGCGTAAATGGATTGTCGGGTTCTCCGGTGGTGAGTTTGAGTCGACCCCGGTATTTTCCGCGTTTACAGGCTATTCTTTTACCGAGAACCTGACCGGTGAATTTCATTTAGGTAAGTCGGTGGGTGATAGGTCAAGTGCCACTTTTTACAAGGGGAACCTGGTAATGCAACCGTTTCCAGATTTGAAATACTCCCCTTACATGACCATTGGGTTAGGTGAGATTGAGGTCGATCCCAGTGTCATTTTGATTTCGGCGAACAAGGATAAAAATAATTTTGCGCAGTTTGGGCTCGGTGTGCAGCGTTATATCAGCCGCAGTTTTCTGTTTCGATTCGAGGCTAACGAGTATGTTATTTTTTCGTCCGGCACCAGTGACAACAGCGAGGTAGTAAGAGAGTGGAAATTCGGAATCGCAGTATTTTTCTAGCGAGTGCCTGGGTGATCGCTATGATGCCGGCAACCCAGGTTGCTGCACAGAGTGATGAGGAAGATCCAACCAATCTGATCGAGCCCCAGATCGAGCGCGTCGAATTCGACGAATCACTGATCGATTCGGATGATTTTGAAATCGCTGTTTACGCAGGCTACCTGGCAATTGAGGATTTTGACACCGACATCGTGACAGGCATCAAGCTTGGATACAATGTGTCCGAAGATTTTTTCGTCCAGGCTTCCTATGGCCAGGGCGATTCGGGAAAGACCAGTTTCGAAAGACTGAGCGGAGGGGCACCGCTGCTGTCAGAAGACGAGCGCGAAATCAAGTATTACCTTGTAAGCCTCGGCTTCAACCTGTTTCCGGGAGAGGCATTTTTAACTGATTCGACTACCTTTAATACTGTGCTTTATTTAACGGCGGGGATTGGTAATACCGAATTTGCAGGAGATGACCGGTTTACCATCGCTTATGCAGTCGGGCATCGCACCCTGTTTGCTGATGGATTCAGCATGGACATTGAGATGCGAGACTTGATATTTGAGCAGGATCTCTTCGGTAGCGAGGAAACGACTCACAATATTGAATTGACGGTAGCATTAAACTTATTTTTCTAGGGAGAATGGATATGAATAGCCTTTTATCGGGAAACCGCCTCAGCTTGCTGCTGGTATGTTTTTTATCATTCGCGGTTGTAACCCATGCCGATGCCGCATCTCTTAAGGGGCAGGCGCCAAATTTCACCTTGAAGTCCCTGGGTGGCAATAATCTGAAGCTTAGCGAAATGACAGGTAACGTTGTTTTGATTAACTTCTGGGCTTCGTGGTGTGGTCCTTGCCGAGAGGAAATGCCACTGTTGAACGACCTGCACAAAAAGTATGAGCCGCTTGGTTTTACAGTACTTGGGGTTAACGTCGAAGAGGACGCCAAAAACGCCAGGGGTTTCCTCAAGAACTTTCCAGTTGATTTTCCGGTTTTGCTAGACAATAAAAACCAGGTCAGCAAAAAATATAATGTTATTGCGATGCCGACCACGGTGGTTGTCGATCGTGACGGTAACATGCGATTTCTGCACCAGGGCTACAAGCCCGGTGACGAAGAGAAGTATCGCAAGATGGTGAAAAAACTGGTGCGCGAGTAATACGATGGAGCAAAAACTGGCATTTTTACTATTCATTTGCACTGTAACACTGGGTGGTTGTGCGATCGAACCCTGGGTTAAACCCTACGAGCGTGCCAACCTCGCAGATCCTATTATGAGCTTTAACCGTGACCCGGTTTCGGCAAGTTATATACACCACGTTTATGATTCGCGTGAAGGTGCCAGGGGTGCGGGAGTTGCGACCGGCGGCGGTTGCGGCTGCAACTAAATCCTGTTGCCGGAATAGCGACTACTGCTTACCACGATGATTTCCGAATGAAGTTTTCTATCTGGCGGTTTTTTCCGGTTCTATTACTGCTGCCTGCGATCCTGGAATTGCAGGCGGCGGTTTTGCCTGAGGAGAGGGTAGACCTGCTTTACCATAAATATGACGGCGGCGGCGTGACGATCGACGGGCCTTCATTTCTGGTGCGCAAGAACCTGGGTGACAGCGTCTCGGTAGGATTTAATCATTATGTCGATAATGTGACCAGTGCGTCAATCGATGTCGAGGTAAGTGGAGCCAGCGAGTATACCGAGGAACGGACAGAGAACTCTTTCAGCGTCGACTACTTGCGCCAAAAAACGACCATGAGTGCTGCATACACGGTCAGCGATGAAAATGACTTCGACGCAAATACCCTGAATCTCGGGATTTCGCAAGACATGTTTGGTGATCTGACCACGGTCAGTATGAGCTTTGCGATTGGCGACAATACGGTTGGATTAAACCTTGATGGTAGCGAGGACTTCTCAGAGGATACCAAGGTGCGCAGTTATCGGCTCGGGGTTTCCCAGGTTTTAACCAAGAACCTGGTGATGGCGTTTACCTTCGAAACAATAACCGACGATGGTTACCTCAATAATCCTTACCGCTCAGTAAGATATTGCAATGATCCCGCATGCACCGGCTTTAGCTTTCAGCAGGAGACCTATCCAGAGACCCGTACCAGTACCGCGATGGCGGTGCGTGCCAATTATTTCCTGCCGCAACGCGCTGCGATATTTGCCGGTATCAGGGTGTTTGAAGATACCTGGGATATCGATGCGACAACCTACGAGCTGGGATACACCTTCCCTTACCAGGATGAATGGATATTTGAAGCCAGTTTTCGATTTCACGATCAAACTAAGGCTGAATTCTATAGTGATTTGTTTCCATCCGTGAATGCACAGAATTACCTCGCACGTGACAAGGAATTAAGCACCTTTACCAGCACCACTCTCGGGCTCGGCGCGAGTTATGAATTTGGCAGGTCCTGGTCCCGCATTGATCGTGGCAGCCTGAACCTGCAGGTGGACTGGATCGATTTTGACTACGACGATTTCCGTGACCTGACTCAATCAGGCCCGGTCGGGGAAGAACCGCTGTACAGTTTTGATGCCACGGTTACGCGATTATTCGCTTCGATCTGGTTTTAGGGCGTTCAGCCTCGGCCTGTTGCTGCAGGCATTGGCTCAGGTAGCGAGCGCAGCCGACTGCACCGCATTGAGCAGGGTTGATATCGTTGCCGCCGAACTGCCTGGCGAATCCGGCCTGGCAATGCTGACCCGGCCTTTTCTGGGCCGTTGTATCGATAGCGATTTAATTCGAACCATCCTGTCCAAAATCTCAAATGACCTCATCGCTCGAGGCTATGTTACCAGCAGGCCTTATTTACTCGAGCAGGATATCAGCGATGGCCAGATCGAGATTTATATCTTAGTTGGCACAATTGAAGCCATTATCGATGCCGATAGCGGCGTTACCAATGGCCAAATAGCAACTGCATTCATGTTCAATGATGAGTTTTTGAACCTGCGACAACTCGAGACTTCGCTTGAAGCCATCGAACGAGTCAGGTCGGTTAGCGCCAATTTTGAAATCAGGCCCGGAACAAAACAGGGTGGCAGTATAGTCGCCATCAAAACGGTAGAGACGAACCCGTTTCATACTGAACTCGGGGTAAATGCCCGCACCGATCTCGATCCCCAGCTCAGTTTTCAGGCAGTGCTGGATAATCCCCTTGATATCAATGATATCGTTGAATTTCGCTATAACAGTGGCGAGGTATTCCAGGCCCTTCAAAGCAATCGCAGTCGTGAACTGAATTACTCTTTCCCGCTGGGGAGTTACCTGCTGGCATTGAATCACAGCGATATCGAGTACGAACAACGGGTTCAGGGAATCAACGATAGTTTTCTTTCCGCGGGTGACACGGTCAGTGATCAGCTGCGGATCAGTAAACTGGTAAGCCGCAGTCAGACGGCCAGGCTAACATTTGCGCTTGCCCTGGACGTTAAAGATTCGCGCAGTTTTTTCGATGACCAGCTAATCGATGTATCCAGTTACAAAACCAGTCAGTTACGCCTCGAACTCCGACACGACTGGCTGCAACCCTGGGGTCAGATCAACACCAGTTTCAGCTATCACCAGGGGCTTGATTCATTCGGGGCCAGAGACGATGACTACTATACGCTCGAGGATGGGTTTGAAAGCGAGGCCAAGCTGCAGTTTGAAAAATTCAATATCGACAGCCAGCTGTTTTACTACCTGCAGAATCCTGCCTGGTATGCGAGTGTCAAGCTTTACCTGCAGTACAGCGATGACATCCTGTTTGACAACGATAAGCTTTATCTCGGTAGTCCGTATACCGTGCGCGGCTATTCATCCGCATTGAGTGGAAGCAATGCCTGGTACCTGCGCAGTGATATTACCAGGCGATTACAATCGGTGGTAAACCCGTTTAGTGAAAATCCTTTGACCAAGTCAATTTCCCTGTCTGCGGGTGTCGACTATGGAGATGTCAAATGTGAAATCGATAATCCAGATGTTTGCGGGGAGATTTATAGTATTGGTATGGGAGTTGAGGTATCAGATGCAAATTTCATTGGACGCCTGCTTTGGGGGCATCCGTTAAAGGAAATTGGTGATGATATTGGTGATCAGGATATCTTCTCGCTAGACCTGCGCTGGACGCTTTAGATCCTGGTTTTATCGCTATAGTCGGCGCTCGGTTATATCTTCGCGTTCATCAAGATCCCTGACATTGTGTTTTGCAACCGCGTCAGCATACTCGAGACAATCAGGCGCGATAAATTCGGCAATCGGGGTGCCGATCGGACCGGCGACCAGGGTCGACTGGTCGGCTATTGCAACCCCGGCACGAGCGCCAATTCTGATCAGGGTAAAAAAGAAAATTATCGCAAACGCCGTCGCGATACCCCAGAAATAAAATGTCACGTTATAAAAGTCCATGAAAAAGGCAATTATGATAGGTCCGGTCATCGCACCAAAACCCGCGACCATGACCAGGCTGCCACTGGCGCCGACGATTTGATGCGGTTCGAGTCGATCGTTGGCATAGGCAATACAGATCGAGTACATTGGCATTGCAGCGCCACCAAGTGCGATGATTACGAGGTAAAACTGCCAGCTGTCGCTGGGCGTGGCAAGGGCCAATAAGCAACAGACGATTGAAACGATTGAAAGGCCTGCCATTACGCCGCGACGGCCGATGCGATCGGAGATAAAACCGACCGGCCACTGGAATACCAGGCTACCAATCAGAAAACAGGCCATAAACCAGGATATTGCCTTGATATCGACCAGTACTGCACTCGCATAAATCGCACCCAGGCCGAAAATCGTGCCATGTGCCATGCCGGTGAGGCAGTTGCCGATAACGGCCAGCGGTGAGGCACGATACAGTTCGATCACCGACATCTTGGACGAAGTTGCGAAATTGGGTGCGGGTTTTACGGTGAGCAATATCGGAATCAGGCCAAAAGAAATGATCACGGAGATCAGTATGAACAGATCGATCGCGGCGGGTTTTGCGAGGTTGAGTAAAAACTGTCCGGCTCCCATGCCGCCGGTAACGATGAGCATGTAAACCGATAACACCTTGCCCCGGGTTTCATTACTGGCGCGATCGTTGAGCCAGCTTTCGGTAACGACATAGAAACCGGCAAAGCTGATACCGGTAATGATCCGCATCGCCATCCATAACCATGGATCGATATAGACACCGTGGAATAGAATCGAAATCGACGCCATTGAAGCCAGTGCCGAAAACACGCGAATATGACCCACTCGATTTACCAGGTATGGTGCGATCAGCGAACCGACAAACATGCCGATGAAGTAACCCGACATCATGATGCCGGTGGAGAATGTCGAAAAACCCTCGATGCCGGCGCGTACCCCGAGCAGGGTGCCCTGAAGTCCGTTGGCGAGCATCATGCAGCCGATGCCGAGCAGTATTGCCCAGGAGGATCCGAGGTCTTTCCACATAAATTTTCAATTCCGGTTAATGACTGACGGGCAGTCAAATTGAAGCTGCGCGGAGTTTAGTAGAGGGTTGACCTGCCAGCAATGATTAATTAAACGCCGGATAAGCTGCCTCGAAGCTGAACCTCGCAATGGCAATAATAGTTTTCTAGTTCTTGACTTCAGTCGCTTTGAAATTAACTGCCTGGATGATCTCGAGTTTTCTGCCCGGCTTTCGTCCAGGGCGGCTGATGGGATATAGTAGCCGTGGAATTTTTTAGGACGAAAACATGGCGTCAGGTTCAAAGCTGGTCATCATTGCGGCACTGGTCGGCAACACGCTGATATCGATCACCAAGTTTGCTGCGGCGTCGATTACCGGTAGCTCGGCGATGATGTCGGAAGGCATTCATTCACTGGTCGATACCGGTAACCAGGGATTATTGCTTTACGGAATGAAGCGCGCTGCCAAACCGCCTGATGAAGATTTTCCGTTTGTGCATGGCAAGGAAATATACTTATGGAGCTTTATCGTCGCTATCCGGAGATTTGCGCTTGGCGGTGGCATCTCTATTTACGAGGGAGTCCAGCATATCCAGCATCCCGAGCCGATCAGTAATCCGATGGTTAACTATATCGTGCTGGGGCTGGCACTGGTTTTCGAGGGTGCCGCCTGGTATTTTGCGTTTCGCGAATTCAATCGAACCAGGGGCAACTGGGGGTACCTCGAGGCTATTCGGCACGCCAAGGATCCTTCTGTTTTCGTGGTGCTGTTCGAAGATAGCGCGGCGATGCTGGGTTTGATGGTAGCCTTTGTCGGTATCCTGCTTAGCCAGGCAACCGGCATCCTGGTATTCGATGGGCTTGCCTCTGTCATAATCGGTTTGATTTTACTGGGTACTTCAATCTGGTTAGCCTATGAAACCAAGGGATTATTGATTGGAGAGCGTGCTAACCGGTCGGTGATTCGAGGCATTCGGGATTCCCTCAGGGGGCGAGCCAATATCAAGCATGTTAACGAAGTACTAACCATGCACATGGGGCCAGATTTCATTCTCGTCAATATCAGTGTCGATTTTGTCGATGATATAAGCGCCAGGGAGGTCGCGTCGGACATTGCTGGAATTGACCGTGCAATCAAGCAGAAATTCCCCGAAGTAAAGCGCGTATTCATCGAGGCAGAAAAGCGTGGCAACAGGTTTCCGCATAACAGCTAGCCTGTTGGAATGATCGAGGCCTCGATAGAATTCGATTAAAATTTGCTCAACTTGAATTTTCTGCACCGCATTAGCGGTAGAGAGAAACCGAATCACTCGTGCCGACGTTACTTTTCGTGGCGTTCGAGAAAATCCTCGAGTTGTTGCGCGATAATATCCCAGATCGCCATGGGGCCGGCTTTTAGCACGGTTTCCTGGCGCCAGTTCTTTACCGGCATAGTTTTAATCGCATCCGCAACATTCGGCAGTCGCGATTCGAACCACTTCAGCTCGGAGCGGGATTCATGCTCATCGTCGAGGTGTTCGGTAGCTTTATGGG
>CAXMSP010000042.1:0-18816 GCA_964196225.1 uncultured Gammaproteobacteria bacterium | reverse complement strand
TATTGCCGCGGTCTCGGAGGTTGCTCAGGCGGCCGGAATCCCGCACGTGGTCGACAATACCTTCCTGACGCCCTACTACCAGCGTCCACTCGAACTCGGTGCTGACATCAGCCTGCACAGCACCACCAAGTTCATGGAAGGCCATAACGTAAGCGTGGGCGGATCCATCACCGCCGTCAAACAGGAGCATCTCGATCAAATAATGTTCGTGCGTAACTGCCTTGGCAGCAACATGACGCCCATGGTCGCGTTTTATACACTGCAGGGTGTTAAAACCATGAGCACCCGGATCGAGGCGCAGTCAGCCAACGCACTCAAAGTGGCCCAGTTCCTCGAAACCCATCCCAATGTCGATCGCGTTTGCTATCCCGGACTGGAGTCGTTCCCGCAAAAAGAACTCGCCGACCGGCAGGCCAGCGGCCATGGCTCAATGCTCTGGTTTGACGTTCATGGCGGGGTCGAAGCGGGTAAAAAACTGATGGATAGCCTGCAACTCTGGAGTCTCGCGGAAAACCTGGGTTCGGTCGAATCACTGGTTACGCACTCGGTGACCATGACCCATGCCGATATGCCCCGCGAAGAGCGAATGGCAGCCGGTATCACCGATGGCCTGGTACGCCTGTCGACGGGCCTGGAATCAGCCGAGGATCTAATCGCCGACCTGAAACAGGCGCTAGACGGGCTGTAAGCCATCAATCCATGTTTATCACCAGCGTCGAAACCTTTGCCACCGAGTACGTTACGCTGGTGCGGGTGCGCACCGATGACGGTGATGAAGGCTGGGGGCAGGTGTCACCCTACAACGCGGATATAACCGCCGAGGTAGTCCACCGCCAGGTGGCCTGCCACGTAATGGGCATGGACGCGGCCGATATCGACGCGATAACCGCCATCGTGCTGGACCGTGAACATAAGTTCCAGGGCACCTATCTCTACCGTGCGCTGTGCGGGGTCGATACCGCGTTATGGGATATCCGTGGCAAACGAGCCGGCAAAAGCGTGCACCAGCTGCTGGGTGGGAACCGGACTGAATTTCCAGTCTACGCCTCGAGCATGAAGCGGGAAATAACACCGCAACAGGAAGCCGAACGCATGCTCGGATTACGTGAGCAATTTGGCTATCACTCGTTTAAATTTCGCATCGCACGCGAATGTGGTCACGACATCGACCAATGGCCCGGGCGCACCGAGGAAATTGTCAAAACCATGCGCTCCACCCTCGGCGACGATGTCACGCTGATGGTGGATGCAAACAGCGGTTATACCCCGAAGAAAGCGATCGAAGTCGGGTATATGCTTGCCGATTACGGCATTAGTCACTACGAAGAACCCTGCCCTTACTGGGAACTCGAGTGGACTCGCGAAGTGGCAGCTGCGCTCGATATCGACGTCACCGGTGGTGAACAGGACAACAACATGATCGTCTGGAAACAGATGATCGACAGTCACGCGGTCGACATCGTGCAACCCGATATCTGCTACATGGGCGGCATTACACGTACGCTGCAGGTTGCCAACTACGCCAAGCAGGCCGGCATCCCCTGCACCCTGCATTCCGCAAACCTGAGCCTGGTCACCCTGTTTTCGATACACTTCATGGCGGCAATCGAAAATGCGGGAAAATATGTCGAGTTTTCGATTGAAGGCAGCGACTATTACCCATGGCAGGAGAATATTTTCAGCCCTGCCTTTGAAATCAGGGATGGCAACGTATTGATATCCGATAAACCCGGCTGGGGCATCGAGATCGATCCCGAATGGATTACGCTCAGCGATTATCGCATCAGTTATAATGGCTCCCGATTTTAACCCTGATCACGGCAACCGATTATGAAGATTTATAATTCTGTACTTGAACTGATTGGCAACACACCCATTCTAAAACTCAAACAGTTCGATACCGGCCCCTGCGAGCTTTTTATAAAAATGGAATCCGAGAACCCCGGGGGATCGATTAAGGACAGGATCGCGGTTTGCATGATCGAAGCCGCCGAAGCAGAAGGCAAAATCAAACCCGGCGGCACGATTATTGAAGCTACCGCGGGGAATACCGGGCTTGGCCTCGGTTTGGTCGCCGCACAAAAGGGCTACAAGCTGATCCTGGTGATTCCGGATAAAATGAGCCCTGACAAAATTCGCCATATCCGCGCGATGGGAGTCGATGTGCGCCTGACCCGTTCCGATGTGCAAAAGGGCCACCCCGAGTACTACCAGGATTACGCCAAGCGCCTTGCTGCTGAAATCCCGAATTCTTATTTCATCGATCAGTTTTCAAATCCAAACAATCCCAAAACCCACAGAATCGATACCGGGCCCGAAATCCTGCGACAAATGGATGGCAAGCTGGATGCAATGGTAGTCGGGGTCGGCTCGAGTGGAACCGTAACTGGCCTCGGGCAGTATTTTCATGAAAACGCACCCGATTGTGAAATGATCGTCGCCGATCCGGAAGGCTCGATTCTTGCCGATACCATCAATACCGGTCACACGCCAAAAGCGGGCTCGTGGCTGGTGGAAGGCATCGGCGAGGATTTCATGCCACCAATTTGCGATATCAGCCTGGTCAAAAAGGCATATGCCATCAGCGACCAGGAAGCATTTAATACCCAGCGCGAATTATTAAAAAAGGAAGGCATAATTGCGGGATCGTCAACAGGTACTCTGCTCGCCGCGGCGTTGCGTTATTGCCGTGAGCAAACCGAGCCGAAGCGTGTGCTAACGCTAGCCGCCGACACGGGTAACAAGTACCTGAACAAGTCCTTTAACGATTCGTGGCTTGCCGACCAGGGATTGCTGGAAAGGGAAAGCCATGGTGATTTGCGCGATCTGATCGCCCGACCGATGGATAGCGGCGATGTCGTTACGGTAACTTCCGAGGATAACCTGATCACGACCTACAAACGGATGCGCATGTTCGACGTATCACAATTACCGGTTGTGGACGATGGACATATTGTCGGTTTGATCGACGAATCAGATATCTTGCTGGGGATTTACGAAGACAAGGACAACTTCCAGATGAAAGTCGCAGAAGTGATGGTCAAGGGGCTCGAAACCGTCGCCCCATCGGCCGACATCGACGATATTGTTGCACTCTTCAAAGAGGACAAGGTAGCGATTATTGCCGATGGCGATAATTTTTGCGGTTTGATCACCCAGATCGATCTAATTAACCACCTCCGCAAGACCATGGACTAGCTGCGACACAGCCAGTCGAGAAACGAGGTTTTTACCACTCGGGAATCACTTTCCAGCCTGATCCAGAAACCGTGAGTCTCCCCTACCCGGTCTGCAGGAAAATTCACCCGCAGGATTTGGCCATGTACAATCTGGCCGTTTTGACTTCCTTCTGAAAACATTATTAAATGCCGGTGCTCGCTCGGTCATTGAGATTACCTAATTCAACCAGAGATACCCCTATGGAAGTTCGGCGCCTGCAGACCAGTCTCAGCCTGAAAATTATCACCCAGTTTAGCGTCGTTGTCGGTGCGACGATTATACTGATCGCCCTGAATTTTGACGTTATTTACCCGTTTTACTTTGAAAACCAGCTAACCAATATCGGAATTGCAATCAATAGTGCGATTCTGGGCCTGCTTATCGTCGGACTGGGCAATATTCTTTATCACCTGATGCGTTATCGCCGGGAAGAAGCCACTATTGCAGCTTTTGTTAATAACGTTGACTCGTTGAAACCTGATTTAATGGACGGCCTGCCCGCTGATTCCGTCGTCGCCAGGCGACACGCGACAATGCAATCGATACAAAAAGCGCACGGTGAAATCAACCATGGTGCGCTCGCTGCTATGCTAAACGCGGATGAAGCCACACACTTTGGATTGATTCGCTACATCAACAATATTCTAATTCTGACCGGTGTTTTCGGCACCATCGTATCATTGTCGGTCGCATTACTCGGCGCGTCCGATTTGATCGACTCGGCCGATGCCAGTCTCGGCGGCATGGGGCTGGTTATCCATGGAATGTCAACCGCGCTTTCAACAACCATTACCGCCATCATTGCCTATGTCATCTTCGGTTACTTTTACACGCGCCTGAATGACGTACAAACCCACTTTCTGAGTGGCATTGAACACCTGACCTCGGTCTATCTACTACCCCAGCATGTCCGCTCAGGTGACGATATCCTGCATAAAATGGGGGACCTGATCAAATCGGTCATCTATGCCGCTGACAATCTGAAAGCAACCCAGGAGCTTTACCATAATTCGGCAATGACGCTACAGCAGACAATCACCGCAAATCGCGAACAAATCGATAACCTGAACCACGAAATGGATTCAATCAAGCACATATTACGCGAAGGTTTTCGGCTGCCGCCTCCCGAGAAGGAACAGTAGACACTGATGGATAGCACTTTTCCATCCATTGGTGGTAGCCATGCCGGCATCGGTGGCGAAAACAGCTTCTGGCCCTCATTCACCGATATTATGATGGTGATCACGATGATTTTCCTGATGGCCACCAGCATTCTGGTGGTTCGCAACTGGCAGCTGGTTGCCGAACTGCAGGAAAGTATCGCCGCCGAGCAAATTGCGTCTCAAATGATCGAGTCTACCTCGCAGGAAAATGCGACCCTCGAAGAGCGCCTCGCTAACGCTGAACAAAGCAATTCGATTCTACGCCTGCGCCTGCTAAAGAAAGACGAGGAGCTTGATCTGGCACAGATTGCGATACGCGAACAGGAAACCAGTATTGCCACAATGGAATTGCAAAACCGCGAGTTGAAATTCTCTCTCGACCAGACGCAGACACAGTTGGTCACGGCAAATCTCGAAATCGATACCGCGACCGCCCAATCCGAAGAACTGTCACGACAGGTTGCGGGCCTGAATCAACAATTGGCACAGCAGCAACTGGAGAATGATCAAACCATGGCACTGCTGGATACTGCGCGTAAGCAGATTGAGGGCCTTTCCGAATCAAGCAAACGGCAACAACAAAGCATTGCGCAGCTAACCCAGGAAAAGGCATTACTGAATCAGGAAATCGAATCTTACAATCAGCAGCTGCTGACGCTCAAAGGCGACTATGAGACGGTCAAGTCAAAATATGAAGAATTAATCAAGCCCGCACGCAGCGCCAGGGGCAAGTACATCGCCGAAGTCTACTATGTCAAGGGTGAATCCGGGAACGTGATCCGTTATCGGCAACCAGGAGACGAGGGTTTCAGCACGCTTGGCCTGGCTGAAGTCGAAACACGCCTTACGCAATTAAAGCGCGAGCATGGCAAAAATCTTTACGTCAAGATTATTATCCCCGAGGACAGCGGGCTGACCTACAACGAGGCCTGGGAGTTTATGCGCCAACTGCTGGTTAAATACGACTACTACTATCAGTAGTGAAGGTTTTTCCAGCATCGCTATCTCGGTAGAGGTCGAACTGTCGAGGTTGCCCCATATTCTTTCACAAAGCATTAATTTTCCCGCGGCAAAGCTTACTGTTACAATTCCGGATCAATGTCCCCGTGGCACAACTGGATAGCGCGACGCCCTCCTAAGGCGTAGGTTGCAGGTTCGATTCCTGCCGGGGGCACCACTATTTTCCTGTCGAAAAAAACACCTTGCTCCTGACGATTGTTTTATGACCCATTCGACTTACGAACAAAAGAAACAGGATTTAAGCGCTCAGCTGCTCCGCAGCACAGAAGCCGTCCGTCTTGAAAAAGCCACGTCCAACTTGTTCAGAACCCGCGATAAAGCAGGTGGACCAAAACTTGACGTTCGTTCACTCAACCAGGTGCTGGCAGTCGATACAGAAAACCAGGTCGTCGAGGTCGAGGGTATGACGACTTATGAGCGGCTTGCCGATACCTGTCTTCAGCAACACTGCATGCCACTGGTCGTTCCTCAACTGAAATCAATTACGATTGGTGGCGCGGTTTCGGGTATCGGGATTGAGTCATCTTCTTTCCGGCATGGTCTTCCGCACGAGTCGGTGAACAGCATGGAAATCCTGCTTCCCGACGGAGAAGTCGTCACCTGCACGCCCGAAAATGAGCATGCCGACCTGTTTTTCGGTATCCCGAACTCCTACGGAACACTGGGCTACATCCTCAAACTTACCGCCCGGACCATGCCGGTCAAACCTTTTGTCGAGCTTCGACACTTCCGTTATACGGATTTTGACGACTACTTTGCTGCCGTCAATGAATCCAGTAAAAGCGACGTGGACTTCATTGACGGCTCGATTTTCAATGATCGGGAGCTTTACCTGACCCTGGGCAGGTTTACCGATACGGCGCCCTACACCAGCGATTACACCTGGCTGAAGATGTTCTTTCGCTCGATTCGGGAACGTAGCGAGGACTATCTGAGTGTTCACGACTATATCTGGCGCTGGGATACGGACTGGTTCTGGTGCTCTAAAAATCTGTTCGTGCAAAACCTGCCGATGCGACTGATCCTCGGTCGACAACGACTCAACTCGATCTCGTATCAGAAGGTGATGCGTTGGAACAATCGCGTCGGACTCACCGCATTTATTAATAATCTACTGGATCGCCATCCCGAAGGAGTTATCCAGGATGTAGATATCCCGATCGAGAAGGCACCTGAATTTCTGCGTTTTTTCCTCGACGAGATTGGAATTCGCCCGGTCTGGATGTGCCCCATCGGAGGCCATGACCCGACGCTGCGTTACCCGTTATATCCGCTCCATGGAGATGGGCTTTTCATCAATTTCGGCT
This sequence comes from uncultured Gammaproteobacteria bacterium, assembly GCA_964196225.1. GTDB lineage: Bacteria > Pseudomonadota > Gammaproteobacteria. Next base: position 12,107 of record CAXMSP010000042.1, on the reverse strand, counting down.
TCTGGGATATCGTGCCTAACCCCGACAAGCATGAAACCGGCTATTTCAACCGAAAAATTGAGGCAAAAGTGAGCCAGCTCGGCGGCCTCAAATCTCTCTATTCCGATGCCTACTATGACGAGGACAATTTCTGGCAGCTATACGACGGTGAACAGTATTTTAAACTCAAGCAGAAATACGACCCGCAGGGACGCCTGAAAAATCTCTATCAGAAGTGCGTACTCAAACAGTAGGAAGCCCGCTCGGATATATCATCGAAAGACGCGCAGCAGCCTTGGTGTTGCGACCCTCAAACGTCGGCCTGTTCTCGCTGCGGCGTTGACTGAGCGCCCTGATCTCGATAAAGGTGTGCACGCGACCAGGGTAACTGGTTATTTGCGCTTCTTGAAAAAACAACCTGGAACAGCTGCAGTTCGCCAACGTCGAAAGCTGCGATTGAGCCGGCGAGATAGAGCCGCCAGGTCCTGACAAATTCCTCGTCCATCAGCGAACCAACCTTGTCGCTGTTTGCCTCGTACCTTTCCAACCAATGTTGTAAGGTTCTGGAGTAATGCAGGCGCAGATTCTCCACGTCGAGAATCGACAGATGGTTCGGTTCAAATATTTGCATCATTTCCTTTAGGCTGGGCGGATAAGCACCCGGGAATACCCGACGCTCTATCCAGGCATTCATCGGCGCCGGCCGGTTACGGCCGATCGTATGGATCAGTCCTCGACCGCCAGGTTTCAAACAACGGTCGATTACCTTGCCGAGGGTTGGAAAATCAGCCTTGCCAACATGTTCCAGCATACCCACCGAGACAAAGGCATCGTACTTGCCGGTAATATTTCGATAATCATCGAGCACGTATTGAACCTTGTCAGCCAGGCCTGCCTTTTCCGCCACGCAATGCGCATGCGCAACCTGCTCTTTCGAAATGTTATAGGCCTTGACGTTGACACCGTAATGTTTTGCCATGAATAGGGCTAGCCCACCCCAACCGCAACCCGCTTCGACGACGCTATCACCCGGCTTGAGCTGCAGCTTGCGGCACACATGGTGCAATTTGGCCACTTGTGCCTGTTCCAGCGTCATACTGGGGTCCGCGAAATAGGCGCAGGTGTACTGCATGACCTCGGTATCCAGCCATAACTTGTAGAAATCGTTACCGATATCGTAATGGTGATAGATATTGTCTTTGGCCTTGTCATGGGAGTTCGCGATTCGCCGATGACCCAGCCAGATTAAGAGCCGCTTTAGCCTGCTGCCTCTACCACCCTCCTCGAGATTCGTAAAGATAATCTCCATGAACCGCACCAGGTCGCCTTCTAAGGTCGCCTGGCCGGAGGAATACAGATCACCGAAATAAAGCTCGGGATTCAAGATGGTTTTAATCATCGCGCTGCGATTATTGTACTGCAGGGATGCCACCGGATTCTTGACCGGCGGTGTGACGGCGACCCCGTCCCACAGTTTCAGCACAATGGGTGGATTGCCAACCACATCCAGCATTTGCCGGGCAATCCAGCGGTCCAGTCCGGTTACGACAGATTGGGCCACACGGCTGTTGCGCGGTTCGGACAGGATTACCCCTGGCTGAGCCGAGACAGTTATATCTTCCTTAGCTCCATGTGACTCGTGTTCAGCAATCTCATTTTCAAAATTTACATACGCACTCATCGCTTTCACTCACGTCTAGAGTTCCACGGAAGCTAAGAGTAATAAATTTTTAGACTTTTTACAAAGCTGAAGACCCGGATTCACCGGTTCTTATCCTGACTACATGATCCAGATCAGTTACGAAGATCTTACCATCCCCGATTTTACCGGTTTTGGCGGAATCTATAATCGAATCAATGACCTGGTCGACCAGTTCATCATCAACCGCGACGTCGATTTTGACCTTTGGAATATAATCGACCACGTATTCCGCACCGCGATAAAGCTCGGTATGGCCTTTTTGGCGGCCAAATCCCTTGACCTCGTAAACTGTCATTCCGTTGATACCGATATCGGATAAGGCGCTGCGCACGTCGTCCAGTCTGAACGGCTTGATAATTGCACTGACTATTTTCACTTCGACTCCTGCGATTTACGTTCAAACACGGCTATGGATTCAACATGCGCGGTTTGCGGAAACATATCCATGATGCCCAGATGTGTCATACGATATCCCTGGGCGCAGATAATAGCAGCATCTCGCACCAGGCTGGAAGGCTGGCAGGAGACGTAAACAATGCGGACCGCATTAAAACGCCCGATCAGTTGGGCCATTTCAAGCGCCCCGGAACGCGGTGGATCAAGTAAAATCTTGTCGTAGTGCTGGCGCATCCACACAAAATCTTCGTCGGGCCGGGATAAGTCAGCACTATGATAATCGGTATTGCCGATATCATTGGCTGTTGCGGATTCACGGGCACGCGTCAGCATCGCGGCATCAACCTCGACACCGCTAACCTGCGCGCAGCGCTGCGCCATCGGCAGGGTGAAGTTACCCAGGCCACAAAATAGATCGAGTACCTTGTCAGCGGGCTGCAAATCCAGCAAGCGCAGCGCCTGGGCCACCATTTTCTGGTTAATTTCGGTGTTGACCTGGACGAAATCGAGTGCATTGAAAGCAATTTGTATTTGCCCGTTACCAACGGGGTCCAGGCTAAGCCCCTGCTCTTCGGGAACTAGATTAGAGACTGTCTCCGGTCCCCCCGGCTGTAGCTGGATATGGAAGTTATGCTGCCTGCCAAATTCGATCAGCACATCGCGATCATGTTCCGACAATGGCTGCAAATGGCGAAAAACCAGCTGAATATGATCCGCGTCGGCGGCTACTTCAATTTGGGGTATCGACGCGCGCGCTTCGAGTTGACCGATCATCTCGGACAACAGGTCAAGTTTATACCCAACCTCCGGGATCAGGACTTCGCAACGGTGCATATCCGCGATAAACGGTGTGTTGCGCTCACGAAATCCGACCAGGACCCTGCCTTTATTCTTGACGTATTTAACACCGAGTCGGGCCTTCTTCCGATAACCCCACTCCTTGGCTCGCAATGGAGGCAATACTTCTTCGTACTGAATGCCGGCATGCGACATCATGTCAAGCAGGGCCCGCTGCTTAAGCTCGACCTGGTCATCGTTTGCGAGGTGCTGCAGGCTACAACCGCCACAGACCTGGAAGGCTTCGCAGCGAGGGTCGATGCGTTCAGGCGAAGCTTCAATTACCTCGAGCGTTGTCGCCTGGTCAAAACTACGGGTGCTCTTAAGGACCTGGATGCGCACGCTTTCACCGGCCAGCGCGCCGAACACAAACACTGTCTTGCCATTCACGTGGGCGATGCCACGCCCCTCGTGTGACATTGCGTTGATGGTGACTTGTCTCGGTTCGGGAAGCTTGTTGCGTCGCCCGCGTCTAGACATCGTGCCACGCGGCTTCGAAGTCGAGCAGGTGCTGCTGGCCCGAAGCTTTCAATTCTTCTCTAACCAGCTGACATTCGGCCTGGTACCGGGTTTGATCGTAATTGCCACGGCTACGCTCAAAATTAAGGTAAACGAGGTAGGTATTGAGCACGTCGGTTTCGCAATAATCCCTGATTTCTTTGATCTGACCCTGTTGAAAGGCGTCCCAGACCTTTGACCCACTCATCCCCATTTTTCCTGGAAAACCGCAAAGGCCTGCAATTTCATCCAGCGGGGCGCTTGCACGCGGCTGGTAGGCCGCCAACACATCCATCAGGTCGGTGTGACGTTCGTGGAAACGGCTTAAATAGTTATTGTAGCGAAAGCTGTTATCATTTTGCCCGGTCTCCCAGTAGTGGGCCGCATTGATGGGATAAAGTAAGCTTCGATAATGCATGACCGGTAAATCGAATCCACTGCCGTTCCAGGAAACAAGGCGCGGAGTGTAACGTTCAATGCCACCGTAAAACCGCTGCAGTAAATCCTGTTCGCTTGCCTCGATGTCTCCCAACGACCAGACCTTTAACTGATCCCGGGTGCGCAGTACCGCCGATATCGCAACGATGCGATGCAAATAGTGCCGCAGGAACTCGGTTCCCGACTGCTGCCGCCGCATCTGGAATACGGCTTTCGCAACATCATCATCCGACAGACCGTGCAGATCATATATCTTGCGGCAGCCATCTATATCGGGAATGGTTTCAATATCAAACACTAGAATATTCATATTCAAGCCTGTTTCAGAGATTACTGAAAACCTCGGTTGTCAGGTAACGATCACCCCGATCGCACATGATTGTCACGATATGTGCATCGGACAATTCCCGCGCCAGACGCAAGCTCGCGCAAACGTTGCCGCCCGAGGAAATACCGCAAAATAGACCTTCCCTGGCGGCCAGCTCGCGGGTGAATTCCTCAGCTTCTTCACGCGAAACATCGATGATTCGATCGACAGCCTCGGGTCTATAAATGCGCGGAACATATTCCACTGGCCAACGCCTGATGCCAGGAATGGAAGAGCCGTCCGCAGGCTGCACGCCAATTATCTCAATCTGCGAATTGACCTCGCTGAAATATCGCGAACAACCCATGATTGTACCAGTGGTTCCCATGGCGCTGACAAAGTGCGTTATCCCCTGATTTGTCTGCTGCCATATCTCAGGTGCAGTGGTTTCGTAATGCGCACGGGGGTTATCCGGATTGGCAAACTGATCGAGCATCTTAGCTTTCCCCTGGGCATTCATATCTTCGGCGATATCACGCGCCTTCATCATACCTTCTTCCTGGGTGACAAGGATAATTTTGGCGCCAAAAGCTCGCATGGTAGTGAGTCGTTCATGGGCCAGGTTATCGGGCATGATCAATGTCATACAGTAACCACGCATCGCCGCTACCATGGCCAGGGCAACTCCTGTATTTCCGCTGGTTGCTTCGACCAGCGCATCACCCGGGCTGATTTCACCGCGCGCCTCGGCATGCCGGATCATGCTATAGGCCGGACGATCCTTGACCGAGCCGGCCGGATTGTTGCCCTCAAGTTTTACCGAAATCTGATTACCATGGCCTGCGTTAAGCCGCTGTAATGTTATCAGAGGGGTATTTCCGATATAATCATGCAAAAACATAAAATAGAAAACCAAACCAGCCAGGACGGGATCTTAGAAAAAGATTTTACTTTAATAGCGTCGGGCATGCCAAAGCAGCTGCCTGCATCTCCTGACAGTATCAGGAAAAGTAACCTCCAGGTTAGTATGACCGAAAGGAATCTGAGGAAAGGATTCATGCTAAATCGCCGATTTAAAGAATCAATTTTCAGCGTATTACTCGTGTTGATTCTCGGCGTGTTCGCGCCCCAGCAAGCGGTCGGCCAGGTAATAATCGTGAAAAGTAGCGATAACGCCTATTTTGATCAAACCATCAGCACCCTGAAGAAACATGTTGATCCAGCCACACGATTCAAGGTTCTGAAGGCAACAGAGCTTAGCGATGGGTTAGCCAGTATCAGCCACGGTGATCTCTTTGTCGCCCTGGGTCAATCGGCGGTTGACGCGGTCAATCAACTCAACGCCGAGGCAAATTCAATTAATGCCTACCTGACACTGGAGCAATACCAGAATCTGAACCTTAATCACCATCTAACCATTGTGCTCGATCAACCAATGTATCGTTATCTTGCCTTTTGCAAACTCATGCTCGACATCGAAAGCATCGGTGTAATCGAGGCAAACGAAATTGATCCCAACCAATACCGAACTCAAATCCTGGACAAATTTCAGCTCCAGTTAAATCAGTACCGCATAGACAGGGTTAACAAACTGCTGCCAGTTTTGCGAGAACTACTGAGTCAAAACGATGTTCTGCTGATGCTACCCCGACAATCGATCTACAATCGTGACACGCTTAAAGGTGTGTTGCTGACCAGTTATCGGAATCGTAAGCCGGCAATCAGTTATTCCCCAGCCCATGTGAAATCAGGTGCCGTCGCATCAATTTTTTCATCTCCAGTTGACATTGGCAGGCATCTGGCATTGCTATTAAATCAAAAGCTGAATAACCAGGATCACAATGTTCCAGCGCTTCAATTTGCAAGGTTTTACACCATTACGACTAACTTGCGAGTTGCGGATGCCCTGGGAATTGAATTACCCGAAGAACGTGAACTGCGATCCAGAATTGACGAGTTGCAACCGTGAAACGCCTCGGTATCAAGTATCAGATCCTGCTGATCACGCTCATTCCGGTGTTTTTGATTGATCTGTTTTTTACCTATCAACATATTAATGGCAGCATCGGGCAGGCCAACGAACAACTGCAGAGTAAAGGCCAGATCATCGCCCGTCAGATTGCCGGTGCCTCCGAATTCAACCTGTTTACAGGTAACGATAGTCAAATCCAGTATCTGCTGCACCAATCTGTCGGTAGCAACAATATTGTATTGGCCTCGATTTATGATCAGCAAGGTAACCTGATTGCGGAATCAGCTTCCAATGATTTTCAGCAATCCGAGGTCGCCGAATACTATTACTCTCGCGAGGCCATTCAGTCGCAAAGCAATGAGCACTCGGACGTGTTTACGCCCGACAATGACGATGCGCGCGCGACCAGTGTTCTTGGCTGGGTACATCTATACATTTCACGCCAGCAGTTAAAGCAGACAACCGGGTTGATCATCAGCGACTCGATCGTGTTTTTTATCTCGATATTAATCATGGCAGTGATCCTGACCGTGATTATCAGTCGCAGAATCACGCAACCTATTTTTCGTTTGATGGAGCATTTGAAATACGTCGAGACCGGCCAACTCGGTAAAACGATTGAACCTTTAGAGGCGAATGAGATTGGTGCGCTGCAGAAGGGCTTCAATCGCATGACCCATGCCCTGCTCGCCAACCGACGACATTTGAATCGGAGAATTCAGCAGGCTACTCAACAACTCAACGAGGCAATATCCAACCTCGAAACAAAAAATCGGGAACTGGGTCTGGCGCGTGATGAAGCGCAAAATGCGAATCGGACCAAGTCCGAATTTCTCGCCAACATGAGCCATGAAATCCGAACCCCGATCAATGGTATCAAGGGCTTTATCAGCTTACTGAGTCAATCCAGGCTTGAACAATCACAGCAGCGTTATGTGGATATTATCCTGAAATCCACCAGCGATCTCACCAACATCGTCAATGAGGTCCTGGACTTCTCAAAAATGGAATCCGGTAAATTGCAACTCGTCGATGAAGAATTTGATCTCTACGAAGTTCTCGAACAAACCCGTGACATACTTTTTATAAATGTATTAACAAAAAACATCGATTTGAACCTGATTATTTATAGTGACACGCCACGCTGGGTCGTCGGTGATAAATTAAGACTGAAACAAATCCTGCTAAATCTTATCGGTAATGCGATCAAGTTTACCGATCACGGCCGGGTCGTGATAAAAGTAAGCCTGGAAGACAGGAGCTTTGAACAGGCCGATATAAAAATCGCGGTCGAAGACAGCGGGATTGGCATTTCAAAGCAAGACCAGCAATCCCTGTTTCAGGCTTTTAGCCAGGTCGAGAGTTCTGACACAAGACGCTTTGCAGGTACCGGTTTGGGCCTGGTTATTAGTAAAAACCTGGCAACCTTGATGGGTGGCGACATCACCATGGTTTCAACACCGGGCGAAGGTTCGAAATTCACACTAAACCTGCCTTTCGACCTCGAGGAAAAGGCCGGGGCTGTTGCGGTCAATGAAGCAGAAAATCCCAAGGCCCTGATATTCGCTGCCGACAATTATTGCCTGATGGAGACCCGCACACTTTTTGATCGGGCAGGAGTCAATACCGAATCTATCCTGATCGATAATCAAAAAGGGACCGATCCTGTGCTGCAGTGCATCCAGCGTAATCTTGCATATGTAGATTTACTGGTTTTCGATATACGACACTTAAGCATTGATCTTGAAAAAGTCATTGCCCGGGAAGTTACCGGCAGCGCTCGAATACTTGTCACGGACTACGACGAAGGCTCCCAGTCAACAATCAATTCAGGCAGGACAGAGTTTGTTTCGATCATTAATACCAGCCAGGCTGTTGCAGCGGTAGTCGCCAGGGTAACAGGAAAGGAAACCGAAAAAGAAATGGACGAAAATGAGTTACAGATCCGGCAAAAGCGAGTCCTGCTGGTCGATGACAATCAGATCAATCTAAAACTGGCAGGCGAACTCATCCGTCTTTGGGGGCACGAAGTTGTGGAAGCGGAAAACGGGATTGAGGCTCTGAAATACTATAAGAAAGAGCCTTTCGACATTATCATTCTCGACATACAAATGCCCGATATCGATGGTGTCAGCCTGTTACAAATGATGCGGGAGCATAACCCCGAGGACAAGACCCCCATTGTCGCATTGACAGCAAATGTCCTGAACGACGAGGCTGGAAGATTGATTGAACTGGGATTCGACTACTTTCTCGGCAAACCCCTGGACGAGGATAAGTTTCGCTGTTTACTTGACGGTGAGCCGGTTCACAAGGTAGCCGATTCCGAAATACCCGATGCTGTCGATTCCACCGGGGATTGTTCGGTCGACTACGAGAGATCTTTAGCCCTGTCAGCCGACAACGAGTCTTTGCTCAAGCAGATATTTGAAATCTTGCAGCGCGACATTCCTGATCAGCAGCTGCAACTCGAAAGCGCCCTGGCCCAGCTTGACCAGCAGCGGCTTGCAGCGATTGCTCATAAACTCCATGGTGTTACCTGCTACGTAAGCCTGCCAAGATTGCAGCGTAATGTTCTTGGCTTTCAGAAGCATCTGGCACGCGACAGCAAAATTCCGCTGGAAAAACCGGTACAGAAATTGAACCAAGAGCTAACAGCCGTAAAACTGGAAGTTGATCGCTACCTGGATCTAATGAAGGCAGAAGGTAAATCCGGCTAAGACTCCAGCACCACCATTGCCACGACATAATGCTTTTCATCAGATAATGAAAGCAACGCATTTTTGATTTCGAGGCGAGTAATCAAATCATTGGCGCTACCGAGAAATCGCAGTAGTGGTTTACCTTGCTTATCATTATCGATTTGAATCGAATGAAACCCCAGTTGTTCGCCAATTCCGGTCCCCAGCGCCTTCGCCACGGCTTCCTTCGCGGCAAATCGGGTTGCCAGGAATACCTTGGATTGCTTGCGTCGATCGAACTCTGCCAGTTCGTCGTCGGTTAAAATTCGGCGTGCGAAACGCTCACCGAACTTTGCACTCAATTTCTCGAAGCGAGCGGTTTCTGCGATATCGACACCAATGCCGACTATCATAATCCCTGGCTTCTGGCGTCTAAAATCAACCGCTTAATATCCCGGATTGCCTGCTCGAGCCCGAGGAAAACGGCATCTGCAATAATTGCATGCCCAATATTCAATTCGCTCACCAACGGGTTGGCAGCAATTGGTCGCACATTATGACGATTGAGCCCGTGCCCGGCGTTGACCTGCAAACCTTTAGCATGCGCGTAGGCTACCGCCTCGTTTATTTTTTCCAGCAGTCGCAACTGTTCGTCGCCCTGCGTATCGGCATAGTGCCCGGTATGGATTTCAATACAGGGCGCGCCGCATTCGATAACCGCATCGATTTGATCCCGACTGGCATCGATGAACGGTGAAACTCGCGTCCCGACCTCTGCCAGTCGAACGCAGGCAGATCGAACCTGTTCGATCTGACCTGCAACATCCAAGCCCCCTTCGGTGGTTAGTTCTTCACGTTTTTCCGGCACCAGGCAGACATCCTCAACCTTGAGTTCGCAGGCAAAAGCAATCATTTCGTCGGTGATGGCAATTTCCAGGTTGAGCTTGGTATTGACCACCTGCTTGAGCAACAGTGCATCGCATTCCTGGATATGACGCCGGTCTTCTCGCAGATGAAAGGTTATCGAATCGGCACCGGAGTGCTCCGCAACCTGGGCGGCGTATACAGGGTCGGGAAAGCGTGTACCGCGCGCCTGGCGCAAGGTAGCAACATGGTCAATATTGACCCCCAGGGTTACAGGGCTCGTCATTTTCGCCTCATCATTTCAAGCAGAACATCTCGCGATTTTAGCGTTTTTCCGTGCAAGTTAAAGTCAATAGTACTGCGCAACACCGCTTTGGCCAGGCGTAACACGGAATTCTGCTGGTAATCGCCCCGGATCCAGTCGATAACCACCTGCCCGCTTACGGAATCCCTGGCAGAATCAGGACAGGCAACAAAGCCGCTATTGATTACGAACTGGTAGTAAGCCTCTGCCTGAATCTCCTGCCCACTGGCCGCATCTCGAGAAAGATCGGGGAAGTAACCAAGTCGCTGCATCAATTCGAGCTCAAACCTTCTTAATTCAGCTTCCCCGATGTCGTCGACGGACTGCTGCAATAATGACTGGTAACTCGCAAACACCGCCGGATTAGATTCGCCTTGCGGCAGCAAGGCGCCCAGTAATTCGTTCACGTACAATAATGCCAGGTAGTTTTTCTCGTCGACGGGCAAAGCCTGACCTTCGATGCCGGTCAGGGTTTTTAGTTCCTGCCTTCCGGTCCAGCTGATACTGAGCATCACAAAGGGCTGGTAGGGTGTTTTTGCGGGGTTACGGCGGGCGCCCCTGGCAATCGCGCGGATACAACCATGATCCCGGGTAAAAAAATCCAGTATCAGGCTTGAATTCTGCCAGTCACGCCGACGCAGAATAAAGGATATCTGGTCACTAACCCTGGGTTCCATCCGAGTAACCAAAGGCCGCCAGCGACTGTTCGTCATCAGACCAGTCAGCGCGCACTTTTACCCAGAGCTGCAAATAGACTCTTGCATCTATTAGCCGCTCTATATCACTGCGCGCCATGGATCCTACCTTTTTCAAAAGGCTTCCACCTTTACCGATGACGATCGATTTTTGCGATTTACGTTCAACCCAGATGGTTGCCGATATGCGCGTTATATCCTTCTCCTCGATATAATGATCTATGTTAACCGTGATTGAATAAGGTAATTCCTGCTTGAGCTCGCGGAAAAGCTTTTCACGCACAATTTCCGCGCTGATAAATCGCATCGATTTATCAGTCAGCTGATCGTCTGGAAATTGCGGCACGCCAACGGGCAGACGGGAGACTATAAGTTGCTCGAGGCGTTCCAGGTTTTCCCCGGTCAGGGCCGACACCGGCACACATTCGAAATCTGGAACCTGCTTTGAGATTTGATGCATTATCGGCAGGCAGGCCTCGCGACTCTTTTGATCGATCTTGTTAAGCACAATTAAAACCCGGTCGTAGTGCGCAACACGTTGCAGAATTTTTTCATCTTCCCGGTTGAAATGAGCAACGTCGAGCAGTACACATATCAAGTCGGCATCCTCCAGCATACTGGTTGCAGCACGATTCATATAGCGGTGGATCGCTTTTTTATTGTTATCGTGAATCCCCGGGGTATCAACAAAAATACACTGGTACTTCTCGGTTGTTTTGATACCGAGAATTTGATGCCTGGTGGTTTGCGGCCGGTGCGCGGTAATACTGAGTTTTTGACCGACGAGCGCATTCATTAAGGTTGATTTGCCCGTATTGGGTTTGCCAATCAGTGCAACGTAACCACATTGAAACTCGTCATTCATGTTTCCAGTTTGTCTAATATTTTTTGCGCGGCCTGTTGTTCTGCTTTTTTGCGACTAGACCCCTTGCCTTTACTCTGCAGTTCAAGATCAGTGATATTACAGCTTACGGTAAAAACCTGGTTATGGGATTTACCACTGGTTTGTTCTACCTGGTAACGGGGCAAATGCATCTTTCTCGCCTGCAGATACTCCTGCAATTGGGTCTTTGGATCACGCAGGTTGGCGTTTTCATCAACGGTTTGCAACTGTCCATGGTATAAACGCAGAACAGTAGCTTCAGTCTGTGCATAATCACTGTCGAGGTAAATGGCAGCAATCAACGCTTCCAGTGCGTCAGATAGAATGGATGCTCGACGAAAACCCCCACTTTTCAACTCGCCGCCACCCAGGCGAATATGATCACCCAGGCCAATATCCATGGCGATTTGTGCCAGTGATTCTTCTTTTACCAGGGATGCGCGAATGCGACTCAGGTCCCCCTCGTCGGCGTCCTTGAAGCGCAAATAGATATGGTTTGAAATGATCAGATTGAGGATGCTGTCGCCGAGAAACTCGAGTCGCTCGTTATT
>CAXMSP010000041.1:0-13410 GCA_964196225.1 uncultured Gammaproteobacteria bacterium | reverse complement strand
GGGCCGAACGCCCAATACCCATGACCTCGGTTTGGATAAAGCAGGAATTGAGACCGACGAGCGCGGGTTTATCGTGGTCGATGATCAGCTCCGTACCAATGTCTCGAACGTTTGGGCGACCGGGGATGTCAACGGCCGCGGCGCGTTTACCCACACCTCTTATAATGACTATGAAATTGTAGTCGCCAATCTGTTCGATAACGATCCGCGCGCCGTGAGCGATCGCATCACTGCTTATGGGCTTTATATCGACCCACCGCTCGGGCGAGTCGGCATGACCGAGCGCGAAGTGCGCAGTTCGGGGCGTAAGGCGTTGGTCGGCAAAATGATGATGGCGCAGGTCGGTCGTGCCCGCGAGCGCAGCGAAACCCAGGGCTTCATGAAGATTCTGATCGACGCAGAGACGAAGAAGATCCTCGGGGCAGCGCTACTCGGCATCGGCGGCGACGAGATCATTCACTCGATCATTGACATCATGTATGCGGGCGCTCCGTATACGACTATCCAACGGGCGATGCACATCCATCCCACCGTGACTGAGTTGATCCCCACCATGCTCGGCGACCTCAAGCCTTTGTAGTCTCCTCAGCTACAGGCGTTACGGAAATCCGCCGGAGAAGTTCCAAAAAAATCGGTAAAACTGCGACTAAAATGACTTCTGCTGTCAAAACCGACCTGGTCGGCGATTGACTTGATCGGGCGCCGGGTCGTGCGCAACAGGTGAGCAGCACGCTGTAATCGAAGTTCTTTCAAAAAGTCCATCGCCGAACGCCCGAAAGCAGCTTTGAAGCGCTGCGCAAAGGCCGAACGGCTCATACCGGCACTGTCTGCCAGTAACTCCAGCGTAAACCGGCGTCCCGGTTCGTCGATCATTTGCTCGAGTGTGTGTGACAGCTGAGGGTCTTCCAGTGCGGACAGCCATGACACCTGGCAACTCCCGCTCTCGCAGTAGCGCCGTAGCACATAGACAAGGCATTGCTTCATCAGCAAAGCGATCAGCGAGTTGCTGCCGGGTTTCGGGTCCGCCATCTCGTTTAATAGCATCGATAAAACCTGGCCGATGGTTTCTCCCTCAACCGGGTGTGTAACGATTGGTTCGGCGAGGTAGTCGAATAACCCGTGAACTTTTTGATAGGTGGCGGTGATCGAGCTGCACGCGATCACGATGCCGCCCTTACCCGAGCTCGAGCCAACTTCCTCCATTCCCAGGGCAAGCGGCAGGCAGTTTTTCGCAATCTCCAGGTCATCGTCATCATCACCATCGCCTGTCAACTGGTGGGCCAAACCAGGTGGCAATATAACAATCGCTCCCGATTCAAGGCTTATCGGGGATTGTTTGGCCAGAAATAGCGATCCGCTTCCAGCCACCACGTAGTGCAGCGTCGCGAAATCCATGGACGAGATATTTAATTTCGGCCCTGCCGTAGTGCGGCAGATAACGAATGGTTCGACGCAAACCATCAAGCCTTCCAACAATTTTTCAATAGTCATCATAACCAGTATTTACAAACCGTTAACAGGGAGATTTATCTGACAAATGGAGGGAACTGTGCTCCCTCAACAACAGTGCACAGGATCTGGACGATTACGCACACTTTGCGGTCCTTAACGCACAGCCCCAACCCTATTATTTCAGCATCTTACATGCAACGGCTTTTTATTTAATTCGTAAAAAGACGACCGGTCAACTTAGGGGATAACGATGAATAAAATACAACGAGCTTTACTATTAGGTTTTAGCGTATTGGTTGGAGCGTTACTGTTGACGAGCAGCGGGATGGCTTTCGGCAAGGGTGACGATAATCGTGATCCACTGTCCATGCCTACCAAATCCTTTAAGTTTGATCCCAGGACGAGTCGGTCATTCGCATTCGATAATGACTTATTCGTTCCGGGATCGCGTGATCAGGACTATACCTACGGTCTCAACCTGACGTTTTCAGGGCGGGGAGTCGAAGATCACTGGTCATCGCTGCATGAGCCTCTGGGTTGGTTGGATCAACGCATTGGCCTGGATCGTCGGGTCAGCAATGCAATCGAGTCAAGCAAGATTGAATACGGCTTGTTCGGATTTACGCCCGAAGATATCACACTGGAAGAACCTGGACAGGGAGACCGTCCCTACGCCGGCCTGGTTTACGTATCCAGCACCAAGGAGCGCTATGATCCGGCGCGCCAGGTTTCGTGGCAAAGCACGCTCACCCTCGGCGTTTTGGGTCTCGGTGTTGTCGGTGAAATCCAGGATTGGGTGCATTCAGGTATTGGCAGTGATCGACCACAGGGTTGGGATAACCAAGTCTCTGAAGGCGGGGAATTAACCGCACGCTACAGCATCGCACGGCAACGCCTGATGTACAAAAGTGATTCGGGTCTGGAGATCAAAACCACCACTCAAGGATCGGTGGGTTATATCACCGAAGCAAGCTGGAGCTTAAGTCTCAGAGCCGGAAAAATTCATACACCCTGGATTTCTTTTAATCCCGAACTGACCAGTTATGGCGAAAAGTCAATTCCGAGTAACGTGGGCAGGGTTTCCGAACATTACTTCTGGACTGGAATTTCCCTTAAAGCCCGCGCATACAACGCGTTTTTGCAGGGCCAGTTCAAAGACAGCGAAGTCACCTATGACAGCGATGAGCTCAATCACGGTATCGTCGAAGCGTGGGTAGGTTATACCGTCGCGCTGGCCGAGGGTTACAGTTTTACTTATTCGATTAGAGGACATACGTCCGAGCTCAAACAGGGCGTCGGTGACAGAAATGTGCTTTGGGGAGGTCTGCAGATCACAAAAACTTTCATCTAACCAGGGCTATGTTCCACTACCCTGGTAGCAGCTCCAGGAGCGGCAGCCAGGGACAGGAAAAGGCACTCGACTAATTGAAAAACCAATTTTATAAAACCGCGGTTTTCCCGAGCGTAAGCGCATCCGGATTACTGCATAAACGACAGGAGTTTAGCTATGAACAACATTGAAATTTACTCTAAAGACTGGTGCCCTTTCTGTTCAAAGGCCAAGTCACTTTTACAGTCCAAACAACTCGAATATACAGAGGTCGATATCACTTCCGACCTGGCGCGTGAACAGGAAATGATTGAACGTTCCGGGCGACGTACCGTGCCACAGATTTTCATCGACGGTGAATCGGTCGGTGGCTACGATGATCTGGCTAACTTCAATGCGACAGGCGAGCTGGATCAACGATTAGGCCTGACAAGTGATATCGATCTCGCCAAGATCTACGATGTGATTGTTGTTGGCGCAGGGCCGGCGGGCCTATCGGCAGCGATCTATGCCACGCGTAAAAATCTTTCGACCTTGATTATTACATCAGACATCGGAGGCCAGTTGGGTACCACCTACGAAGTTGCCAATTATCCGGGTTTCCAAATGATTACAGGCCCGGAACTGGTGGAAAAATTCAATGAGCATGCCGATGAGTACGGGATCGAAAAACTGGTTGGTGAGAAAGTGGTTGACCTGCGCCTGGAAGGGCGATGCAAGGTAGTACAAACCGCGTCTGGTCGAGAGATTCACGGTAAAACGTTGATCGTCGCCACCGGCGCGCAAAAACGCAAACTCAATATCCCTGGTGAGAAAGAGCTTGCCGGCAAGGGCGTGGTCTATTGCTCGACTTGTGATGGTCCTCTATTCAAGGGAATGAACGTCGCCATTGTCGGTGGTGGCAATTCAGGACTCGAAGCGGCTATCGAAATGGTCGGGGTTGCGGACAAGGTTTACCTCGTATCGGTAGCGGATCTAAACGGAGACGAGATTTTGCAGGACAAGGTAAGAGCAGACGCGCGCGTAGAAGTGCTCACCCATCATCAGCCGTCGGATATCAAGGGCGACGATCGGGTTAACGGTTTGACTGTCAAAGATCTCGCGACCGGAGTATCACGGCAATTGGATGTCGAAGGCGTCTTTATCGAGATTGGCTTATATCCCAATACCGATTTCGCACTCGACTTGCTTGATGCCAATCATCGCGGTGAAATCAAGGTGGATGCAAAGGGTCATACTGGAACGAAGGGTATCTTCGCCGCGGGTGACGTCACCGACGATCAAAGCAAGCAGATCGTCATTGCCGCTGGCAGTGGTGCAAGTGCGGCCCTGGGTGCGTTCGAGTATCTTGTTAGCCAGGTGTAATGAGAGGTAGCTGGAAAAAATTCCGGGGATACTGCGAGACTATTTTTTATAGCCGGTTCCCGGGATTCGTCAGTCATCCCCGACCGCATGCGGCCCACTTAGCGGCCCCCCAGTGCACGCTGGGTTGACGCATCGGAATCTTGAGATTAGCGCGTCATTGCGGCCCCCGAGCCGCAATCTATTATACCGGCATGACAAGCGGTGATCGGTTAGGCAACCTTTACCGGGAAGGCGGTGTTGGCCGCGGCGGTGTAGTTTTCCATTTCGTTGAAGTTGAGGTAACGGTAGACGTCGTCGGCCATGGTGTTGATGTCATTGGCATACTGCATGTACTCGTCCATGGTCGGGATCTTGCCGAGGATCGAGGCGACTGCCGCAAGCTCCGCGGAGGCCAGGAAAACATCGGCGTCTTTACCGAGACGATTCGGGAAGTTACGCGTCGAGGTCGAAACCACGGTCGAGTTTTCCGCAACGCGCGCCTGGTTACCCATGCACAGTGAGCAGCCCGGCATTTCGGTGCGCGCACCGGAACGACCAAAGATATTGTAGTAACCCTCGGCGGTGAGCTGCGCCTCGTCCATCTTGGTCGGCGGCGCAATCCAGAGGCGGGTGACAACCGGGTCGGTGAGTTTATCGAGCAGTTTGCCGGCGGCGCGAAAATGGCCGATGTTGGTCATACAGGATCCGATAAATACTTCATCTATTTTTCTACCCGCAACATCCGACAATGTTTTGATGTCATCCGGGTCGTTGGGGCAAGCCAGCAATGGCTCGGTAATTTCGGCGAGATCGATTTCGATAATCTCGGCATACTCGGCGTCGACATCGGCTTCCAGCAACTCGGGATTGGCGAGCCATGCTTCCATCTCTTCGATGCGTCGCGTAATCGTACGTACGTCGCCATAACCCTCGTTAACCATCCATTTGAACATCGTAATGTTGGAGTTCATGTACTCGATGATCGGTTCCTTGTCGAGCTTGACGGTACAGCCCGAGGCCGAGCGTTCGGCCGAGGCGTCGGAGAGCTCGAAAGCCTGTTCAACCTTGAGCTGCGGCAGGCCTTCAATTTCGAGTACTCGACCTGAAAAGATGTTCTTCTTGCCTTTTTTCTCTACCGTCAAAAGCCCACGCTGAATCGCAGCGTAAGGAATCGCGTTGACCAGGTCGCGCAAGGTGATGCCCGGTTGTATCTCGCCTTTAAAGCGCACCAACACTGATTCCGGCATGTCGAGCGGCATCACGCCGGTTGCGGCCGCAAAGGCAACCAGTCCGGAACCGGCCGGAAACGAAATGCCAATCGGAAACCGGGTATGTGAATCGCCGCCGGTACCGACCGTATCGGGCAATAGCATACGGTTCATCCACGAATGGATAACACCATCACCCGGGCGCAGCGAGATACCACCGCGGTTTTGCATGAAGTCAGGCAGGGTGTGGTGGGTTACCACGTCCACCGGTTTCGGGTAGGGCGCGGTATGGCAAAAAGACTGCATCACCAGGTCGGCAGAGAAGCCGAGGCAGGCCAGGTCCTTCAATTCATCGCGCGTCATCGGTCCGGTCGTGTCCTGCGAGCCGACCGTGGTCATCTTTGGTTCGCAGTACATGCCCACGCGTACCCCGGGTAAGCCACAGGCCTTGCCAACCATCTTCTGCGCCAGCGTGTAGCCTTTGTCGCTGTCTTCGGGAACCTGCGGCTTTTCAAATAAATCGGTTTCGCCCAGGTCCAGCGCCTTGCGCGCACGCTCGGTCAAACCGCGTCCGATAATAAGTGGAATACGGCCACCGGCCTGCACTTCATCCTTGAGCACATTGGTGCTGAGCTCGAAGCTTGCAACCACTTCGTCGCTGTCGTGACGCGTGGCCTTGCCCGCGAACGGATAGATATCGATAACATCGCCCATTTCCATCTGGCTGACATCCATTTCAATCGGTAACGCGCCGGCATCTTCCATCGTATTGAAGAAAATCGGTGCGATCTTGCTGCCGAAGCAATAACCACCATTGCGTTTGTTCGGGATGAACGGAATGTCATCGCCCATGTGCCATAGCACCGAGTTGGTCGCTGATTTGCGCGATGAGCCGGTACCGACGACGTCGCCGACATAGGCGATGGGATGACCCAGGGCTTTGAGCTCGATAATTTTTTCGAGCGGCTTGTCGGTCAGACCTTCACGCGGGTTTTTCAGCATCGCGTTGGCATGCAGCGGGATATCGGGCCGCGACCAGGCATCCTGTGCCGGGGACAGATCGTCGGTGTTGGTTTCGCCGGGAACCTTGAACACCGAGACGGTTATCTTGTCGGCGAGTGAGGGCCTGGAAGTGAACCATTCGGCGTTGGCCCAGGATTCGAGCACCTGTTTGGCAAAGCTGTTGCCGGCCTCGGCCTTCTCCACAACATCGTGGAATGCATCGAATACCAGCAGGGTATGCGCCAGGGCTTTAACCGCAGCGGGTGCAGTTTCGTCATCGCCGAGGCAGGTGATCAGCGGTTCGATGTTATAGCCACCGAGCATGGTGCCGAGTATTTCAACCGCCTTGACCTTATCGATTAACGACGTCGATGCTTCACCGCGCGTAATCGCGGCGAGAAGGCCTGCCTTCACGTAGGCAGCTTCATCGACGCCGGCAGGCACATGCTGGGTCAGTAACTCGAGCAGGTAATTTTCTTCACCAGCGGGAGGATTCTTGATAAATCCTACCAGTGCGGCGGTTTGCTGCGCATCCAGCGGCTCGGGAGGGATCCCCTGTTTGGCACGTTCGTCAATATGTTCGCGGTATGCCTGTAGCATTTCGGTGCTCTCTTCGGTCAATAGGTATTAATAAATGGCGCCCAATCAGCGTTTTTCAATCGGCACATAATCCAGATCGATCGCACCGTTGTAAAGCTGTCGCGGACGTCCTATTTTTTTCTCGGAATCCGTCATCATTTCATTCCACTGCGAAATCCAGCCGATGGTGCGTGCCATGGCGAAGATGACAGTAAACATGTTCATCGGGATGCCCATTGCAAGGAAAATAATACCCGAGTAAAAATCGACGTTCGGGTACAGGTTGCGCTGCACGAAGTACTCGTCTTCGAGCGCGACCTTTTCCAGCGCCATCGCGGTATCGAGCAATTTCTGTTGCTCCTCGGTGGCATCCATGTCATCCAGTAATTCATGGCAGATTTCGCGGATCAACTTGGCGCGCGGATCGTAACTCTTGTAAACCCGGTGGCCGAAGCCCATCAGGCGGAACGGGTCATTCTTGTCCTTGGCGCGATCAACGAACGCCTGCAACGGTTTGCCCGATTCGTTGATATCGATCAGCATGCGCACCACGGCTTCATTAGCACCGCCGTGTGCGGGGCCCCACAGCGCGGCAATTCCGGACGCGACTGCGGCAAAGGGGTTTGCATCCGAACTACCCGCCAGGCGTACCGTCGAGGTCGAAGCGTTCTGCTCGTGATCGGCGTGTAAAATCATGATCAAGTCGAGCGCCTTGGCGAGCAATGGATCGGGCGTATAGTCTTCCGACGGCATCGAGAACATCATGTAGAGAAAATTCTCGGTATAGTTGAGATGGTTTTTTGGATAAACAAAAGGCTTGCCATTGGCATAACGATAACTCATTGCGGCAATGGTGGGCATCTTTGCAACCAGGCGATAGGCCGTGATCATGCGATGCTCCTCGTTGTGGATATCCATATGGTCGTGATAAAACGCGGCCAGCGCACCGACTACCCCGACCATAATTGCCATCGGGTGGGCGTCACGCCTGAAGCCACTAAAAAACCGTATCATCGCCTCGTGCAGCATGGTGTGATTGGTTACGGTAATTTCGAATTCCTCGAGTTCCTGTTTTTTCGGCAAGCGGTTGGTCACCAACAAAAAACAGACTTCGAGGTAAGAGCTCTGTTCGGCGAGTTGATCGATCGGGTAACCGCGGTATTGCAATACACCCTCGTCACCATCCAGGAAAGTAATGGCACTGGAGCAGCTCGCGGTGGACATGAATCCGGGGTCATAGGTGAAATAACCCAGCTCCTTGTAAAGTTTACCGATATCAATCACCTTGGGACCGGCGGTGGGCGTGTAAAGCGGTAACTTGACTTCTTTACCAGTGGTATCGTCGATAACGGTTACGGTTTCGATGCTCATAGTTTTTCCTCAAAGGTCAGCAGTTCCCGTTCAACTGTTATAATAATTTGGTGTCGACGGGCACCATCCTGACCTTGCGGCCGGGACGTTTGGACAACGGCAAGCGCTCAATATACCTATTATTGAATTATCCCGCTAACCCTGTTGACCATTATTAAGTTTATTTATTCTGAAAATTAATTCTTGTTGACCGCATTAAACCTGATTTTGCGCCATTCCTGATTTTAAAAATTCGATTATCATCGAATAAATTGTTGACAATATTGCTTAATATATGCATATTTCAGTCAAATATCGCAAATTAATGCCTTAATTGTTGACAATTTATGTCTGAGACGCCCTCGATCGTTAATATAGAAGATGCGCCCGAATCGCCGACGCTGGCGCGACGCACCTTTGACAGCATCAAGTTCGACATCATCAACGGCGAGCTTGCCCAGGGCTCGAAAATCGTTGAATCCGACCTGGCGTTGAAATACGGCATCAGCCGTGGGCCCTTGCGTGAGGCCATTCATCGCCTCGAAAGGATCAAACTGATTGTTCGAATTCCGCATGCCGGTTCACGCGTGATAACGCTTGATACCAAAATGATGGAAGATATCTACAGCGCGCGCGAATCCCTCGAAGGCATGGCCGCACGACTCGCCGCACGCCTGATGTCCGATGCGGAAATCGCGTCGCTGTCGGCATTGCTCGATCAGCATGCAGCGGCCATCAGCGAAACCGACGGCAAGGCTTATTTTCAGCGCGAGGGCGATATCGATTTTCACTACCGCATCGCGGTCGCCAGTCAAAACCAGTGGATACTGGAAAAATTAAACGGCGAGCTGTACCAGTTGATTCGCATGTGTCGCCATCAATCGGGGCAATTCCCGTCACGGGCACAAACCGCGCTCGAACAGCATCGCCAGATTGCCGCCGCGATCGCGCGACGCGACGAAGAACTGGCCGAAATACTGATGCGTCGCCATATCAGCGGCGCCTGGGAAATCGTTAAAAAAATTCTCGAGGATCAAAATGACTGAAGCAACTTCTCCTGGAAAAAACCTTCGCCAGGCCGTGGCCTCAAACAATCCGTTACAGGTGGTCGGCGCCGTTAACGCCTACAGCGCAATCATGGCGCAGAAATGTGGGCACCAGGCGCTATACCTGTCGGGTGGTGGCGTCGCGGCCTGTTCTCTGGGCATCCCGGACCTTGGCATCAGCACGCTCGCCGACGTGCTCGAAGACGCACGCCGCATTACCGATGCCAGCAGCCTGCCGCTGCTGGTCGATGTCGATGTGGGCTGGGGTGGTGCCTTCAATATCGCGCGCAGTATCCGCGAAATGATCCGCGCCAACGTCGCCGGTATCCATATTGAAGACCAGGTGATGCAGAAACGTTGTGGTCATCGACCCAACAAGGCTATCGTCTCGAGCGCAGAAATGGTGGATCGCGTCAAGGCTGCAGTCGACGCCCGCAGCGATGCTGATTTCGTCATCATGGCGCGCACCGATGCGCTCGCGGTAGAAGGCATGGAGGCTGCGATCGAGCGTGCCCAGGCCTGTGTCGCCGCCGGTGCCGATATGATTTTTCCGGAAGCGATGACCGAGCTGGATCAATACCGGCAGTTTGTTGAAGCGGTGCAGGTACCGGTACTGGCAAACATCACCGAATTCGGTGCCACCCCGTTATTCAGCACCGAGCAGCTAGCCTCTGCCGGGGTCAAGCTCGCGCTTTATCCATTGAGCGCATTCCGTGCCGCAAGCCTGGCAGCGTTGAACGTTTACCAGCATATTTTAAGCGACGGTACCCAACAAAACGTGGTCGACAGCATGCAGACTCGCATGGAGTTGTATGACTTTCTCGATTATCACGATTACGAACAAAAACTGGACAAACTATTTAGCGAGGAAACATCATGAGTGAAGCGCCCGGGTTCAAACCCAAGAAATCAGTTGCGCTGTCCGGCACCACGGCCGGTAACACCGCAATCTGCACCGTCGGTAGAACCGGCAATGATCTGCATTACCGCGGTTACGATATTCTCGATATCGCGGAAACCTGCGAATTCGAGGAAATCGCCTACCTGATCGTGCATGAAAAACTGCCGACCCAGGACGAACTGGATGCTTACAAGGCACGGCTGAAAGCGATGCGCGACCTTCCCAACACGGTTAAAACCGTGCTCGAACAATTGCCGGCAAGCACGCACCCGATGGATGTCATGCGCACCGGTTGCTCCGCGCTGGGATGCCAGGTGCCAGAGGAAGACGATCACGATATCGACGCGGCGCGCACTATAATCGATCGCCTGATGGCCTGCTTCGGCTCGATGCTGGTTTACTGGTATCACTACAGCCATCACGGCAAGCGCATCGAACTCGTTACCGACGACGATTCCATCGGCGGCCATTTTCTGCACCTGTTGCACGGCGAGCCGCCCCGCGAGTCCTGGGTCAAGGCAATGCATATCTCACTGATTCTCTATGCCGAGCACGAGTTCAACGCGTCCACCTTTACCGGGCGCGTGGTCGCAGGCACCGGTTCCGATCTGTTCTCTTGTATCACCGCCGCGATCGGTGCGCTGCGCGGGCCCAAGCACGGCGGCGCCAACGAAGCAGCGTTCGAGATTCAGTCGCGTTACAGTTCGACGGATGAAGCCGAGACTGATATCCGCGAGCGTGTCGCCAACAAGGAAATCGTGATCGGTTTCGGGCATCCGGTCTACACCGTCAGTGATCCGCGGAACGAAGTGATCAAGCGTGTCGCCAAAAACCTGTCCGAGGAAAATGACGATATGCTGATGTTCGAGGTGGCTGATCGCCTCGAGACAGTGATGTGGGATCTGAAGAACATGTTCCCGAACCTGGACTGGTTTTCCGCGGTGTCTTATCACCAGATGGGCGTCCCGACCGACATGTTCACGCCGCTGTTCGTCATTTCGCGTACCTCCGGCTGGGGCGCACATGTCGTCGAACAACGCATCGATGGCAAGATCATCCGGCCTTCCGCCAATTACACCGGTCCAGAAGACCTGGCCTTTGTCCCGATTAATGAAAGGAAATAGACATGAGTAAAGCTGCTGTACTGGACGCGAGTCGCCCAGAATTTGATGAAGTGATCCAGGATATCGTCGACTACGTGCTCGACTACGACGTGACCCAGTCCAATGAAGCGATGCAAACCGCGCGTTACGACTGGATGGACAGCATGGGTTGTGCGCTGTTGGCATTGAAGTATCCAGCCTGCACCAAGTTACTGGGACCCATTGTTCCCGGTGCCGACATGCCGGGCCACGGGGCGCGGGTTCCAGGCACCGCTTACGAGCTCGATCCGATGCGCGCGGCGTGGAACATCGGCGCAATGGTTCGTTGGCTGGATTACAACGACACCTGGCTCGCGGCAGAGTGGGGGCACCCATCGGACAACCTGGGCGCCATCCTCGCGCTCGCCGATTACCTGTCGCGCAAGCGCGTTAGCGAAGGCGAGGCATCGCTGTCGATGCGTGACGTCATGATCGCGATGATAAAGGCGCATGAAATCCAGGGCGTGCTCGCGCTGGAGAATTCGTTTAACCGCGTCGGCCTGTGCCACGTCATGCTGGTGCGCATTGCCTCGACCGCAATTGCCGCGCAGATGCTCGGCTGCAGTCGAGACGAGTGCCTGAACGCGGTTTCGCATGCCTGGCTCGACGGATCGTCGCTACGCACCTATCGACACGCACCGAATACCGGTTCACGCAAGTCCTGGGCGGCCGGTGATGCCTCGTCGCGCGGTCTGTTCCTTGCGTTTATCGCGCAACGCGGCGAAATGGGCTATCCGTCCGCAATCACGGCACCGACCTGGGGCTTTCAGGATGTTGCCTTTGGCAAAAAACCGCTCGAGTTCACCCAGGGCTACGGCACCTACACCATGGAAAACATCCTGTTCAAGATATCGTTCCCGGCAGAGTTCCATGCCCAGACCGCGGTTGAAGCTGCGGTGATACTGCACCCGGAGGTCGCCAACCGGCTCGACGATATTGATCGCATCGTTATCAAGACCCAGGAATCGGGCGATCGGATTATCAACAAGACAGGGCCGCTGGATAATCCAGCGGATCGCGATCACTGTCTTCAGTACATGGTTGCGATCGGATTGCTAAAGGGCGATTTACAGGCAGAGCATTATGAAGACAACGTAGCCAGCGATCCGCGGGTCGACGCATTGCGCGAGAAAATGGAAGTGAGCGAAGAGGAGCGTTTTACGCGCGAATACCTCGAGCCGGACAAGCGCGCAATCGGCAATTCGTTACAGGTTTTCTACAACGATGGCAGCTCGAGCGAAGAAGTCGTGGTCAACTACCCGGTTGGGCATAGACGCCGTCGTGACGAGGGCATACCCCTCTTAAAAGCCAAATTCGAACGTTACCTGCGCGGTCACATCAATGCCAAAGAGGCGGAGCAAATATTGTCTATTTGTGCCGATCAGCAGACCTTCGAAGATACCAGCGTCACGCAAATGATGGCGCTATTGCAGCACTAGCTTAATGGGGTCAATACTGAACCGGGGCTATCCCGGAACAGTAATAATCAAAAGAACTGGCTATTCCTGTTGCTAATCTTTCCCCGGGGCACATCGCCCCGGGGAAAAGGGACTATTTAAATAACTCAAGAATATTGCCCAGGTCTTTCTTACCCTCGCCTATCTCCGCAATATTGAGCCCCGCCAGTTCATGCGGAAACACCAACCATTCCTCACTTTCGTGCAGGTAATAGTCCGGTTCAAATTTGACACTATTCTTAGATGGCTTATACCACGGGCAGGCAACCCGGATTTCGGCCGGTGCGTTCAGGCGTGATTGCTTCCTGATCGCCTTGATCAATGCATCGACACTGCGCCCAGTATCAAACACGTCATCGACGATTAACAGGCGATCATCGGCATTCGCGTTTTCGATCAGGTAATGCAGACCGTGTACCCGGATTTTTTTGGCTTGCTTGTTAATGCCGTAATAAGAAGAGGTGCGCACGGAAATATGATCAGTCTCGATTTCTTTAAACTCGAAGTACTCCTGCACCGCGATACCAACCGGGGTGCCCCCGCGCCAGATACCCACAATAAACTGCGGATGAAACCCGTCCTCATAAATCCGGTGAGCG
>CAXMSP010000040.1:0-11887 GCA_964196225.1 uncultured Gammaproteobacteria bacterium | reverse complement strand
GCAGCTGTTATAAAAGAGCTTCGGAAACCAGGTTGATTACCCTTACGATCCCTGCCGCCTATCGAATTAATTTACGCGTCAGCTTTCCCGATAGCGGACGCTAATAAGCTGAGACCAGGCGGCGATCTTCGGCCAGGAACGGACTCTCGCAAGCAACTCTTGAGGGCGGTTATCAGGTCTACCTGCTAATATCTATTAATAGGTCAAAGACCATTTAAATATACTGTTATGTGGCAAGTGAGATCGTGATAAGAGAGCATGAACTACGATGAGACCCAAACTATTGATTGGAATCGCTGTAGTTCTACTTTTACTTGGTCTCGGGGGGCTTTATATGAAGGATTCCGCGACAGTGGAGCAAGCGCTCCTTGTAGAGAAGTTTTTCAAAGACTACTGCCGACAGCACAATAGCTATCCTGAATTTGAAACTGTAGAGAAGAACTTTCCTGAATTGTATCCCGACCGCGAATGGTACTATTGGCCTAATGAGACACGGACCGTCGCATCCTTTCAATACCCCATGACGTTGCCAATGTCCTCCGCTCCTGGCCGCTCAAAGGTCTCCGAATTCATTCCCGTCATCTATTCTTACGTCGTCAATCATCCCTGCCAGGGTATATTTTGATCGCATTGCACTTACATTTCGAAAATGTATAAATGCCACATAACAAGCGCATGCAATCGCACAAAGTGTCCGCTACGCGAGAAGTATAAAAATGGAATGAGTATCTATATTGGGTCGATAGTCGACGCCTAAATTTATCTTTCCAATGTCCGCTTTCGGGCTAACTAGTGATATTGATCAGGCGACTTTATTGCCAGAGGTTGGCGCCGTTGAATTGATTGAGATTCGGTTTATTAGGCGATATTGATATCGTCTCAAGGTATAGAAAACTGTCTTATTGCCAACTAAATTGGATGCTCGAATAAGGTGTTATATCGAGAGTAAAACGGATCATTCAAAATCCTGAGGCCGGGAAGCGTTGCTGATTTATCCTGCTATAATCAGCTGGCATTCGATCAGTAAAATCAAGGATTTATCCATGAACGATATTTACGCTACCCCGGAATCCGACCTTGCGTATCACAGTCCTTCCGAACGCAGTGGCGGTAATATTGAAGATGCGATTGCAGGTAATATTGAAGTCAACATGCTCGAGACCCTCGGTGAAGCCTGGCGAGGCCTCAAGGGTTTCAAACTCAAATGTCATATTGCGACCGTAATCTGGTTAATCGTTTATGTGATTGCCGCACTAATTAGCGTGCCGATTGTGCTTGGACTGGTAGCCGTTGGTGCGGAGGAGACGACCGCGTCGATCATCGCGTCGTTGGTGCAAATCGTTGCTATTGCCGCAACCATGCCAGTCATTGCCGGTATCACCATCATGGGCATCCGCCACGCACAGAATAAATCGGTTTCAACCGGCTCCGTATTCAATTATTTTTACCGCATTCCGGGCGCAATACTCTGGTATATTATGATGTCACTGATGATAATGCTCGGCTATATCCTGTTAATTATTCCGGGCATTTATCTTTCGTTTGCCTACATGTTTTCGCTACCTTTAATGATCGAGAAAGACATGACTGCGTGGCAGGCACTCGAGGCATCGCGCAAGGTAGTCACCCGGATCTGGTTTCGTGCCACGGGATTTCTGCTACTGGTCATGCTACTGGTAACGCTCGGCATGATTCCGTTGACTATCCCATTAATCTGGATAGTGCCCTGGGTTTCACTGGCCTATGCGATGATTTATTTCAAACTGTTTGGTGCCGAGGCCCAGACCCTCGCGGATTAAGGAAAGTTATTGCTTGATACACGTTATCGGGTCG
This sequence comes from uncultured Gammaproteobacteria bacterium, assembly GCA_964196225.1. Classification (GTDB taxonomy): domain Bacteria; phylum Pseudomonadota; class Gammaproteobacteria. Next base: position 10,054 of record CAXMSP010000040.1, on the reverse strand, counting down.
AGATTCCTGGGGGTATCAACCTTGAAGCCCAGGTAGTAGGGCCTATTCCGCGATTCTTTGCTTTTGCGATTGACCTTGGCATTCGCGGCATCATCGTTTTCATTTTATCGATCCTGTCAATCCCGTTGGGCAGTGCTGGTCTGGGTGGCGGTTTTTTCCTTATTTTCCTGTTCGTTATCGAATGGCTTTACCCGGTGCTGTTCGAGGTATTTTCGCGTGGGCAAACCCCGGGTAAGAAATTACTGAAGATATCTGTTATTAACGACGATCTAAGCCCTGTGACGCTAGGCGCTTCAATGGTGCGTAACCTGTTACGCACGGTTGATTTCCTGCCGTTGTTTTACCTCGTTGGGTTGGTCACGATGTTGTCCAATCAACGTTTTCAGCGTCTCGGTGACATGGCCGCCGGAACCCTGGTGATAAGCGTGCCCGATTCGGCGAAACCCGCAGCGATGCAAGAGATCACACCGCTTGCACCTTCAACCTCGTTACTGCGCCCCGAACAGACATCGATTATCGAGTTTCTGCAGCGCAGTAACCAGCTCTCCGAGCCCAGGCAGCAGGAACTGGCGAGCATTCTCGAGGGTATTACCCATGAAAAGGGAGATAACGGGGTAGAACAGTTGCGGCGTATCGGAGCCTGGTTCCTGGGGGTTCGATGAAACAGCAACTTTTCGAAACCCGCCACCAGGCCGTCTGGCAGCAAATCGAGGAATCACTGGAAAAGCCGATGCAGGGTGATAACAGCAAGGTGCTGGCAGAAAATTACCTGCTCTTGTGCCAACACCTGTCTATTGCCAAGGAGCGCCTTTACGACGCTGCGCTGGTAGAGCGCCTGAATAACCTGGTGCTCGGTCTGTATCGTGAGCTATATCGGTACCGTTCAGAAACCCGGCTCAATATTTACGCCTTTTTCAAACGCGATTTCCCGCTCGCGATTTACCGCCATCGCTATTTCATCCTGGTGGCATTCCTGGTGATGGTTTTGCCTGGCCTGGTTGCCGGTCTCTGGACTTACCTTGATGAAGATGCGGTCTACAGTGTTCTCGATGGGCCCGAGGTGCGCCAGATTGAAAGCATGTATGATCCCGAGGCCCGTAAAATCGGTCGCGAACGCGAGGCCGAGACCGACGTATTCATGTTCGGTTTTTACATCAAGAACAATATTAGTGTCGCGTTCCGATGCTTTGCCGGCGGTATGGTTATAGGAATCGGGACCCTGCTGGTATTGTTTTTCAACGGCATGTTCATGGGCAGTATCGCGGGACATTTGACCCGACTGGACTATGTCGATACTTTTTACCCGTTTGTGGTCGGTCACGGCTCGTTCGAGCTTACCGCAATCGTGTTCAGTGGCGCGGCGGGTTTAAGGCTTGGCTACGCGATCCTCAATCCAGGGCACTCATCGCGGCTCGAATCGCTGCGCAAGGCGGGGCGTGACGTGGTGCCCATGCTGTACGGCATTGTCCTGATGCTGATCATTGCCGCTTTCCTGGAGGCTTTCTGGTCTTCGAGCACCAGCCTGTCGATCGAAGTCAAGTATGGCGTGGGCGCAATTTTGTGGGCATTGGTGTTGCTCTATTCATTTTCAGGACGTCGTCATGAATCTGGATAAGCTGCAGGTCAACGCCTGCCTACGTTCAGGCTGGCAGGCGGTCGATCTTGGTTTCCTGATGGCGCGTGCCTGGTGGCGGCAAATTTACATTGCCAGCCTGCTGCCGCTGCTGCCGCTATCTATCGTGCTATTGCTTGTATTTTCACAAAGCCCTTTATGGTCCCTGCTATTTATCTGGTGGCTCAAACCGTTCTGGGAACGTTTACCGCTCTATATCGCCAGTCGTATGTTGTTCGATGAAGAACCGGGTACCTGGTCCAATATGAAATCGCTGCCCTTGAAGGACATTCTGCCATGGTTATTATGGCGGCGTTTTTCGGTGCAGCGTGCCTTCGATAATCCGGTCACTGTACTCGAAGAGTTGAAGGGCACAGCGCGTCGCGAGCGTTTGCGCATACTGCACGGCAGGTATACCGATGTCGCCCTGGGCAATCAGCTGGTCTGCTTTTGTTTTGAATTACTGGTCGCATTCGGCCTGGTAGTACTGTTTGATTTCTTCACTCCGGACACGCTTGGAATTAGCTACTACGACAGTTTCAATGATCTGACCCTTGCCGGTGAGTGGATTTATACCCTGGCTGGTATCGCCGCGATAACCCTGGTTATGCCATTCCACACCATGGCCGGTTTTGCGCTCTACTTAAACCGCAGAATCGAACTCGAAGCCTGGGATATTGAAATCAGCTTTCGCAACCTGGCCAATCGCAAGCAGCAGGCCACTTCGCAAAGGGCAGGAGTGGTCTCGGCAATAGTCCTCGCCGGGCTGGTGACATTGACGATGCCGGCCGCGGTTGACGCGGCGACCGAACATGACCATGAATCGGCCAGGCAGCTGATCGAGTCGGTGCTGCAGGGTCAGGATTTTGGAATGGATAGAACAGTACGTAAATGGCGTTTCAAGGGCTGGAGCGAAGCGGACGAAGAGGCGTTTCCTGAATGGATGATCGATTTCCTCGAATGGCTGGAGCTATTCAAAGATTGGTCGGAGGTACTCAGCAACATCGCGGCCTGGGTCAAGGTATTACTCGTTCTGGCATTTGCCGGGTTGATGTTTTACCTGTTTAGGCGCTACCGGGGTCCATTGTCCCGGCTGGGCAGACGACAGCCGGAGAAAACCGCTCCGGAAGTATTATTTGGTCTTGATGTAACGCCTGAGAGTCTGCCGTCCGATGTGCCGGTGGAGGTAATGGAATTGTGGGCAGAGGGTGGTTACCGGGAAGCCCTGAGCCTGCTGTATCGAGCCTCCTTATCGCGCCTGATCGCTAAATATGAACTCGCTTTTCGCGCCAGTCACACCGAGGCCGAGTGTGCCGCGCTGGTCAGGGCCCACGGAATTGACTCACTTAACGAATATTTCTGGCAACTCACCAATGTCTGGCGCCGGCTCGCCTACGGGCACCAGTTGCCAGAAAGTGAAACCATAAAGGGCCTGTGCGATGGTTTGACTGCGGAGCTATCCGATGAACCGCGGTAGTACTTATGTCAAGCCCATGTTGGGCCTGGTGCTGCTTGGCCTGGTCGGTTGGGGTTTGTATGCGAGCATCGAGTTTTACGAGGAAACGGAGGAGTCCGGCTGGAGTCTCGACGCGTTACGCAATCCCTACCTGGCGGCACAGAAATTTATGACTGAAAGCGGCATAGAGGTAACCGATGTCGATAGCCTCGCCAGGCTCGATGAGCGCTCCAACCTCGGCACGCTCTTTTTCACCGATGCCAACCAGGTGCAAACCCCGCGTCAGCTTGAGCAGGTAATGAACTGGCTTGATGTGGGTGGCAATGTTATCTACACCGCCGATGCGGTTTCCCATGACGATGACCTGCTGTTGGGAGAATTTTCGGTCGAGGTCGACTGGCGGGAATTTGAAGACGAAGAAGAGACCGAGGAAAAAACGCTGAGCGAAACCTTGCGCGAATACAATCGCCAGCTCGAATCGGGAAAATCGAGAGAAGAGATTGCAAGCTCTTTAGAGGAAGAAGAGGACTCCATCACCCCGGTGCAGTTTGCCGATGATATCGGGGACGTCGAAGTCGCCTTCAACGATTCGAAAATCCTGTCGCATCCTCATATTTTAGATTCCGAGAGTGATAGCGGGCATAAGCCCTTTAGCTGGTCCTACTCGGAACACGGGATTCACATGTTGCAGTTCGAAGTCGGTAGCGGACTGCTGACGATCATTTCCGATCCGGGCATCTGGACTTCGTATCACATCGATCAGTACGATCATGCCTACCTGTTATGGTTACTGAGTTCGGGCGAGGGTAATTTCGCAATTCTGCGTTCGGTATTGCGCGATTCGATCTGGGTGTTGATGGGGCGCAATGCGACCGAACTCCTGATCGCAGCGGGATTACTGATATTAATCTGGATCTGGCGCGCGGGTTATCGCTTTGGCCGAATGCTGCCGAATGACCTCTCGCAGTCGCGGGCCCTGGGAGAGTATTTCTCATCGATTTCCCATTACCTGTGGCATCGTCGACAGGGAGTGCACCTGGTGGAGCCTTTACGCGCACGCGTAATGCGCCGCGCCAGCCTGACGCTGGGCGAGTTTTCCCGTGTTGACCAGGCACGGCAATTCGAATTGATAGCACAGCGCTGCGATCTCAATCCGGATGCAATCGCACGCGCCTTCGGCCGCGCCGATTTTAACGAAGCATCTTTTGTACAAACGGTAAGACTTTTAAAACATATCGAGCAATCACTATGAATGATTCAACCAGCACAACATCCACGGCTCTTAATGCCTTGCGAGAACATATCAATGGCCGACTGATAGGTCAGTCACAAGTCGTCGACCAGGTTTTGATCGCCATGCTTGCGGGCGGCCATGTCTTGATCGAAGGGGTACCGGGGCTCGGTAAAACCCTGTTGGTACAAGCGCTGGCGGCCGGAATAGGCGGCAAGTTCAAGCGCATCCAGTTTACGCCCGACCTGATGCCTGGAGATGTCACCGGGCATGTCATGTTCGATATGTCGCAGAGCAAGTTTGTACTTAAACAGGGCCCGGTATTTACCAACCTGCTACTCGCCGATGAAATCAATCGTGCCCCGGCAAAAACCCAGGCCGCGCTGCTTGAAGTCATGCAGGAATACCAGGTCACGCTGGATGGCAAGTCGCTGCAAGTCAGCAGACCGTTCATGGTGTTGGCAACACAGAATCCGATCGAACAGGAAGGAACCTATGCATTACCAGAGGCAGAGCTGGATCGATTTGTAATCAAGATAAACATCGACTACCCGCAGGCTGATGATGAATTGCTGATTGCGACCCGTTACGCCCTGGAATCTTTTGGCGGTGATCAAAGCGATACACAACAATTGCTCGATGTCGAGAACGTGCAGCAACAGTGCGCCGCTATCGAGGTAGACGAAAAGGTGGCTGAATATGCAGTTCAACTGGTGCGCTCGACACGCGGCACCACGTTGTTGCGACACGGTGCCGGCCCGCGCGCCAGCATTGCGTTGTTGCGTTGTGCCAAGGCACTGGCTTTAATTAATGGCGTTAGTTTTGTCACTCCAGATGACGTGAAGTCGATGGTATTACCAGTATTACGACACCGGGTTATTCTGGCACCGGAGGTGGAAATCGATGGTCTTGGTGTTGATGAAGTGCTCGGTAACCTGTTAGAGAAGGTCGACGCCCCACGCTCATGAAACCTTCCCGGTTATTAATTCAGCTGCTGCTGGTCTGGCTGTTACTGGGCCTGCTTGCAGCGCTCGCCACGATCCTGGAGTGGCCACGATCATTTGAGATCAAGCTCGTTTTCTGGTGCTGGTTTGGCCTGGTTGCGTTAATTGCATTACTGGATGGGTTCGCGCTGCGTAAGCCACGACTCGAAGCGACACGGTCGCTAGAACCGCACCTTGCTCTCGGTATCCGCCAACGAATCGGAATCCGGGTCAGCAACCAGGACCAACGCCGCCAGGAATTCTGGTTGACCGATTTCCCGCCGTCGAAGCTGCATTTCGAAGGTTTACCGGTCAGGCTCACACTTGAGCCCGGAGAGCATGTGGATTTACGTTATTCGATTACGCCTTTACAGCGCGGCCTGGCCGAGTTTGGACAGCCGTGTTGTCGGGTACTATCGGACTGGAAACTGTGGGAAAAGAACTTTTACTATGGTGAGAGGCAGTCTTCTAAGATCTACCCGAACTATAAACCCCTGTTTCGTTCTTCGTTCATCGGTAGCGATCAACTCTACCTCGATCTCGGTTTACAGTTACGCCAGCGTCGCGGGGAGGGGACCGATTTTCATCAATTGCGCGATTTTCGAGTAGGCGATTCCCTGCGCCAGGTCGACTGGCGGGCGACGGCTCGTTTCCAGAAACCGATTTCACGTGAATACCAGGAAGAACGCGATCAGCAGGTTGTTTTCCTGCTCGATTGTGGCAGGCGAATGCGCGCCAAGGATGGTGAAATCAGTCATTTCGACCATGCGCTCAACGCGCTGCTAATTTCTGCCTTTGTCGCCTTGCGCCAGGGGGATAGCGTGGGTCTGCTCAGTTTTGCCGGGCAGTCGCGCTGGGTTGCTCCGATCAAGGGGCGTTTTCAGGTCAGTCGACTGCTGGATCAGATTTACGATCTTGACAGCTCTCCAGCCGCCAGCGATTACCTCGATGTCGCACAGCAATTGATGACGCACCAGCCGCGCCGCTCGCTGATTATCCTGATTTCATCGCTGGAACCGCAGGACCGGGATGATTTGACCCAGGCCGCCAGGCTTTTGTCGCAACATCACCTGGTCATGGTGGCTTCGATGCGACAGCAGGTACTAACCGATACGCTGGCAACCGAGGTCGTGTCGATTGACGATGCATTAAGGTATTGCGGTGTTGCCAATCACCTGCAGGAGCAGTCGGCAATGTATGCGCAACTGCGCAGTGATAACATCATCGTCGCCGATACGCCCCCGGCCTACATGCACTCAACCCTGATCAACGAATACATGGCCTTGAAACGGAGTGGAATTTTTTAGTTTGGTTGATACAAATCAATGGAGAAATCCGAAATTCGTCTTATTGTATAAATATAACTGCGCACGAAATCATGCGTTTTGGAAACCTGAAAAATAGGACCCTGTTATGTTTGAATCGCTCACCCACTGGTTTGATAGCCTCAAAAATGAAAGCAAGCTTTTCGATCACCCTGATGACGAAATACTGCATAGCGCCCTGGCGTCGGTGTTGTACCACATAATCAGCGCAGATCAGCATGTCGATGCGAAGGAGAAGCATGAATTCGATCGAATATTAAAACAGGAATTCGAGCTAAATGACGAGCAGGCGGATCATCTCTATCGCGCCGCCAAGGGGTCGACGGCCGATGTACATGGTGATTTGCACACCATAAATTTTTACCTGAAGCACAATCCGGCGGTACGCCTGACTTTCATGCGTAAATTGTTACAATTAATCGACGTTCATGGCGCGCACCGGGAAGAACTGGATTTATTCTACGAAACCCTGCACGAAGTGTTCCCCGAGGTCAGGGAAATCGGTAACGAGGATGAGCTTTAAGGGTTAGCGAAACATCATCGACTTGCGTCGGGCTCACCGGGTCGTTCGGCAAAATGCAGTAATACCCCGGCCGGGTCCCAGACATGGGTTATCAGCAATCCCCATGGCATCAGCTCGGGTGGAGCGACTTTGGTACCTTCGAATTTCTGCGTCAACCCCACATCTTCGAAATGGTCATACCATTCCTGTGCCGAATTAACCAGGAAGTGAAGCATCAGGCTATGCGCGTAGTTGTTGTGATTCCTGGGTAGCAGCAGGAATCGATAACCAAAGTTGGTATCAATTTCGCAAACTTCTTCGCTATCCCAGTTTATGGTGAAACCCATGCACTCGTAGAACGCTTTCGAGACTGCGTAATCATTCGATGGAACAAAAGGCTTGAAGTCATTTATCTTGCGCATAATGAAATGATACCTGTGCAGCTCAGGTGGCAAGATCGTTTTTCAGATAACGTATTATATCAATCGATTCGTACATCCATCGAACCTTGCTGTCGGCACTTTCTATGCGTAAACACGGTACCTGGAACTTGCCACCACCTGCCGTCAAGTCATTACCATTGTCTGCGTCGAACATGACTTCTTTAAGCGATATTCTAAGACCCAGCCACCACAACGCGAGACGCACAATGATGCAGAAAGGACAGGTGCTGAAATAATACAGCTGGTGTCCTGCAATTGGCTTACGGGACACTTTTACACTCTGTTTTTTTTTCAACTTGTCTGCTTTGTGAATAATAGCGATAGGCAAGCTGCACCTGGATGCGAAAGAACTAAAGGGTGATGACCTGGTCCGGCATGTTACCGGCAAGTCCTTCGTACAGGTTAGGAAAGCAACCGATGGTGGCGCCGTCGACAAGCTTGTCGTGAATTTCACGCTCCCAGCAACATTGATCGCAACCCATCAGCATAATGTTTTGCTCTTTGGCCACCTTTGCCAGTCGTTCCCCGAGGGGATCGCCCTTTACCAGTACGTAATTGTTGTCCTCGAAAAAGAACATGCCCACCACTTCGGGGCCATGTGACTGTTCCTCAAGTTGTGGCAGGATCATTTTTCCAAGCTTGTATGAAACCGTGTGCCCCTGGCTGGAGAAAATATATGCGACTTTCATCGAGTATCCTTACGGTGATGTTTTGGTTTTTGGGCACCAAATAGTGCCCGTCCTTCGCGGCCCTGCGTTAGCTGGGGCCGTCCGTCAAATTGTACTTTTGTGTATGGTTTACTTAAACAGGAACAACGTTATTTGCACAGGGTCCTTTCTGGCCCTGGCCTACCTCGAATTCAACCGACTGGCCGTCATTCAACGTTGCGTAGTCATCGCCACTTTTGATTTCAGAATGATGTACAAAAAGATCTTTGCCGCCGTCTTCCGGCGTAATGAAGCCATAACCTTTTGTAGCATTGAACCACTTTACTGTACCTTTACTCATGTTAATACTCTCGTTAATAATGGTGAATCATTTAGATAAGTCCCTATTCGAATTCACCGTTTCGAAACAGGATTGTTACTTCTCGACCTGGACGCAAAGCGATCCACCTTGTAACCGTTCAGTTTGAGCTGGGTTCGTTACAAGCCATTTTCAGGCAGTATTTACGGGAATTTATTCTCATATTCGTAGCAGCTTAAAGTCGATCAGACTTTATCGCTCAATTGACAAGATCTTTTATTCCAAATAACCAGGCTAATTATTGTTGGCGTATAACGAATAGTGCCTGATCAAGCGGAGCAAAGAAACTAAGAATTGCATACAGAGGGGAGAAAATCGCCTTTATCAGTCGTTTTCGGCCGCGAAAACAGGAACTTAGCGTCCGAATTCATGAAAACCGGGAACTTTTAAGAACATCTTAATACTGCTACTCCCATTCGATTTCGGTAAACACCTGCTGTGCATTTCTTCCGGCGATCTGCTGAAAATTAAGAAGGTGGCTGAATTTTGTCTGGTTTACGCTCCCTATATCCGAAATGTCGCCACCACTGTCCATGAAGTCTGAAACCGACTTGCGCAGGAAAACCAGGTAATCATAGGTATCCGTTTTAGCCTGGGATAAGTCGGTTGCATGGCCATGCCCTGGCACCAGGTGTCGTGGCTTATGCGCCGCCATGGTTTGAAAAACCTCGAGCCAGCTTTTGCTGTTGGATTGTGATCCGACGCCCAGCATCCGCTCGACGTAAACGATATCCCCGGTGAACATAACCTGCTTTTGAGGAAGCCAGACATAACTATCACCGGGCGTGTGCGCCTTGCCCGAATGGTGCAGCTCGAAAATAGTGCCTCCCAGTTCAAGCTCGAAATAGTCGGTGAAGGTTTTGTCAGCATAAACCGGATCAGTTGCATTAACCGCTTTTTCTCCAACCAGGTTGCCGAGCATTATGAGTTGATCCTGGGTGCGGGCTTTCTGGTCGTTCACCGCCGCTTCACTGGTAATAATTTGCGCACCCTGGTTCTTGAAATAGCCGTTACCCAGCCAGCGATGATCCTGTCCACCGGTATTAACAACCCATACCACCGGCCTGGCGGTGACGGTTTTAATCAGTCGATCAATTTCTCGGGCACCGGGGTGGGTGCCACCTGAATCGATGAGTACGGCACCATCTCTCGTAACAACCAATCCAAATGTTGCATTATTTCCGAGGTTATCTGTTGTGCGGTTGCCAAGCTCGCCAACAATTGCATAGACACCTTCAGTGACCTGCTGCAGTTCCAGTTTCTGATCCGCCTGGAGCTGGCTGGCAGACAATATCAGTATCGCTGCCAGAAGAGGTGCTAACGGCCTAAAGATACTCATGGAAATCGCTAGTTATTTCCTTTGGTCAATTGTTTCGCCACCCATTTTGCAAAATGATGCGAGGGCTTGTCCATGATCGGTGTAAACACTCCGCCGGTGAAGGCGCTAGACTGGCGGCCGCGCTGCATGCCTTCAAC
>CAXMSP010000039.1:0-23065 GCA_964196225.1 uncultured Gammaproteobacteria bacterium | reverse complement strand
AACGAAGCAGACCTCAAGCTCGAAGTTGCACGGCAGGTGCTGGCTTACGAAACCAGCTACATTGAACAATTGCTGGAGCGCGACTGGCCGAAACTCGACCTGCGCCAGTTCAAGTTGCCTGGCATCATCTCGCCAACCGTGCGTTGCTGGGACAATAGCGCCAAACTCAGCACCATTGCGCGCTACAAACGTTACCAGATTCGTTGTGCCAATAAGAACCACGTCTATCTCGATGAAGACAACAAGTTCGTAGGCGACTTGATCTACGAGTATTTCTGGCTTGAATCGGAAGATCTTAACGCGGTCCAGTTTTATAACCTCTACGAAAATCTGAACAAGGATCAAATCGACTCAAAAATCGATCGTGACATCGTCAGCAATTTCAATTGCCGCACCTGGTTTGTTGAGGTCTCGACGCAGGAGCTTAAAGGTAATCTATGTCGCAGAGAGTACGTCGAATACAAGGGCATGAGCGATGTACTTTTTACGGCGGCACTCACGGGTCATAAGAACCAGGGGTTCTTCATTACACTGATCATGACTGGCGTTGATTACTCGTCAACCCTGCCGCTGATTCAAAAATTTCTGGAGCAATCCGAATGGAAGCCCTGATACTCGAAATCAGCACCCGGGGATTGCATCGATACGAACAAATCGATGGCGAAGTAACCACGATTGGACGTGCCCTGGATAACGATATCATCCTTTCTGATCCAACCGTTGCACCACACCACCTTAAAATAATCCGCTATGGCAAGAACTCGCTTGAGTTGGTCAACCTGACCGAGATAAACCCGACCCGCATCGACAACCGGCGGTTGGATTCACTGGTCACTGAAAAGTTACCGCTGAACCTTGAAATCGGTCGTGTCCAGGCGCAGCTGCTGCCGCGCAATTATGCAGTTTCTGCGACTCGCCCCCTGGCCGGCAAGGGCAAAAGCAGCCACCTGTTCGGGCATGCCTACTGGGCGGTCATACTCGTTCTGATTTGCCTGTTTGTTGGCGGCCTCGAGTTTTTTCAGAATTCCTACACCAGCTTCAAATGGAGCGAAATGTTCAAGCACGTGTTACGAGAAAGCGTATTGACCATCGGTGTTTTCGTGCTCGCGTTATCGATACTCGAACGCCTGCTGGTCAATCGATGGGAAATCAGACAGTTGGTCACCTCGGTATGCCTAGTTTACCTGCTTTACTACTTCGCGTCGATTTTTACCTACGAACTGGGCTACCTGTTTTCGGCGAACTGGCCGGCCACGCTGTTCCGGTTTGGCTGGTACTTGCTGATCATCCCCTGTGCAGTCGCACTCTACCTGATCCATATTTCGCATTTAAAACGAAACCGCAGCATTTTACTGGCCATCCTGATTGCAAGTCCCATCGCGGTGCCCTCGATCCTGCAAAGCCCGGAGATGAGGGCCATACTGGACGATTTCAGTTCGTCTGCGAGATACCAGAACAGCCTCAGCTCGCTAAACTGGCATCTGAAAAAAACGGTAACCATTGAAAGCTTCATCGAGCAGACCAAAGATCTTGAAGCCGGCGAGTTCGCCGACTGAGCAAGCATTAATCAATTTTATAAAGACCTCAGGCAATTTCGGTATTTTTCACAAGTTTCAGGCCTTATAATTCGGCGATGTCAGAATACCTGTTACTTTTAATCGGCACGGTGTTTGTTAACAACATAGTGCTGGTCAAATTCCTCGGGCTTTGTCCGTTTATGGGTGTCTCACGCAAAGTGGAGACCGCCATCGGTATGAGCGCGGCAACAACTTTCGTACTGACCCTGTCGGCAATACTGAGTTACCTGATCAATAGCTGGATCCTGTCGCCACTGGATCTCGAGTACCTGCGCACTATCGCCTTCATTATCGCAATTGCCGCCGTCGTCAATTTCACCGAAATGGTGGTGCACAAAACCAGCCCGCTGCTTTACAACGTGCTTGGTATTTTTTTACCGCTGATAACCACCAACTGCGCGGTGCTGGGCGTGGCGCTAATTAACGTCCAGGAGCAAAACAGTTTTCTCGAATCGGTAATCTACGGCTTCGGAGCTGCGCTCGGCTTTTCATTGGTATTAATCCTGTTCGCAGCCATGCGTGAGCGCATCAATGTTGCCGACGTGCCAGCACCGTTCAAGGGTTCGGCGATAGGCCTTGTTACCGCAGGGCTGATGTCGCTGGCCTTCATGGGGCTCGGCGGCCTGGTCAAGGTCTAACCCGTGTTTGTCGCAATTTTCACCATCAGCCTGATGGCTGGAGTATTCGGCCTGATACTCGGCTACGCGGCGATACGCTTCAAGGTTGAAGGCAATCCGATTGTCGATCAAATCGACGCACTGCTGCCCCAGACTCAATGCGGACAATGCACCTACGTGGGTTGCCGACCCTATGCCGAGGCCATTGCAAACGGTGAAGCACCCATCAATCAATGCCCTCCGGGTGGACGGGCGACAATCGTTGCACTTGCCAGCCTGCTCGATACCGAGGTACTCGATCTCAATGCAGAGCATGGTGAGCATCTTGAGGTCCCGCTGCTGGCCGTGATCGACGAGCAAACCTGCATTGGTTGCACGCTCTGTATCCAGTCCTGCCCGGTCGACGCGATCCTGGGTGCAGCCAAGCAGATGCACACCGTGATTGCCGACGAGTGTACGGGCTGCAAACTCTGCCTGCCCCCCTGTCCGGTCGATTGCATCGACATGGTCCCCACCGAGCAATCCATCGACGACTGGAAATGGTCGGCGCCGTTAGACCCGCTGGGATTGTTGCAGGATGCTTAAGCTACACCATTTTCATGGCGGCCTGCGGCTCGACGGACATAAAGCCGAGTCGCTCCAGCGGGGATTGCTACAGGCTACTTTACCCGAACGCCTGTTCCTGCCGTTAAGGCAACACATCGGTGATCATAACAAACCTCGGGTCGAGATCGGTGATCGCGTGTTGAAGGGCCAGGTAATCGCCTCAGATTCTGCGTTGATTTGCGCCGCAGTGCACGCGCCCACCTCGGGCACGATCAGCGCAATCGAAAACTACCCAGTGGCACACCCGTCGGGGAAAACGGATACCTGTATCACCATCGACGTCGATGGCGATGACAAAGCCATCGAGCCTATCCTGGCAGACCTGGAAAACGTGACGCCCGGTGAAGTGATCGAACTGATTTGTCGCGCCGGCATTGTCGGACTCGGAGGTGCGGTTTTCCCGACCTCGCCAAAGCTGTCGCGCGGCAAGGTGCAGGGTATAGACACACTGATAATCAACGGGGTCGAGTGCGAACCCTATATTACCTGCGACGATACCTTGATGCGCTTCAACGCGGCTGAAGTGATTCGAGGCACCGGCTACCTGCAGCGAATCCTGGCACCACGAACCACGTATATCGCGATTGAAGATAACAAGGCGGAAGCCATCGCTGCCACGGCGAAAGCGCTTGCTCTGCATCCTCTGCCGGACACCGAAATTATTCCGATCCCGGCGATTTATCCTTCGGGTGGTGAGAAACAACTGGTCCAGATTCTGACGGGGAAAGAAGTACCACATGGCCAGCTGGCGTTTGATATTGGTCTCTTCTGCCAGAATGTCGGTACTTGCGCGGCCATCACGCGTGCTCTCGAAAAGGACGAACCCCTGATCTCCCGCGTGGTAACAATTACCGGCGACAATATCGCGCAACCCGGCAACTGGGAAGCTCGACTGGGCACACCGATCAACCACCTGGTCGAACTTGCCGGAGGCTACCGGCATGGCGCCAGTGGACACCTGGTCATGGGCGGATCGATGATGGGATTTGCGCTTTCCGGCAGCGAGGTTCCGATTGTTAAAGCAAGTAACTGTATTATGGTGATGCGCGAGGAAACCATTCCGACATCGCCGGGCTACCACGATGAATGTATCCGCTGCAGCAAGTGTACCGAGGTATGCCCGGCACAATTGTTACCCCAGCAACTCTATTGGCATGCACGTGCCAGGGCCTACGAGCGTACCCAGGAATTTCACCTGTTTGACTGTATCGAATGCGGTTGCTGTTCCACGGTTTGCCCGAGCAGAATCCCGCTGGTGCAATACTATCGTGCCGCTAAAAGTGAAATTCGCGCGGCGCAAAAGGCGCACTTCAAATCCGATCGTGCGCGTATTAGATTCGAGTTTCGTGAAAAACGACTACTGTTGAAAAAACAGCAAGATGAAGAGCGTCGACGGCTGAAACGCGAGGCCCTGCAAAAGAAAAACGCCAGGCCCGGCAATGGTAAACCCATGGCAGATCCAGTTCAGGCTGCGCTTGACAGGGTCAAGGCGCGCAAGAAAGAGGCGCAGGAAGACTCGCAGTGACCAGCGTTATCGTCTCATCACCATACGTCTCCCAGGGCAATACGCTCAAACGCCTGATGATCCAGGTCATCATTGCCCTGCTGCCCGGCACAATCGCCTATGCCTGGTATTTCGGGCCCGGTGTCATCATTAATATTTGCCTCGCGGTGCTGTTAGCGCTGGCGTTCGAGGCAGGCATCCTGAAATTACGCGCTAAACCGGTAATGCCACACCTGACCGATTTCAGCGCGGTAGTGGCGGCCTGGCTGTTCGCGCTCTGTCTGCCGATGCACACTCCCTGGTGGCTGGTACTGGTCGGTATCGGCTTTACCATGGTGGCCGGAAAACATCTCTACGGTGGACTCGGGTTCAACCCTTTCAATCCTGCCATGGTGGGTTACGTGGTCCTGTTAATTTCCTTTCCACGGGAGATGACAACCTGGTATTTACCGAGCTCGGTCAGTGGTGAAACCCTTAGCCTAAGCGAGGCGCTGGCTTATACCTTCGGCGGTGCCGATATTCAGCAGTGGGACGCACTAAGTTCAGCAACCCCGTTGGACCAGGTCAAAACCGCAGTCGCGCAAGGCATCACGGTCGGTGAGATTCGAGTGTCACCGGTATTTGGGGAATATGGTGGCAAGGGCTGGGAATGGTTAGCCTTCTGGTGGTTCATCGGTGGACTGTGGCTGCTGGCAACCCGGACAATCCGCTGGCATATTCCGGTCGCATTGCTCGGTGCCGTGCTCGCAATGTCCATGATTTTTTACCTGGTCAACCCTGAAACCTATACTTCACCCCTGTTTCACCTGCTCTCGGGCGCGGTCGTAATCGGCGCCTTTTTCATAGCCACCGATCCGGTTACCGCGGCCACCACCGATACCGGTCGGATTTACTATGGCCTGCTGATTGGCTGTCTAATTTATGTCATCCGTGTCTGGGGCGGTTATCCCGATGGTGTCGCATTCGCCGTGTTGCTGGCGAACATGTGCGTGCCGCTAATCGACTATTACACTCAGCCACGGGTATATGGCGAAAAATGATAGCGATTAGCCGGCGTCAGATTCTTATTTCGGGGATATTTCTGTGGCTATTCGCAGTTGCCGGCACAACCCTGGTCGCGCTCACGGAGTACAGCTCCCGGGAAGCAATTATCGAAAACGAACGTCAGGTATTGTTGCGTAATCTCTATGCGCTGTTACCCAGAGACAAGCTCGATAACGACATAGCAGAGGATATACTGGAACTGCCGGCCTCCCCCCTGCTCGGTACTGATGCGGCCTCAATCGTCTATCGCGCCCGCCTTGTCGGAGAACCTGTCGCGGTCATATTCAATAGCATCGCGCCCAATGGTTATAACGGCAAGATACATTTACTGGTCGGAATCTACAGCAATGGCAAGCTGGCAGGTGTACGCGTGGTCAAACATGCCGAAACCCCGGGACTGGGTGACGCCGTCGAGGTCAGGAAGTCCCCCTGGATTAAAAGTTTCGACAGTAAATCGCTCACCAATCCAGGCCCGTCCGGCTGGCGCGTAAAGCGAGACGGCGGTGAGTTCGACCAGTTTACCGGCGCGACCATCACCCCGCGGGCGGTGGTTGCGGCAGTGCGCAACACGCTGCTTTACTATCAACAAAACGCAAGTATGATTTTTAACTAATGGACATGGCATGACGACTTCTCGCGAAATTACCCGTGACGGACTCTGGGGCAACAATGTTGCGCTGGTGCAGTTGCTGGGACTTTGTCCCTTGCTCGCGGTAACCAGTACCGTTGTCAACGGGATAGGTCTCGGCCTCGCCACGCTGATTACCCTGGTACTTTCCAACACGATCGTTTCACTGATTCGCGGTTTTGTGCGCAAGGAGGTTCGGCTACCGGTATTTGTCCTAATCATCGCGTCCGTGGTGACGATAATCGAACTGTCAATGCAGGCCCTGTTTTATGACCTTTACCTGGTGCTCGGTATTTTCATTCCGCTTATCGTCACCAACTGTGCAATCATCGGCCGCGCCGAGGGTTTCGCATCCCGCAACCCGGTGGGCCCTGCCGCGCTCGATGGACTGATGATGGGGCTTGGTTTCCTGGTAGTGTTGGCACTGCTCGGTGCGCTGCGCGAGATTATCGGCTTCGGCACGCTGTTCGCTAACGCCGAACTAATGTTCGGTGACGGAGCCCAAACGCTGACAATCGAATTCAACGAGGACTACCCCGGATTCCTGCTCGCGGTATTACCTCCGGGAGCCTTCTTCGGCCTGGCGCTCTTAATCGTTATCAAGAACTGGCTGGATCTGCGGCCCCAGGAGAAACAGGAGATTATCGAACCGGTACCCGAAACGGTATGAACCCGCAAAAGCGATATGAAATCTTTACCCGCCTGCGCGAACATATCGAGGCACCTCGCTCGGAACTTGAATACCGTTCAAATTTCGAGCTATTGATTGCGGTGCTGCTTTCGGCACAGGCAACCGACGTCAGCGTCAACAAGGCCACCACGAAACTGTACCCGGTGGCGAATACCCCGGAAAAAATGCTGGCACTTGGTGAAGCGGGGGTCAAGCAATACATCAAGACCATCGGGTTATTTAACACCAAGGCCAAAAACATCATTGCCACCTGCCAGATCCTGATCGAGCAATATGACTCGCAGGTGCCTGAAGATCGAGTTGCGCTGGAAAAGTTACCAGGGGTTGGGCGCAAAACTGCAAACGTGGTGTTAAACGTCGCTTTTGGTCACCCCACGATCGCGGTCGATACGCATATTTTCCGGGTCTCCAATCGCACCGGTATCGCGCCCGGCAAAGACGTGCTCGTAGTTGAAAAAAAACTGCTTAAATTTGTACCCGACGAGTTCAAACTCGACGCACATCACTGGTTGATCTTGCATGGGCGCTATACCTGTATTGCGCGCAAGCCGCGATGCGGCAGCTGCATCATCGAAGATCTATGCGAATTCAAGCAGAAAAACATTGAGTAGGTATGTTTCAGTCACGAGATGAAGTGCGCCAGGTTTACCTGGACGTCTGGCAAAAAATGCAGCAGAAAGCGCTGCTTGAGCCGATGGAAGCCTTGATCGCCGACGTTATCGAGGCCCACCCCGAGTACCACTCGCTGCTTGAAGTCGATAGTGAAATCAAGCAACAGGACTTTACCCCTGATCAGGGCCAGACCAATCCCTTTCTACACATGGGAATGCATATCGCATTGCGCGAGCAGGCTGGCACGGATCGACCCCCGGGCATCAAGGCTGTCTATCAAAAGCTGGTTTCGGGCAAAGGCCAACATGAAGCCGAGCACGCCATGATGGAATGCCTCGGGCAGACCCTGTGGAACGCCCAGCGCAGTAACCAGATGCCCGACGAGGCTGGCTATCTCGACTGTTTGCAAAAGCTGTAAAACCGGATTTACCTGACGCTGATTCGGCTATAAGCTAGCGCCCTGACGAGCTGGACTAAAAGCATGGCTGATCCATTCAAACTACTGGTCCTACCCGGGGACGGTATCGGACCCGAAGTAGTATCGGTCGCGCTGCTAGTTTTTGAAAGACTCTGTCGACTCGAACAGATCGAAACCGAGATTCAACACGATTTGCTGCATGGTGCCGCCTGGGACAAGTACGGCACCTTTTGCCGTGATGAAACCATCGCCACTGCAAAACAATCAGATGCGTTGTTGATCGGTGCGGTCGGTGGTGCGAAGTGGGACGAGCTGCTGATACAGAGCACAGACCCGGCCGAACGTGACGGCTTGATGCGCATGCGCGAAGAACTTCAGACCTACGCCTGCCTGCGTCCATCACGCACCTACGAGTCGCTACTGGCGCGCACCCCGTTCAAACCGGAAGTTGTTGCGGGCGCAGACATCCTGGTGCTGCGTGAACTATGTGGAGGCCTGCCCTATGGCAAGCCGCGTGGCATCGACGAACTCGAAGATGGCAGCTTCCAGGCCTACGACGCTAACTTTTATACCAGCGAAGAAATCAGGCGTTTCGCAGTCGTCGGGTTTGAAATCGCAGGACGGCGGCGCGGCAAGGTCACCTCAATCGACAAGTCAAACGTCATGGAAAGCGGGATCCTGTGGCGGCGTATCGTCAGCGAAGTGGGGATCGACTATCCCGATGTCGAACTCGAGCATCTGTACACCGATAACGCGCTTTATCAAATGATGCAGCGTCCAACCGCGTTCGACGTCGTTCTGGCCGATAACATTTTCGGTGACCTTGCTTCAGACCTGGTCGCCACTTATGCAGGATCACTGGGCATGCTACCCTCGGCTTCTTTAAATGGTCTGGATTCTGGCAAACCGGCAATCTATGAGCCGGTACACGGTACCGCACCCGATATTGCGGGCCAGGGAATTGCCAATCCAATCGGTACTATTCTTAGCGTTGCGATGTTGTTTGAATACAGTATGCAGCGCAAGGATCTGGCTCAGCGTATCGAGAGCGCCGTGGATAATTGCCTGCAGGCGGGTGTCGTCAGTGCAGATCTCGGCGGTCAGGCCGGTACCGACCAGATCGGTGAAAAAATTCTTTCAGTATTGGACTAAAGGACGAACATGAATAGCAGCAGTGAACTCAATGTCGGCGAAGCGACGATAAAACTGCTTGAAGCATACGGCGTCGATACACTATTCGGCATACCTGGTGTGCACACGCTGGAGTTTTGCAGGGGTCTGAACAAGAGCTCTATTCAGCACATACAGGCACGTAATGAACAGGGTGCCGGATTTATGGCCGATGGTTACGCGCGTGCTTCCGGTCGACCCGGGGTTGCGTTGGTAATATCCGGACCGGGCGTTACCAATGCCCTGACCGCAATTGGCCAAGCCTATGCCGACAGTATTCCGGTGTTGATGCTTTCCAGCGATGCAGCCAGTTATACCCTCGGCAAGGGATGGGGTTGCCTGCACGAAGTTCCGAGCCTGACGGCCACTACGGCTCCGCTAACAGCCTTTTCCGCAACCGCGATGACACCCGAAGAGGTCCCCGGCCTGATCGCGAAAGCTTTTTCGGTGTTTTCCAGCGAACGCCCACGCCCGGTGCATATCGCAATACCGATTGACGTGCTGGCGATGCCGGCAGGTGGTGACTGGGAGGCCATCGAATTACCCGCACGGCCCGCACCAACGGCAAAGAAAATAGAACGCGCCTGCGAACTTTTGCGTTCTGCTCAGCAACCGATGATCTGTGTCGGCGGTGGTGCCTGGCTGGCTAGCGACGCGATCACCGAGATCGCAGAAAAACTCGGCGCTGCCGTCATCGGCAGTAACGCCGGCAAGGGCATCATCGATGATTCACATCCGCTTTCACTGAGCGCCGGTACGGTGCGCGGTGAAGTCCAGCAATACCTGAAAAATGCCGACGTCGTGCTCGCGGTCGGCACCGAGTTATCCGAAGTCGACAGCTTTGTGGAAACGCTCGAAATCAACGGCAAAATAATCCGCATCGATCTTGATTCGCGCAAGTTGAACGACCTTTACCCGGCCGAGGTCGCAATCATTGGAGGCGCCAAAACGACGACCGAGGCGATCGCTCGACAACTCGGAGATGTCGATGCCCGTGCGGAAACCGCCGCCGAAGTTGCCAGTTTGCGACAGGACATTCTTAACAACTTGAGTGCAAGCGAGACCCGGCACTGCAAGACCCTCGATGTCCTGCGGGCTGCACTGCCGGCCGACACCGTCGTTATGGGAGATATTTGCCAGCTGGTTTACACGGGTTCATTTGCATTTAACGTGCCTAAACCAAGGCTCTGGCATTACCCGGCCGGCTACTGCACGCTGGGCTGCGGCTTGCCCGATGCTATTGGCGCCAAGCTCGCCCTGCCGGATACGCCCGTGGTCACCTTCGCCGGCGACGGCGGCTTCATGTTCACGGTGCAGGAACTGGTAACAGCCGCTGAACTTGGGCTGCCGCTGCCCATAATCCTCTGGAACAACGAGGGTTTAAAACAAATCCAGGACGATATGAAACTGCGTGACATCGAGCTGGTGGGCGTCACCGGGATCAATCCGGATTTTATCGCCCTGGCAAAATCCTGTGGTTGCCATGCACTCAGAATTGACAGCGCGCAAGGCCTTACCGATGCCGTTGCAGCGGCGTTCAAGGCCGACCGTCCGACGCTGATCGAAGTAATGGAATTCGATGCCTGGTTAAGCTAAAGGTTACTCTATGGAAACCTATTCTTACTACGCAGGTGGAAAATGGCTTGAACCCGTCAGCGGGGAATTTTTCGAAACCGAAAATCCCTACACCGGCGAGGCCTGGGCGCAAATCCCGCGCTGCAATGACAAAGACGTTGAAATAGCGGTCCAGGCGGCCTATCGCGCCCATCACCAAGGCCCCTGGGGACGTATGAATCCGAGCCAACACGGTGCCATGGTGCGCCGCCTTGGGGACGCCGTCGCGAATCATGCCGATCGCCTCGCCGAAATCGAAACCCGGGATAACGGCAAACGTCGCGTTGACATTCATCCCGGATTAACCAGCTGGCTAATCGATAGTTTTTACTACTACGCGGGTATGGCGGATAAACTCGAGGGTTCCGTCATTCCAACCGGACGTGATGAAATCCTGAACTACACCCGGCATGAACCTTTCGGTGTGGTCGCCGGGATAACCGCCTGGAATTCACCACTATTGATCGCGATCTGGAAACTCGCACCGGCGCTCGCGGCCGGTAACACGATCGTGCTCAAACCATCCGAGTTTGCATCGGCATCGACGCTGGAGCTGATGAAGGCCCTCGAAGACGCCGATTTACCCAGTGGTGTTATTAATGCGGTGACTGGATTTGGGACCGAGGCAGGTGAGCCATTGGTCACGCATGAACTGGTACGCAAGATAAGTTTTACCGGTTCGGTGGAAGGCGGCGCTCGCGTCGCGGGTCTCGGCGCCAAATCGATCAAAAGCGTCACCATGGAACTTGGTGGCAAGTCACCCCAACTGGTGTTTGATGACGCTCGCCTGGTAGACACCGTGCACGGTGTTTGCGGCGGAATTTTCCCACCGGCAGGGCAAAGCTGCATCGCCGGATCACGGCTGCTATTGCAAGCTGGAATTTACGATGCTTTCGTCGACAAACTGCTCGAGGTGGCGGCGCGTGCCAAACTCGGGGACCCCAATGATCCGGAAACCAGTATTGGACCGATCGCCAACAAGACCCACTTCGACAGGGTGCTTGGCCATATCGAGCGCGCCCGGCAAAGCGGGGCCACGCTCGCCTATGGCGGCAACGCGGTGAATCCGAGCGGCGCCACCGGCTGGTTTATAGAGCCCACCATTTTTACCGACGTAACTTCGGACATGCAGCTCGCACGTGACGAGGTATTTGGCCCGGTCCTCGCGGTGATGCGCTTTGACACAGAGGAAGAAGCACTGGAAATTGCGAACGATTCGAACTTTGGTCTCGCCGCTGGCATCTGGACCGAAGACCATCGACGTGCGCTTGATCTTGCCAACCGTCTCGAGGCGGGTACTGTCTATCTTAATAACTACTTCGATGCCTGTACCCAGTCACCCGTGGGGGGTTACAAACAAAGCGGTTACGGTCGCGAAAACGGTTGGGAAGGGATGCGCGATTTCCTGCAAACCAAAAGTGTATGGCTAAGTACCGCGCGCGAAATTCCACCTCCCTTCTGAAGCGCAGCTGGAATCTAGTATGAAACTCAGACCACAGCAAACGATTCAGCGCATGTTGGCGATATCGCTAGTGGGCCTGGTCGTGGGATTGATTACCTCGTTTGCAACCATCGGTTTCGTCGAGTTAGTACATTATCTGAACGATATTCTCTACATCAGCCCAACCAGCCGAGCGCATATGGAAGACGGCCATCTCGGGTTAATCACGATCGCGGTACTAACCATCGGCGGCCTGGTGGTGGGTCTTATCCTGCAATACGGGGTAACCGAGAATGACTCCATCGGACCGCCCGATACAATTTACGCGGTGCAATTACATGAACGCCTGCCGCCACCCGTAGCTGGGGTAACAACTACCATAGCAGCCATGTTGTCCCTGGGTTGTGGCGCTTCGGTCGGGCAGTATGGACCACTGGTATACCTCGGCACACTAGTAGGCCAACTCTGCAACCGTTTGCCGTTCGGACTGCGCGATGTACGCAACATCGCTATCGCCTGTGGCGTAGCCGCAGCGATTTCGACTGCGTTCAACGCTCCAATAGCGGCCCTGATCTTCACTCATGAAGTTATTCTGCGCCATTACTCGCTGCGCATGTTTGCCGCGGTAACCATTGCCAGCGCCTGCGGATACCTGGTCGCGAACGTAATTTTCGAACACCCGCCCCTGTTTCTGATTAGTTTCGAAAGTAGCTTTCGTGGCGTCGAGTTCTTCCTGTTTGCTGTCGAGGGTATTGCCTGCGGCGTGCTCGCTGTCGTCTTCATGAAACTACTGCAGCAGACCGCACAATTATCGCAACGAATTAAAGTGCCCGCGGCCTTCAAGCCGATGGCCGCAGGCTTCGTCGTGTCGTTGGTAGCCTTGCAGGTGCCGGAAGTGCTGGGTGCCGGGCAGGAAGTGTTCCGCCTGGCTTCGTTGGGCGGCAGCTATAGTGCCGATTCACTACTATTGATCCTGGTCGCAAAGCTTCTGGTTACGGTTCTTTGTATCGGCTTCGGATTTGCCGGCGGTGTCATTTTTCCAGCGCTATTGATCGGGGTTTTGTTTGGCGCCCTGTTCGCACTGTTGGTGCCCGAATTATTACTGGATGATTATTCGGGAGTTTCGGCCTATGCAGTCTGTGGCATGGTCGCGGTAATGAGCCCGGTCATCGGCGCACCGATGACCGCGCTGCTGTTCGTATTCGAGTTCACCCGCAGTTACGAAATCACGATCGCGGCAATGGTCGCCATCGTGTTTGCTAATCTGATCGCTTTTAGATGGTATGGGCGTTCCCTTTACGATAGTCAGCTCACTGCACGAGGTATCGATCTCTCGATGGGTCGCGAGCGTGCTTACCTGATGCATCACAAGGTGGCTGCCTTTGTTACCGAGTCACTTCCCGTCGTCTCGCAAAATGCCGATCTGGGTGTTTTACGCGCGCAAATGGCTGCAAAGTCGACCTCAACCGCGATAGTTGTCGATGATGACAACCGCTACCTGGGCCAGGTATTACAGCATCAATTGCGTGGACAGGATGACAACGAGACCGTTGGTTCAATCGATCTCCAACGGGGTGGTGAATTCCACGAGGCAACCAGTATCTGGGAGGCAATGGAATTCATGCGCAGCTATATCGGGGAGGCCATCGCGGTGGTCGATCGCAGCAGTGGACAATACCTCGGTGCGGTCCCCGAGGCCGTGGTAATCAACGCTTATCTCGACGCGGCCCAGGAGTTACGTCGTGAAGAGTACGAGGTATAAGCATTGGATTTTTATCAAATGATCATCAACCAGGCCGCCAACTCGCTCGATGAAGATGTCGGCAGCGGCGATATCAGTGCAGAGTTGATCGACGCAAAAAAGCTGCTTGAAACCGAACTGTTGGTGCGTGAGGACGCGGTGCTCTGCGGCTGCCAATGGTTCGACGAGGTTTTTCGACAATGCGATGACAGGATTAACATACGATGGCTCGCACAGGACGCTGATGCAGTGACCTTGAATGCTGTTGTTTGCGAGGTTTCGGGCCCGGCACGCGGTCTGCTTACCGCCGAGCGCAGCGCGTTGAATTTTCTACAGACGCTCTCCGGAACTGCAACCCTGACACGAAGCTACGTCGACAAAATAAAGCACACCGACTGCAAGATTCTCGACACCCGTAAAACCATCCCTCAACTCCGTTACGGACAAAAGTATGCAGTGCTGTGCGGCGGCGGCAGTAATCACCGCATCGGTCTGTTCGATGCCTTTCTGATCAAGGAAAACCATCTAGCTGCCAGCGACGGGATTGCCCATGCCACATCACGTGCGCGCCAAATTCACCCGGACAAGTTCCTCGAGGTCGAGGTTGAAAACCTGGAGCAATTGCAACAGGCGATCGACGCCGGGGTCGAGCGCGCACTGCTCGATAACTTTTCGATTCCGGCGATGCAGCGTGCGGTCGAGCTCAATAATCGGCGTATCGAACTCGAAGTCTCGGGTAATATCGACCAGGAAAACATTGTCGAATACGCTGAAACCGGCGTTGACTTCATCTCCATCGGCGCGCTCACCAAAAACCTGCACGCGATCGACTTCTCGCTGCGCTATCGATAAGCGGGATCCCTGTATCCGCCAAATCGGTAGCATCCGTTGGCGAAAACAATTTCCTTGCCCCTGGCAGCTGATCTATGCGTCCTACGGCACGAGCATTTAATCAAGGGATCGGGCATTATTCGCTAAATAAATTTTCATTCTTCTGCTATTATTTGTTGTTTAATAATTACCTTAAGCAATCAGTAAATAGCTGATTGTCGGAGTCAAGGCATAAACGGAAGTGGCATTCTGATCAACCTGATAGGTGGCGTCGCCCTCCTATTGTGGGGCTTGCGCATGGTACGGATTGGCATGTCCGAAAGCTGGGGCAGCGAAATTCGCAGCGCCTTAGGGGCCAGCCTGAATAATCGTTTCAAAGCCTTTCTCTCCGGTCTTGGCGTGACCATGTTGTTGCAAAGCAGCAGCGCCACCGCCTTGCTGACTTCATCATTTAGCGGCCAGGGCATTCTCACCACCGCAACCGCGCTTGCAATCCTGCTTGGAGCCGATGTCGGCACCACGCTGGTCGCACAGATTCTGACCTTCGATCTATCGGCCCTGTCACCACTACTGATTGCGCTTGGCGTCGGCTTGTTTACATACTCCTCGGGGGGGCGCACGCGCGACATCGGACGCCTGCTGCTGGGTATCGGCATGATGCTGTTAGCGCTGAAACTGATCGTTACGGCATCGCTACCGATGCGCGAATCTTTAATCGTCCAGCAGATTTTTGTCGCCCTCGGCGAAGACCTGATATTAGCCGTGATTTTCGGTGCGATTATTGCCTGGGCATCGCATTCGAGCCTCGCAACCGTATTGCTCGTGATCGCGCTCGCCAGCACTAAATCGCTGGATATCACCGTCGCTTTCAGCTTTATACTTGGTGCCAATATCGGCGGCGCGATTCCGCCATTTATTGCCACGCTCGGCGCCAACCGTACAGCAAGACAACCAGCATTGGGAAATCTGCTGTTTAGAATATGCGGTGTCGTGATCGCGTTACCTTTCGTCAGTATGATCGCCGACGGGCTCTCCCCGTTTGAGATCAGCCATGCCCGCCAGATTGCAAACTTTCACATGCTTTTCAATATCGCTCTGGCAGTACTTTGCTTTCCCCTGATCAACCAAATGGTTGCTCTCACCTCGCGCATGATTCCCGAAGACAAGAAAGTGATTGACGAGATGCAACCCAGGGATCTTGACCGGGGTGCCTTCGAAACGCCTTTGGTGGCTTTAGTCAATGCCGAACGCGAGGTTTTGCGCATGGGAGAAGTCGTTGAACGCATGTTTCGCAATTCTTTTATTGCGCTCAAGAAGAATGACCACCAGCTGGCGAAGCGTAGCCGCAAGATGGATCTGTTAGTGAACCAGTATTACGATAACGTGAAACGCTACCTGACCGCATTAGCGCGTGAAACTCTCGGTGAAAAGGAAAGCAGGCGCTGTAATGAAATTTTAAGTTTTGCGACCAACCTTGAACACATCGGTGACATTATTTCAGGGGATCTGATTCGTAATATCCTGCGCAAGAAACTTGTCCCTGGTAGCAAGATGTCGCCGCAGGATCGCAAGGACATTAATAATCTGTACCAGCCGGTGTTATCGACATTCCAGTTATCATTGAGTGTGTTTACATCGTCCGATATCGCCATGGCGCGACAATTGCTGGCTAGAAAATACAAGTTCATCAAGCGCGAAAAAAAGGCGGTGATGAACCACCTGCAAAAAATTCGTGACGACTCGCATTACGATTCACAACTGAGCGCCATGCAGCTCGACGTGCTGCGGGACCTCAGACGTATCAACTCGTACCAGGCCGCGGTCGCCTACCCGATTCTGGAAGAAGCCGGCCAGTTACGCAGTAGTCGCCTGCGTCGTAGCAAGAAGTCGGACGAAGTTGTATTCCCCCGGGTCAAAGGCCCCATGAAAGCTTCGACCAGTAGCTAAACACCGGTTTCATCGATTTGGCAAGTAATCACGCAGAACTAGTTTCTGGATCAGGGCTATGAAACTCATTACAAAACATTTTTTACTGCTGGGACTTATCCTGGTATCGATGAGCGTCTACGCGTCGGATGACAAGATCCGTGATGCGGACGAGGCTGCCGGCAAATGGCTCGCCCTGATCGATGGTCGACAGTACCTGGATTCATGGAACCAGGCGGCTTCATTGTTTAAACAGCAGGTCAACGCTGACAACTGGTTGCAGTCGATAAGCGCCGCGCGTCAACCCCTCGGTGCCATGATCAGTCGTAAGCTAGTTTCCGCAGCCTACGCAACCAGTCTGCCCGGCGCCCCCGACGGTGAGTACGTGGTACTGCAGTATCAAACCACGTTCAGGTATAAAAAAAGCGCGGTTGAAACCGTCACCCCGATGCTTGATAACAAGCGCTGGCGCGTTTCCGGTTACTACGTTCGTTAAACACCTGTATCGAGCAAATAGGCGGTCATCGAAAATATTGAGCAAGGACTATCCACATCAGATATTGAGACAGGAGTAATCCCATGTTGAGCTGGTTAAAAAATCTCTTCTCCCCACCCGAAGCTGCTGGTCCGCCGCGGCTGATTCAGCGCTTTGATGGGTCTCAGGCGACTATAAGCAGTAATTTGATAATCGCTGACGCTGAGGGATGGCACATCGACAGCGACGAATCCGTGACTGTTCACTTGTTTGAGTTGGATCCCGGTGATATTGAAAACGGCATGGTTACTTACCGGGCTTCGATAAAATCCGAGGCAGTTAAAGACCAGGGCTACCTGGAAATGTGGTGTCGAATACCGGGCCAGGGGGAATTCTTTTCCAAGGGGCTGGATAGCACGGTTAAAGGCAGCAACGACTGGGCTAGCTACGAAATCCCTTTTTACCTGAAAAAGAACCAGAACCCTGACCTGCTAAAACTGAACTTCACACTCGAAGGCGGTGGCAAGGTCTGGCTCAAGGATATCGAAGTCAGTTTCACCCCTTTCGAGTAGGGTCTGTTTTAAGCGTTCAAAACTTGCAGGCGCTCAAGGGTGCCTATGTCGGTCCAGCTTCCACGGAACAATTCACCCGTGACTTGTTGTTGGGTCGCCGCAACACGCAATAACGGAGCCAGGGCTTGCTTGCCCGGCGCCAGTCCTTCGAAAAAATCGCTACGGTACTGCGCGATACCGCTGAAGGTGTAACGCGGTGAGGCGTCATTACCAAGCATCGAATCGGTCAGGCCAAAGTCGCCACCTGGATTATGTTGTGGATTTTCAACCAGCACCAGGTGCGCCATACTGTCTAATTGCTGCAGCCGTGCAAAATCATAGTCGGTAAACATGTCAGCGTTGATGGTGATAAAGCGCTCACCGAGTAGCGGTAAAGCCTGCAAGATACCGCCCGCGGTTTCGAGTGCCTCGGGCTCGTCGCTGTATTCGATGGCAAGATTGAAATCCGATCCATTACCAAGGAAATCGCGAATCTGATTTCCCAACCAGCTGAGGTTAATGACAATCCCGGTGAAGCCTGCCCGGGACAGGGCTTCGAGATGATGCACGATCAGTGGTTTGCCCTGCACTTCGAGCAGGGGTTTCGGAACGGTATCCGTCAGTGGACGCATGCGCTCGCCCCGTCCAGCAGCCAGGATCATTGCTTTCATGACTTGTTCAAGATGGCATCAGCGCCCCTGCCCGCTGGTTCAACTTCAGTTGCTCTATGATTGAGAGCAAGCCTACCATAGACGTTTCCGCGGCACTGGCCTGGTTCACATATTCGAGCGTACGCGGTATATCTTTCAGGTATCCCGGCTTTCCATCACGGATATTGAGACGTGAAAATATTCCGATCGCCTTGAGGTGACGCTGTATTCCCATCAGGTTAAACCAGCGCATGAACTGCGCGGCTTTGACGTCGACCAGTTCGTGGACGCGCGCAGATTCGTAATAATCCAGTGCTAGTTGATCTACATGCGCCGGGGGCCAGGCAATGTAGCAATCGCGCAGCAACGACACCAGGTCGTAGGTAATCGGTCCTTTAACCGCGTCCTGAAAATCCAGGATTCCCGGATTTTGCGTGTCGACTTTCATCAGGTTACGCGAATGGTAGTCCCGGTGGACAAACACCTGTGGTTGCTCCAGGGCATTTTCAACCAGTGTCTGCCTGATCGACTGCCAGCTCGACTGCTGCGCCGGGTTTAGCGAAATACCGAGCAGCTTGCCCAGGAACCAGTCATGAAACAAATCGAGCTCCTGGTTCAACAGGGCTTCATCATAGTTCGGTAAATCTTCGGCATCGATACGGGTTTGCATCAACAACAAGGCCGCGAGGGCATC
Organism: uncultured Gammaproteobacteria bacterium; assembly: GCA_964196225.1. GTDB lineage: Bacteria > Pseudomonadota > Gammaproteobacteria. Next base: position 4,275 of record CAXMSP010000039.1, on the reverse strand, counting down.
TGCATATAGCGAACCTTCACTTTCCGGGTTAAGTTGCGAGAGATAGTCGTTACAACCGAAATCGGTCAGAACCAGGAATCCCTCGGCCAGGTTCTGGGCAATGATTGCGGGCGCGTTTAAATCGGCATCACGCAGCTTTTGCGCAACCGCAATGAAAGGTCTGCAGGACTCCTTATCCGGTGGCGCATCCATTACAACCCGCGATCCATCGCCCGTTTCCAGTCTCAGATAAGTGCGAAAACTGGCGTCCTCGGAGGCGGGACTCAGGCTGTAATCTCGATAACCGAGTTGATCCAGCCAATGTTTTAACCCTGTCGATCTGTCGCTCATGTGGCAGTTGCGGCTGTGATTCTGTTAAAAGGCCGGTATTATCCGGTTTTTAATTACACAAACGCAATAGAACTGATGAGCGCAATTGAAAATCTGCTCCAGGTAATGAAGGATTTACGTCACCCGGATAACGGCTGTCCCTGGGATATTCGTCAAACCAGCGCTTCGATCGCCGGCTACACGCTGGACGAAACCCACGAATTGCTCGACGCGATCGAGCGCGACGACACGCAGAACCTGAAGGAGGAACTGGGCGATCTGCTGTTCAACATCGTGTTTCATGCGCGTATTGCCGAAGAACAGGGCCAGTTCACTTTCGATGATGTGGCCCAGGGGATCACCGATAAAATGCTGCACCGTCACCCGCACGTTTTCGGTGACACTCGCGACCAGGAGTTTAACGATGAAACCCTGTCGCAACAGTGGCAGGCACTCAAGCAACAGGAAAAGGCAGGCCAGGCAAAGCCGGGGCTGGGTGAAGACTCCGGCTCCAACTCGGCCATTTACCGTGCCCGCCAGATCCAGAAGGATGCCGCCGCTTTTGGCTTCGACTGGCCGGACATAAGCCCGGTATTCGATAAACTCGAGGAAGAACTGGCGGAGTTAAAGCACGCTTTCAGCACCGGCGACAGCCAGGCCATCAGCGATGAGATCGGAGACCTGATGTTTGTTTGCATTAATCTCGCTCGCCACGCCAGGGTCAACGCCGAAATGTCACTGCGTAACACCAATCAAAAATTCCTGCGCCGCTTTGCTTACGTGCAGCAACAAATGGCAAACGCCGGTATCGAAATGGATCAGCAGCAGCTCGAACAGATGGAACACTTCTGGCAGGAATCCAAGAGCACGGTCGGATGAAAGCTAAAACATGACCAGAAGCAGGATACAAACCGAACAACGAATCCTCAATGCGGTGGGTTCAATTTTGCTCGATCAGGGTTACCCCGCGGTTGGCGTTAACGCGATTGCACGCCAGGCAGGTTGCGATAAGGTCTTGATTTACCGGTATTTTGGTGGTTTTGATGAATTACTGCTAGCGTTTGCGGAAACCACTACCCTGTGGTGGGAGGTGGACGAAATTATTACCGAAACGGCTGCCGAGTGTGCCGAAATCGCGCTACCCGATTTCCTGCAGCGCTTGCTCAATCGCTATGTCACGGCATTGGAATCACGCCCGCTGGCGCTTGAAATTATGGCCTGGGAAATGTCGGAGCAAAACAACCTGACCAATACCCTGGCGCGTATACGCGGCGAGCGGGGCATGGAGCTGATGAAACAGATCCGCACTTTTTATCATCAACCGAACATCGACATCGGTGGCGTGCTCGGCGTATTCGGTGCTTCCATAAACTACCTCGTGATTCGGACGCGCAAACAATCGCAGCAATACAAGGTCGAGGAATGGTGGCGCCTGCAACAGACAATAGGCAAGCTGCTGCAGGCATATGCCGACTGACACGCCAGACGTACTGCGCCTTGCAGACATCGACGCTACCGGGCTCGCTCGGCTATTGGCAGAATTCGGATTGATATTAAGCCACTGCCTCGATAATGAACCCATTCCGCACAGCTACTGGGGGGAGCAGGAAGCTGGCTTGAAAGACCATCATCTATACGCCCGTCATGACACCCCGGTACATTCCATCCTGCACGAGGCCTGCCATTTCATTTGCCTTGATCCGGCACGACGCCGGGAGCTTGATACTAATGCCGGCAGCGACGAAGCTGAAGAAAACGCGGTTTGTTACCTGCAAATACTTCTCGCAGATGAGATCGAAGGATTCGGGCGTGAACGCATGTTCACAGACATGGATACCTGGGGATATAGTTTTCGGCTTGGCTCAAGCAGGGCCTGGTTCGAACATGACGCCGATGATGCACTTTGCTGGCTGACAAGCCACAACCTGTTGGATTCTCGACAACCAGCCCCAATTCAACTCCGACAGGCATAAAACGACCCTGAATACGGCCTCAAAATGGGCCCAATAAACCTGTAATTATCGCAACTTGCGGCTAAAGATTTAGTCCTGCCGACCGATACCCCTATACGAGCAGAGTTGTAATTCTACTCTAAACTCCAATTTAAACGATCACAGGTTAGCAAGCAGGAGCAACTGGGTGGACATCGCATCAATTGTTGGATTTATACTGGCCTATGTCATCCTCGCAACGGCTATTAGCCTCGGCGGCCCGTTCGTATTATTTGTTAATGCCCCCTCACTATTGATAGTGGTGGGTGGAACTTTCGCCGTTACGCTGATGCGCGTCACTATCGCCAATTTCCTCGGGTCTTTCAAAATTGGCCTGAAAGGTTTCTTTTATAAGCTCGACGCACCACAAAACCTGATCGATGAATCGGTCGAGCTCGCCAATATTGCCCGCAAGGAAGGCATTCTGGCACTGGAAGGCCGTGAAATCGGCAATGGTTTCCTGGAACGCGGTATCGGCCTGTGTATCGACGGTCATGCCCCGGAAGTGGTCAAGGGACTGCTCGCCAAAGACATCAACATGTCGATCGAACGCCACACTGTTGGCGCCGATATGTTCAAGGCAATGGCGGTTTATGCGCCGGCGATGGGCATGATCGGAACCCTGATCGGCCTGGTACAAATGCTGGCAAATATGTCGGACCCCACCGCAATAGGCCCGGCCATGGCGGTTGCACTGTTAACCACGCTTTACGGCGCGGTAATCGCCAATGCATTTGCCTCCCCGCTGTCGGAAAAACTAATTCTGATCAGTGGTTACGAAAAACTCAACAAGGACCTGATCCTCGAGTCGATTAATGGTATCCAGGAAGGTACCAATCCACGCGTTTTGAAACAGTTACTGAACGCTTACCTCCCGGAAAGCAAGCGCCAGGAAGACGAGTAGGAGCTTTGCGATGAACGAGGAATGCGATTGCCCACCATGTGAGGAAGGCCTACCCCCCTGGCTTGCCACCTTCGCCGACATGATGGCACTTTTGATGTGCTTTTTCGTGTTGCTGTTGTCGTTCGCGGAAATGGATGTGCTCAAGTACAAGCAGGTTGCCGGCGCGATGAAGCTTGCGTTTGGCGTGCAGCGCATCGTCAAGGCTACCGAAATTCCGAAAGGTACCAGCGTCATTGCCAAGCAGTACAGCCCGGGCACACCCACCGAAGTAACGCCGCTCGAAATCATGCGTGAAAAAACCACCGACGATACCAAGACCAATCTCGATTTTAACGATTCCAAATCACGCAACGACGGCTCGTTGAGTGAAGCTGAAGCCGAGGCGATCGCCCAGCAAAAGGCCCAGCGCGAAGCACAGGCAGAAGCCGAGGAGCTGCAGGACGAGTTGGCTGAGGCTATTGGTGACGGCCTGGTCGAAGTTGAAGCCTATAAAGACCGGGTATTGATACGAATTCGCGAGCGCGGCTCCTTCGGTTCCGGATTCGCAGAGCTCCAACAGAAATTCCTGCCCATACTGAAGCAGATTGCGAACGTCCTGAATCAACGTGATGGGCACTTTATTATCGCCGGGCATACCGACGACATCCCCATCGAAACCCGTCGCTTCCGTTCCAACTGGGACCTGTCGGCCGCACGTGCGGCAAGCGTGGTTCATTATTTTATCCAGCAAGGTGATGTGGATCCCGAGCGCATGGAAATCAGGGCCATGGCAGACAATGAGCCCATTGTGCCCAATGACAGTTGGGAGAATCGCGCCAAGAACCGCCGCGTGGAAATCAGCGTACTGCATGGCGACCGGCTCCCGATTGCAGGACAGTCGCCCTCGGAAAACGTCGATTACGTTGTGCAGCCAGACGGTTAGGCCCACCATGACTGACGAAATGACTGACGAAATGACTGACGAAAGACGGCGCTATTTTCGTATCGAAGACGTGGTCTTGTTGGCGTTAGAGCGAATCGACAAAGCAACGATTGACGATCGTCTCGAAGACTTCTGGACCAACGAGCACG
>CAXMSP010000038.1:0-7800 GCA_964196225.1 uncultured Gammaproteobacteria bacterium | reverse complement strand
GTTGGTCATCGCTGGCCCTGGTGTTTATATCGACAGGCGGGCGGGATCATTGCCGTGATCAAGTTCTGCTTCGTCGACCCGGATCCATGCGCGGTACCAATCAGGCTACCAGCAGAAAGTTCCAAAATAGCGGGATGCTTTTTAAATTGCATGATACTTTTGCAGCTTACATTTCATATACTTTCGCCTGCCATCCTCTATCAACAGCTGATGGCATTACAAATGGGCTTAAACTCCTAAGTACTTTTTCTTTAGAATCAAAGCCATATGGCGATTATTTAAAGTTGAATTGAATCAGAAGCGAGTAAACACTATCAGATGAGTATGGACCATAATTTACTTTTTACCTTAGAAACGAAGCGATGACGGAGCTTTCTCTCGGAGCGCAAATCGCGATCGATTATGAGCACATCTGGCATCCTTATAGCCCGATGCATAGCAAGGCCCCGGTGTTTCACGTCGATTCGGCTGCGGGCGTACACCTGCATCTTACAAACGGTAAAAAGTTAATAGATGGAATGTCTGCCTGGTGGTGTGCCATTCATGGTTACAATCATCCCAGGTTAAACCAGGCACTGGAACAGCAACTGCAGCAGGTCGCACATGTGATGTTTGGTGGATTGACCCACGAACCTGCGATTCGACTGGTTGAAAAACTGGTAAGGCTGACGCCACAGGCATTGCAGTCGGTCTTCATCTCGGACTCGGGGTCTGTCGCGGTAGAAGTCGCGCTCAAACTGGCCATTCAATACTGGAATGCAAAAGGTGAGCCCGGCAAACAGCGCTTTGCAACATTACGCAACGGTTATCACGGAGACACCATGGGCGCAATGTCAGTTTGCGATCCAGTAACCGGCATGCATAGCCTGTTCAATGATGTCCTGACCGAGCAATTTTATGTCGAACGGCCGAAATCCAGATATGGTCAAGCCTGTGATGATAGCGACACACGCGCACTCGAAAATTTACTGCAACAAAACCATGAACAGATCGCCGCGTTGATTCTCGAGCCGATCGTACAGGGGGCAGGGGGCATGTATTTTTACTCGGCTGATTATCTACTGCGCGCGCGCGAGTTATGCGATCACTACCGGGTATTGCTGATCGCGGACGAAATCGCGACCGGGTTTGGGCGCACCGGTAAACTATTTGCCTGCGAACACGCCGCGATTTCACCCGATATCATGTGTGTTGGCAAGGCACTCACCGGTGGCTACATGAGCCTGGCGGCGACCTTAACCACGACCGAAATCAGTAGCACGATCGATCACGGCAATCCGGGTGTATTTATGCACGGGCCAACCTATATGGCCAATCCGCTGGCCTGTGCGGTCGCTAACGCGAGTATCGAGCTACTGCTGGAGTCCGAATGGCAAACGCGGATACAACAAATAGAAAAGAAACTGGCGCAACTACTTTCACCTTGCGAGGCGCTATCGCAGGTAGCCGAGGTTCGATGTCTGGGCGCAATTGGTGTTATCGAAATGAAGTCGCCAGTCGATATGGCATCAATTGTTCCCCAGTTCGTCGACGCAGGTATCTGGGTTCGCCCGTTTGGTAAACTGGTTTACCTGATGCCGCCTTACATAATCTCGGATACGGAACTGGAGCAACTCTGCGAAACGCTGGTCGGGGTTCTTGGACATCAGGCCAATTAAGATTTCAGTAATGCGGCCGATAAAAAGCGGGGAGGCTGCAATGAAAAATTACCTGATCCCGGTTTTACTGTTATCGAGTTTACTGTCACTCGGCTGTGCCGCGCCACCGTTGGTTATCGGCCAGCCAGTTGCGAGTATCAGCAAGGACGAAGTCGTTATTTATTATATCGATCGTCCGCGTTGCAACTTTGAGACTCTGGCGCATATCCGCGTGACCGGCGGCTACTTTACGCTTGAATCGATGCTTGGGAAAATGCAAGAACAGGCCGCCATGGTTGGCGCAAACGGATTGTATGTGCTGCATACCCAGCAGCTGGATGTAAAGGAATACCTGGGAACTGCCAAGGCCATCCGTTGCCTGTCCATTTAACCGGTAAAGGTATCTAGCTTTCCTCTTCCTCTTCGTCCTGTTGCTCCTCTTCAGGAACTTCCTGCAGGATTTTGTCTTTTTCGTCAGGGGTTAATACCACTGTGTCTTCACTACCCATTATGACCTCCTCAGCAGAGTATATGTATGGTGTCATTGATCATTCAGTATCAATCGATTATAGCCCAGTTCAAACTCTTTTGTGGGGCTGGATTTGTAGTTTTTAAAGCAGATTATCTTTCATTTCTGGCGCATATATTCATGGTCCGGGTGTTACAATCAGGCGACATTTAAACATTGCGTGACAATTCATGGCTAAAAAGAGAATCAAGGTCACCGATAGTATGGGGACGGTAGAGATTCCCGCCGATGCGCTCTACCAGGCCCAGACTCAGCGTGCCCTCGATAATTTCAAGATTAGCTCGTTACGACTACCACAGGCGATGATACGCGCACTCGCGCTTGTTAAAAAAGCCTGTGTCGAAACCAACCTCGACCTGGAAAAGATTGATCAGGCCCGAGGGCAGGCGATTGTGCAGGCAGCGGACCTGATTATCGCGGGTAAGCACGAGGATCAGTTTTGCATCGATGTTTTCCAGACCGGGTCGGGCACCAGTAGTAATATGAACGTAAACGAAGTAATCGCATCACTTGCCTCGACCGTGGCGCTGCAGGTGCATCCGAATGACCATGTCAATATGGGGCAGAGCTCTAATGACGTCTTTCCCTCGTCTATCCATATTGCCGCTGCCGAAATGATCCATGAACAATTGCTGCCGGCCTCGCAGATGCTGGAAATCGAGTTGGATAAATGTATCGAGCAACACCGCGAGACCATCAAGACCGGACGCACTCACCTGATGGATGCGATGCCGATATCCCTGGGTCAGGAAATTTCCGGCTGGGCGTCGCAACTAAAGAATGACCGCTACCGCATTCAAACGGCCTTAAGCAGGCTGCAGCAGCTCGCCATTGGTGGAACCGCAGTCGGTACCGGGATAAACACGCCCCCCGATTTTGGTGCACGAGTATGCGAAAAACTCCATCTCACAACAGGCATTCGGTTTAAACAGATGGAAAATCTGTTCGAGGGTCTGAGTACTCAAAACACGGCGCTGGAGGTCAGTGGTCAGCTGCGCGTGATGGCGACCTCGCTGACCAAGATCTGCAACGACTTGCGCTGGATGAACTCCGGACCTCTCACAGGATTGGGCGAAATACAGTTGGAAGCCCTGCAACCGGGCAGTTCGATTATGCCAGCCAAGGTCAACCCGGTTATTCCCGAAGCCGTGTTGATGGCGGCAGCACAGGTTATCGGCAACGACAGTACTATCGCACTGGCAGCGCAGTCAGGAAACTTCCAGTTAAATGTCATGCTGCCGGTAATTGCATATAATTTACTGCAAAGCATTGAGATTCTAAGCAATGCGATTCGTCACCTGGTCAGGGTTATCGAATCCATGTCGGTAAATAGTGAAAACATGACTCAAAACCTGTCTTTCAACCCGATTCTGGTAACCGCTTTGAATCCCATCATCGGCTATCAGAAAGCGGCCGAAATCGCCAAAGCCGCATTAGGCCAAAATCGACCTATACTTGAAGTAGCTCTAGAAATGACCGATATCGATGAAGCCAAACTCAGGCAGTTGCTCGATCCAGGCAACCTCGTTGGAAATCAACGGGAAGAACCTGATTGAAACTCTTGCTTAATTGATACTTTACTTTTAGAATCTCATCTAAATTAATGAAATATAAGGATTTATCATGCCAACGGCATTGTTAAATTTTAGATTCGACACTGGGGTTAGAAGCGTCGCAATTCTGGTTTTTCTGATCGCTGGTGCATTTAGCTCACAGCTCCATGCGAAGCAGAATATCGAGCAACAACGCCAGTTGTTTCGCGATGCATCGGTTGCGCTCGAGCGCAACCAGATGACCAGGTTTAATCGCCTGCTCAAACAACTCGGTGATTATCCTGCCGCACCTTATCTCAAGTACGATGCCTTCAAACGGAGTGCGAGTCGAGTTAAGGCATCGCAGGCCGAGACATTTTTCAAGCACTATGCCGAATTCCCGTTTGTATACCATGCGCGCGCGAAATGGCTTAACGAGCTTGCAAAACGCCGAGACTGGGAGAACTACCTGCAATTTTTTGACAATCGAGAGAATACGCGGCTGAGATGTCTCGCTTTTCAGGCCAGATTGAACCTTAACCAGCTCGAAGGATTAAATGACGAGATTGCCAAGGTATGGTTACGTGGTTATTCGCAACCCTCGCAATGTGATCCGGCATTCGCATATTTTCTCGAGAATTATGAGCAGGCACAGGAGGCGGTCTGGCTGCGTATTGAAAAGGCATTCAAGGCCCGCCGCCCCAAGTTGGCACGCCACCTTAGCAAGCAACTAGGTCCGGAAGACCAGGCCACTGTCGAAACCTGGTACCGGGCACATCTACGCCCCGAGCGAGAGCTTAAAAAACTCGGCGAAGCTGAAGACACTGTCCATAACCGCGCTATTATTGCCCATGCTATAGATCGCCTCGCCCGCAAAGACAGCCTGAAGGCGCTCGAGTTCTGGAATTTGAACCGTGACCATTTTGCTTTTACCGGGGAGCAAAAAAAGCAGGTCCAGTTGCGTATCGCCTTGTCCGCCGCTTACCAACATGAACCTGAAGCTCGAACACTACTCGCTAATCTCGAGCCCTCCGCCATGAATGACCAGGCCTATCTATGGCTGGCGCGTATCCAGTTACGCAGTCAAGACTGGACCGGATTACTGAATACCATCAATCGAATGCCAACTCATTTGCAACAGGAAAACGAATGGCAATACTGGTTATCTCGCTCCATGGAGGCCGAGGGTCAACTCGTCGAAGCGCTCTCGTTGCTTGAACAATTATCGGAAAAAAGCAGCTACTATGGCTTCCTGGCGGCCGATAAACTCAAGCGCGAATATCGAATCAACCAGGAAGCTGCCTTCAGCGTTGACATCGATGAGGAAGCGATTCTGGCGGACAATCCTCACATGTTGCGTGCACGTGAACTTTTTTACCTCGATCGCCTGGTCGACGCCAAGCGTGAATGGTTCCAGGCCTTGCGTTACCTCGATCAGGACCAGATAAAACAGGCGGCCACACTCGCGTCGAAATGGCAATGGCACGATAGTGCGATCCGTACCGTCGCCAAAACCCCACACCGCAACGACTTCAGCCTGCGTTTCCCAACCCCGTACAAACAGCAGGTGTTCGAACATGCACAGTCTCGCGATCTCGATCCCTCACTGATTTATGGCGTCATGCGTCGTGAGAGCCTGTTTGACCCACTGGCCCGGTCGAGCGTCGGCGCGCTGGGGCTGATGCAGCTAATGCCGAGCACCGCGCGTCGAGTAGCCAGTTCACTGGGAATGAAACGCCCGCGCAAGTCCGACATCCTGCATGTCGAGAACAATATCCGCCTGGGCACTCACTACCTTAAAACGGTTATGAACCGGTTCGATAATAATGTCGCGCTGGCCGCGGCAGCTTACAACGCCGGCCCCAGGAATGTGAAACGCTGGCTGCCAAAGAACTCCGTTATGTCGGCCGATTTATGGGTGGAAACCGTTCCCTTCAAGGAAACCCGTAATTACGTACAGGCGGTGCTGGCATATTCGACGGTATTCGATAAATCACTGGGTAAAAATACCTTGATGTCGAGCCGCATGGGTGATATCAAAACCGAGTACTAGCCAAGATACTCGATTCGATGAAAATTTACGGTGATGTCTATTCCGGAAACTGTTACAAGCTGAAACTAATCTGCGCGTTGCTTGCTATCGAGCACGAATGGATTCCTGTCGATATTCTGAAGGGCGACACCCGCAGCGAAAAATTCCTTGCACTCAATGCCAATGGTCAAATTCCGGTTTGTGTAACCGCAAGGGGAGACGTACTCACTGAATCCAATGCGATACTTTACTACCTGGCACAGGACAGCCAATACTGGCCAAGTGACCGACTGGCGCAAACCCGGGTTCTTCAATGGCAGTTTTTCGAGCAATACAGCCATGAACCTTCGATAGCAGTCGCTCGTTTCATCAAGCTTTACCAGGGCATGCCGGAAGATCGAAAAGATGAATACCAGGCCAAACTGAAAGCAGGCTATCGTGCCCTGGACCTGATGGAACAGCACCTCAAGGATAACGACTTCCTGGTAGATAATAACTGCAGTATCGCTGATATCTCGCTGTTTGCTTATACCCATGTCGCGCCGGAAGGTGGATTTGAGCTATCGAATTTTCCCGCCATCGAGGCCTGGATTGTGCGAATTCAGTCACTGGAAGGCTTCATTTCGATGGACTGCTGACTTAAGTCAATTGTATTAAAAAATCACTGTGTTTATACTTCGACCGCACTTGTAAAAACCTGTTTTTTTTGTCCACTCAAACCGGAAGAACTCTAGACCGTGACCAATTTTAACCAACAACTCGACAAGATCAGAAACGAACCCGGATTCATCGCTGCACTGGATCAAAGCGGCGGCAGTACTCCGAAGGCCCTGGCGAATTACGGTCTCGGTGCCGACGCCTACAACAACGACGATGAAATGTTCGCCGTTGTCCACCAAATGCGCAGCAGGATCATGACCAGTTCTGCTTTTAACGGAAATCGCATCATGGGCGCCATTCTCTTTGAAAATACCATGGACCGCGAAGTTGATGGACAGGCCACCGCTGACTACCTGTGGAATGTGAAACGTGTGGTTCCATTTCTAAAGGTTGACAAGGGGCTCGCCGATGAGCAGGACGGTGCCCAGATCATGAAACCAATGCCAGGACTGGCTGAATTACTGCAAAAAGCAGCTCAAAAAAACATATTCGGTACCAAGATGCGTTCAGTTATCAAAACCGATAATCCTGCCGGCGTTAACGCGGTAGTCGATCAACAGTTCGAGATCGGGCGACAAATATTAGCTGCCGGACTGGCACCGATCATCGAACCCGAAGTTGATATCAACAGTCCGCAAAAAGCGGCAGCCGAGGAATTGCTGAAAACAGCGCTATTAAAGCATCTTGACCAGCTCGATGAGGGCCAACAGGTGATGCTCAAGCTGACCCTGCCCGAGCAGAATAATTTCTACGCTACCTGTATAGATCATCCTAACGTCCTCCAGGTAGTCGCGCTATCCGGTGGCTATTCCCGCGAAGAAGCCAACCAACGACTTGCCCAGCAAAACGGAATGGTTGCAAGCTTCTCACGCGCGCTTAGCGAAGGTTTGAGTGCGCAACAAAGTGACGATGAGTTTAATAATGTCCTGGATGCTTCGATCGAAAGTATATTCCAGGCATCCAGTACCTGATCCTAGACAAGAGAATATAACCAAACATGAAAACAAATATAACCATCATTGCCGCGACAATCCTGCTCAGTGCCTGCTCCACGTTGAAACTATCCACGGGAGGTGAAAAAGTCCGTGTACTCGACCCGAGCGAAGTAGAATCCTGCCGTGAACTTGGCAAAACGAATAACTCGGTAACTGCGAAAGTAATCATTGAAAGGGCGGAAGATGCGATTGCGAAGGAGCTGCGTATTATGGCGCGCAATAGCGCGGACCGCATGGGCGGTGATACGATTGTACCGCTAACCGTCATCGATGCGGGGCATCAAACCTTCGTTGTATACAAGTGTATCAATCCTGACGGCTAACAACGCTCACAGAATTCAGATTCCGTTGCCGTTATTACCCGCTCAAACCGGGAAATAACGGCATCCGGTTTTATTGATTTTGTACCATCACT
>CAXMSP010000037.1:0-22125 GCA_964196225.1 uncultured Gammaproteobacteria bacterium | reverse complement strand
CCGGCGTGGCGCCCGGTTTTCCTGGCGGTGTCCTTTCTCCAGAAGCGCTTAAATATCAGGTCGAGATCCTGGGAAGAGAGTGGATCTTCCATCGGATTCTCGATTTTCAGTTCGCAGCAGTCGGAATCCGATACGGCTGTTAACGTTACTGTCGCACCGTTGGGGCTGTATGCTATGGCATTGAATATAAGGTTCTGCAATATCAATTCCAGCCATTGGGCGTCAGCAAGAATAACCGGTAGCACTGTTTGCGGTAGCTCGATAGTGATGTCTCTTTCTGCGGTTTCTTCGGCAAGGCCCTGGCAGACTTTCTCGATTAGCTGATCCAGCTTTATCGCATTGATTTCAACTTCGATGCTGCCCTCTTCGCTTCGGCACAGGTGTAACAGATTTCCAATTACGCGATCAAGCTGTCGCGACGAATCATAAATATCTGCAAAATAACTGCGAATGTCCTTTTCGTCCGGCCAGCGCAAACCTACTTCGGCGAGTGAACGTATCTCCGCTACCGGGGTACGTAGTTCATGCGCAACATCGGAGGTAAATTCTCGTTCACGGTTTAGTGTTTTTTCAATTTCTACCAGTACCAGATTAAACTGTGTCGCAATCGGCTCCAGTTCTTTGGGTTGACCTTCGGTGGCAATTCTGTGATCGAGGGTGTGTGGGGAAATCTGGCTGATATCGTTTTTGATTTGAATCAGCGGTTCCAGCCCGCGTTTGATCGCCCGGGTTACGCTTAACATGACCGCAAACAGCACCACGATACTGATGCCAGCGATGAGCAAATGGAAACGTATTAAAGTCTGGTCAAGGGATTCGCGTTCACGGCTTACCCGCAGAATCGCCCTGGGCCGATTTTCCATCGCGATGGTTTTGCGTAACGCCTTATCTTCAATTTGCGGCACAAACTTGATTGAAATGCGCCGGCCCGTTCTACCGTCGGGAAGCCTGATATCGGAGATAAGTACATCTTCGGATTGATCGCTAAATTGTGATTCCGAGTATCCCCCGAAGCTATGCGACCTTTCCAGGAGGCTGCTGTTACCCAGAAATAATTCAAAGTACTCGGGATTTTCGGGTGCCTCGAACTCGGACATGAAGTCGTCGGCAAAATCCAGCTCGACTTGTGTTCCGTCAAATTTCGTGAGCGTGACGAGTGCACGTGCCTTGGATTCCATCGCGGCATCGAACTGGTTTAGCAGCTGGCTGGAAACCACCCTGTCGACCACAATTTGACCGGCGGCGAGAATTAACGCTACCCACAGAATCGTAGTGATTGTAGTAGTTCTGCTGAGCGAACGTGCGGGGGTGTCCATCTAGGCGATCAGGTAACCAAAACCGCGCCGGGTTTCGACTAATTCGGTGACACCTTGCCGGCGGAGTTTTTTACGCAAACTGCTGACATGTGCCTCGATTGCGTTTTTGGATGCATACGAATTGGAATCGTAAATCTGGTTGAGTAATGCGCCTGGCGAGATTACCCGCCCACGGTTTAGTGCCAGGTATTCGAGGATACTCATTTCGGTCGGCGTCAATGGGAAACAGTCCGCACCCCGATAAGCAATATGTAGCGAGGTATCGATTTTGACTTTACCGATCGATATTACCGGGGACTTCTGATTAAACCTGCGCCGCACCAGCGCCTGAATTCGCGCATGAAGCTCATCGAAAGCGAACGGTTTGACCAGGTAATCGTCGGCGCCTTGCTGAAGACCGGCGATTCGGTCGTGGGTCTGATCGCGGGAAGAGAGGATGAGTATTTCAGGACTGTGGTTAGAGCGCCTGACTTCCTGCAGGACTTCGAGGCCTGATTTCTTCGGTAACATCAGATCGAGCACGATAACGTCGTAATTGCCGGTGGTTGCAAAAGCTATCCCTTCCTCGCCGTCACCGGCGATGTCAACAGCGTAGCCCAATCTGCGTAGTCCTGCGCGCAGGGACTTCTGCAGTTTTTTGGAATCTTCGACAACCAGTATCTTCATCCTGCAGTTTTATCTCCTGAAGCTTAAGATTGACTTAAGATTACTGAAAAGTTGAGCTATTCCGAAGCTTAATCTGCAGAATTCATTCAATCTGCTTTGAATTGTTTTATGATTTTTCAGGTTTTGATGACGAGGCACCGTTGATCAAATGAAATCCGTTCATTCCCAAATTTTAATTTAGGCGCTCAATCTTAAAGTAATCTTAAGCTTTGAAGGTTAGTCTGGTATTGTATTTCTTAACTTTTGGAGACGATTGATGACTATTTACAGGTTTAAAGCAGCCCGAATTTTATTGGTTTGTAGCCTCACGATTACCGTGCCTTATCTGCAGGCGGGGACTGACGGGATGTATGAATTATCGGGTCGCCTGAATATTGTCGGTGCCAATGGCACGCCCTCCAATGACATACTGGGATTCGGGGTTATCCTGCACCGTAAACTATCCGATGAATGGTACCTGGGTTTTAGCCTCGACAATTCGACCGACTTTGATGTGGAAAGATCTAACGAAGAGCTTAATATCGATAGTGTTGGAGAAGTTGATGGTCTGGGAACCATGAACATGGTCACGGTGGTCGCCGAACGTCGCTACATGCTTGACTCGGAAGGCTGGATTGGATTCTGGAATCTGGGTGGCGGTATCGCGGACATCGATGTTGATGATGCGGATGGCGATGTCAAAGGAGGCGGCACATTTGATATCGAAATCGACGCCGATACCGAGACTGTTTTGATCGGCAGTGTCGGTGCGATGCAGCGATTGGGTCAACACTGGTCGGCGCGCTACGAGGCCACGCTCGAACAGCACTTTGCCGACTGGGAAATAAAAGACAAGGTTAGCGGCAAAACCGATTCGTACGATGATTACACGGTATATGGTCTGCGAGTTGGATTGAATTATCGATTCTGATTTGTGCTCAGGCGATAAGTTCAGGCTTTTTGCAGGACCCGTAGTTCGGCAAACAGTTGCAGCATGTCGGGATTATCGATGAACGATATATTGTAAGGATGCTCGCAAACGATCTTGTCGTAGTTACCACTCGCAGGCATGGCTTCAACAAGCTTCGCAATCTTGCCCCACAGCAGCAGCGTGATGCGGCGCGATGAATTTTGGGCGATCAGGGTAAGTAGATGGTCAAGAAACTGCAGCCAGTAACGTGCTTCGTTCACGGGCTTGCGCTCAGGATGCAGCACCGGGGTCGCGTTAAGCATTAAAAATCCGGCGCGCTCGAGGTTCTGGAACAGCTCGGCCAGTGTCAGAATCAGTTCGCACTTGTCGAGCCTTGCGATCGACTCCTGCGTTATTTTACCTGCGCTGTCCTTTTGCAGATGTCCCTCGGCAACCAGCGCTGTTTTGACGATGTTGCGCAGCGAGGTGGCGCGGTTAACTGCTTTGCTCAAACCCTGTTCACTCCAAAGGCTGCCAACCGCGGCGTCGTAGAATGCGATCCCGTTCGCAGACTCGCGGCGCGGGTAGGGCGACTCACCGATCAGCAGGTAATGCACACCATCCCGATCACGTTGAAACGCCGCCAGCAGTCGATCGACACCGGGTAGCCAGGTATCGTCCTGCAACAGGGATTCGAGATAATCTGGCTCCAGGGTCAACAGTGACTCGGCGAGTATTTGTCGCCAGTCATCATGCACCCCTGAGCGTTTGACCAGGGTATCGATGTTACTCATCTATAAGCGCATCGATGCGAATGCGCGCGATCTTTTCGACCTCGCCGATTGCGGTATCAAACTCCAGCTGTTCCGGGTTATCAAGTCGATTTTCCATCGACGCGATAATTTGATGCTTGTCGAGTCCGGTCACCGCGATGATGAACGGAAATCCGAACTTCGAATGGTAAGCCTGGTTGAGCGATTTGATTTTTGCGAGTTCTTCGGCGCTGCACTGGTTTAATCCAGCCCCGGCCTGTTCGCGCTTCGATTCATCGGTCATAGTGCCTTCGCTGGCTTCCCTTCCGGCCAGTTCGGGATGGCTGCAGAGTAATTCCATGCGATGAACCTCCGGTGCGCGCCTGACCGCCTCGGTCATCGCCCTATGCAGTTCTGGGCCAGATTCAAACGGACGTTCCGGGTACACCAGGTCCGGGACCCAGGGAGAGCGCTCAAAAATCCCGCCGAGCAATTCGATGAAGCGCTCTGCGTTGCTGCGGTTGATTTCATCGATGCTGATGCCCATAACGATAATTATGCGGCTTGTGGCGGGTGCCTGTCTATCCAGTGCCTGGCGATGTCGATACGGCGACAAATCCATACCTGGTCTTGCGCTTGCACGTAATCGAGAAACCGCTGCAGGGCCCGGAAGCGTCCCGGCCTACCGACCAGGCGACAATGTAATCCGATTGACATCATTTTTGGCGTTTGCGCACCCTCGGCATAGAGCACATCGAAACTGTCGCGCAGGTACTGGAAGAATTGCTCGCCACTGTTAAAGCCTTGCGCGGTAGCGAAGCGCATATCGTTGACATCGAGGGTGTAGGGGATGACCAGGTGCGTCTTGTCTTCTCCATTGCCGGTTTTGACTTGTTGCCATAAGGGCAAGTCATCGCCGTAGTAATCGGAGTCGTAAAGCAGGCCACCCTGTTCGACCACGAGACGACGGGTGTTGGGACTATCGCGCCCGGTATACCAGCCCAGCGGTGTACTCCCGGTAAGTTGGGTAATGATATCGAGCGCCTGTTGCATATGCTCACGCTCGACCGCCTCGTCAATATCCTGGTAATGAATCCAGCGCAATCCATGACAGGCGATCTCATGCTTCAGCCTGACCAGTTCGGTTGCCAGTTCGGGGTGACGCTGGAGGGCCATCGCCACTGCGAATACGGTTAACGGCAGCCCGCGCGATTCAAACTCACGCAACAGCCGCCAGACGCCAGCACGTGAACCATACTCGTATATCGATTCCATGCTCATGTGACGTTCCGGGTAGCTTGGGGCGCCGATTATTTCCGAGAGGAACTGTTCCGAGCCCGCGTCGCCGTGCAATACATTGCTTTCACCGCCTTCCTCGTAATTGAGAACAAACTGCAACGCGATGCGCGCATCGCCGGGCCATTGTGCCCTGGGCGGATTAGCCCCGTAGCCAATCATATCGCGTGGATAATCGTTCATGCCGGTTGCTCGACACCATGCGGGCGTAATAACTCGGCCAGGTCGGCTGGTGGTTTTTCCGGCTTATGCTTGATCTTGCTCTCGATGTGCAGCAGGTGCTGGTTCATAACCTTTTTCGCGGTTTTGACATCGCGCCGCGCGATCGCATCAACAATCGCTTCGTGTTCCTGGTTGCGGCATCGATTATGTTCGTCGACCCCGAGGTGAGTCAGAATCACCAATGGCGTGCGGCGAATAATATCGTTCAGGTATTCCTCGAGCACACTGTTGCCGGCCATGCGTGCAAGTTCGCGGTGAAAATCAACTGACAGCGCAAGTGCGCGTTCGGTATCGCCTCGCAGGTAGGCCTTTTGCTCCCGGTCCAGCATCCTGCCAAGCCGCTCGACATGTTGTTTTTCGGCGCGACTGATCAGGGTTTCGAGGATGGCCGATTCGATGACCCTGCGAGTGGCGAACAAATCCTGTCCTTCCTTGACTGATGGCTTTGCCACCGTGGCACCCCGATTGGGTGTCTGATCGACCAGCCTCGAGTGGGCCAGGCGCGTCAGTACCTTGCGAATCAGGCCACGTTTGACACCGAACAGGTTGGCAAGCTGTACTTCTTTCAACTTGGTGCCCGGTGCCAGCCGGTGGTCAAGTACCGCCTGTTCGATCTGACGTAACACATCGTCTTCGCTGAACCTGGTCTGATCGGGTTTGATGTTTTGCGTTGCCATTTTCGTTCTGGTCGCTTACCTGGTTAGCGGGCAAGTGTAGCATGATAATAAAATTGTTAACAATTATTTATCAAAGTGTTGACAATATTATCGATTAATGCGACTTTAGCGCATCTGCTACTGAGGGGTGTAGATATGGGGAGGCTAACAACGCATGTCCTGGATACAGCGCACGGCTGTCCAGCCGCTGGCGTTGAAATCGTGCTTTACCGGGTATCCCCGGAACGACTGGAATTAGGTCGCGACAACACCAATGCCGACGGTCGACTGGATAATCCCATCCTCGATGCCGACTCCTTTGTCCCCGGTGTTTACGAATTGGTATTCCAGGCCGGAAAATACTTTCGCAGCCTCAACCTTGATTTACCGGAGCCCCTCTTCGTCGATGAAGTGGTACTGCGCTTTGGCATCGCCGATTCTGACCAGCACTACCACGTCCCGTTACTGGTTTCTCCCTGGGCCTACTCGACTTACCGGGGGTCCTAGTGGATACGGTTCGCTTCATTCTCGATGGCAGGCTGGTCGAAATTGGTGATGTCGAACCGACACGTACGGTGCTGCAATATCTGCGTGAAGACTTGCGCCGCACTGGCAGCAAGGAAGGCTGTGCCGAAGGCGATTGCGGGGCCTGTACCGTGGTGATTGCGGAACTGACCGGCGACGAGCTTCGCTATCGCGCGGTCAATGCCTGCATCCAGTTTCTGCCGACTCTTGATGGCAAAGCCCTGTTTACTGTTGAGTCGTTAAAGGCGGCCGATGGCAGCCTGCACCCGGTGCAGCAAAGCATGGTTGATTACCATGGTTCCCAGTGTGGCTTCTGTACCCCCGGCTTCATCATGTCGATGTATGCGCTCTACAAAAACAATCCTGCTCCGGGGCGCGGTGATATCGATGATGCTCTGTCCGGTAATCTGTGCCGATGTACCGGTTATCGTCCTATCATCGAAGCCTGCCTGCATATGTATGACTACCCGCCCCCGAGGGACAATGATCAGGAATTGCGTAAACAACTGCCTGGCTTGCGGCGCGCAACAGGCCAGTCGCTGGAACTCGAACGGGGGAGATACTATGCCCCGGCTACTGTTGATGAGCTGGCAAGCCTGTACCAGCAACACCCGTCAGCACAAATTCTCGCCGGCGGTACCGACGTCGGTCTTTGGGTAACCAAGCAGTTGCGGGAACTGTCGGTGATTATCTACCTCGGCAACGTGGTGGAACTCGGCCAGGTCAAGTCGAACCAGGGCAACATCGAGGTTGGCGCGGCGGTAACGCTAAGCGATGCCGGTGACGCGATCTGCGCGCAGTATCCGGAATTCACCGAAATGTTTCGCCGTTTCGCGTCGGTGCCGGTGCGCAATGCCGGCACCCTGGTTGGCAATGTTGCCAATGGGTCTCCAATCGGTGATTCGATGCCGGCACTGATTGCGATTAAAACCTGGGTCAAACTGCGTCATGGAGACGACGTACGTGAAATGGCACTCGAAGACCTGTATCTCGATTACATGAAAAACGTGATGCAGCCGGGCGAATTTATCGAAGCAATTGAAATTCCCGCGCGGAATGAGCATCTCGAGTTGCGCTGTTACAAGCTCTGCAAGCGTTTTGATCAGGATATATCGGCGGTTTGCGCGGCCTTCGCGATACGACTCGATGGCGATACCGTCAGCGAAATTCGCATCGCGCTGGGTGGCATGGCTGCGATCCCGAAACGCGCACTGTTGACTGAAAAACTGCTCATTGGCGGGAAATGGGATGAGTCGTCGGTAACTGCCGCGATGGAAAAGCTGGCCGAGGATTTTGCACCACTGTCCGATATGCGCGCGAGCGCGGACTATCGAGGTCGGGCCACGGCCAACCTGCTATACCGGTTTTATCTCGAAACCAGGTCGAAGCAGCCGCTCGATTCGGAGGCGGTTAACGTCTTCGCGGTGTCAGGTTGATGGAAGACCGGGTTAAACAACAAGCCAGGGAAACCGCGCCGGGTACTTCTGTTCCGCACGAATCGGCGGCATTACACGTTGCCGGTGAAGCGACGTATGTTGATGATATTCCAGAACTCGCCGGTACCTGTCATATCGCGCTAGGCCTGAGTTCGCAGGCACACGCCAGGATTAAATCCATCGATCTGGATGCAGTACGCGCCGCACCCGGAGTGGTCGGGGTTATCGCTGCCGACGACATTCCCGGGCACAATGACTGTGGCCCCATTATCCACGATGATCCAATTCTCGCCGATGGCCTGGTGCAGTTTGTCGGGCAACCGATTTTTGCCGCGGTCGCAACTTCGTTTACCGCGGCGCGCAAGGCGGTCGGCCTGGCCAGCATCGAATACGAGCCACTGCCGGCAGTGCTTGATGTTGCTACCGGCAAAAGCCAGCAATCGTGGGTAATACCGCCGATGCAATTACGACGCGGCGATGCCGAGCAAGCCTTGAAGTCGGCAGCGCGCAGGATGCAGGGTCACATTTCGATTGGCGGCCAGGAGCAGTTTTATCTCGAAGGGCAGATTTCCTACGTTGCACCGAAAGAAGACGGTTGTTTCCATTTATGGTGTTCGACGCAACACCCGACCGAAATGCAGCAGGTGGTTGCGCATGCGCTCGATATCAATTTCAACCAGGTGCTTGTCGAAATGCGGCGCATGGGTGGTGGCTTTGGCGGCAAGGAATCGCAGTCGGCAATCTTCGCCTGCATTGCCGCGGTTGCCGCTTATCGCCTGCGCTGCCCGGTAAAATTACGCCTCGATCGCGATGACGATATGTTGATTACCGGAAAACGTCATGGTTTCGAGTTCGATTACGAAGTCGGGTATGACGACACTGGGCTGATCCAGGGGGCCAAAATTGACATGGCCGCACAGGCCGGGTTTTCGGCCGACCTGACCGGTCCGGTGGTAACCCGTGCGGTTTGTCATTTTGACAATGCCTATTACCTCGGTGATGTTGCTATCGATGCTTACAGCGTCAAGACCAACACCCAGTCGAATACCGCGTTTCGCGGTTTTGGTGGCCCGCAGGGTGCGATCGCGATTGAATACATCATCGATAATATCGCGCGCGAGCTTGGTAAGGACCCGCAGGAAGTGCGTAAGGTCAATTTCTACGGTCAGGATGAGCGTAACACCACACCCTACGGGCAAACCGTCCGAGACAACGTTATCCACGAACTGGTGGCCGAACTCGAATCCAGCAGTGACTATTACGCGCGCCGTGAAGCGGTCGCCGCATTTAACCGCACAAGCCCGGTGTTGCGTAAAGGTCTTGCGATAACCCCGGTTAAATTCGGCATTTCATTTAACGTGGTTCACTTCAACCAGGCCGGGGCACTGGTTCATATCTATACCGACGGCACCGTACTGGTCAATCATGGCGGTACCGAAATGGGTCAGGGTCTGCATACCAAGGTGTCGCAGGTGGTTGCACTGGAGCTGGGTATCGATATCGCGCGCGTGCGTGCCACCGCCAACGATACCAGCAAGGTGGCCAATACCTCGGCGACCGCTGCTTCGACCGGTAGCGATCTCAATGGCAAGGCGGCGCAGGATGCCGCGCGTCATATTCGCAATCGCCTCGCCGGTCTCGTGGCCGAACAGCACGGCGTCAACGTCGCCGATGTCGAGTTTGCCGATAACATGGTCAGCTGGGGCTCTGGACAAATCCCGTTCCAGGAGCTGGTGGTGCAGGCCTATGAGAACCGGGTACAGCTATGGTCCGACGGTTTTTACAAAACGCCCGGTCTTAACTGGGATCGCGATGCGATGCAGGGCAGTCCGTTTTACTATTTCGCCTATGGCGCCGCGGTTTCGGAAGTGGTGGTCGATACGCTGACCGGTGAATGGAAATTGCTGCAGGCCGATATCCTGCACGACGCCGGCAACTCGATAAACCCGGCGATCGATATCGGTCAGATTGAAGGTGCTTATATCCAGGGCATGGGCTGGCTGACCAGCGAAGAACTTTGCTGGAACGAACAGGGCAGGCTGACGACGCATGCGCCATCGACTTACAAGATTCCAACCATTACCGATTGCCCGCAAAAATTCACTACCCGGCTGTATCGCAACCATAACGTCGAGGACACGATTTTACGCTCCAAGGCGGTCGGCGAGCCGCCCCTGTTGCTGCCCTTCTCGGTATTTTTCGCGATTCGGGACGCCATAGCGAGCCTTGCCGACAACCGCATCAATCCGCCCCTGCGCGCACCTGCAACTCCGGAAGCGATTCTCGATGCGATCGATGCGGTTCGCACGGAGGCAAAATGACAGGCTGGCAGGACGCTGTGGCCGAACTGCGCCACAACAAAACCCCGGCAGTGCTGGTAAGCGTGGATTCTATTGTTGGATCGACACCGCGCGAAGCGGGCGCAAAAATGATTGTCACCGCCACGCAGCTGTACGGCACGATCGGCGGCGGTAATCTCGAGTACCAGGCCTGTCAAATCGCACGTAATCAGCTCCAACAGGGTGCTGATGATGGGGTTCAGCGTTTCCCGCTCGGCGCCGGGCTTGGTCAGTGTTGCGGTGGCCTCGTGAACCTGATGTTCGAGAAGCTCACCGACGACAGTGACTGGGACAGCATCGCCGGCGAGGACGATCACATCGAGCTCTACCTGTTTGGTGCGGGACACGTCGGCCAGGCGGTGGTGCGCGCGCTACGGGATTTACCGGTGAAAATCAACTGGATCGATACCCGTGACGATATCCTGCCGCAGGAACCGTCGCCCGGAGTAACGGCCATCTGTACCGACACGCCGGAAGCGGAGATCGATGCTGCCCCGGCCGGGTGCTATTTTCTGGTGATGACGCATGATCACGGGCTTGATCAGCGGCTGTGCGAGCGGATCCTCAAGCGGGATGATTTCACCTACTTTGGATTGATCGGTTCGCGCTCAAAACGTCGCAACTTTGAAACTCGGATGCAGCGTCGTGGCATCGAGGTTGAAAAATTCGAACGTATGACCTGCCCGATCGGGATTGGCGGTATCGGCAGCAAGCAACCGGCCCAGATCGCGATTTCGGTTGCTGCCGAAATACTGCAGGTATACGATCGAGCACATAACGATAAGCAAACCAATAATAAAGTAACTTACAAAGTGGGGGGGAGAGCATGACATCCGATTCGGATGGCAACCAGACACCAAGGCTTGAGCTTCACGGCATTACCAAGATCTACCCCTCGGTAATCGCTAATGAAGACGTATCCCTGTCGGTTAAGCGTGGCGAAATTCATGCTGTGCTGGGCGAAAATGGTGCGGGTAAATCGACGCTGATGAAAATGATTTACGGCGTTGCCAGGCCCGATGCCGGCGAAATGAAATGGGAAGGCGAGGTGGTACAGGTTGAAAATCCTGCTCATGCCAGGAGCCTTGGCATCGGTATGGTGTTCCAGCATTTTTCGCTTTTTGAAACGTTAAATGTGGTCGAAAATGTTGCCCTGGCGTTACCTGGCAATCCCGACCTTAAACAACTCGCCGAACAAATCACTGAGGTTTCCAACCGCTACGGGCTGCCGGTCGATCCGGGGCGCCTGGTGCACGCGCTTTCGGTGGGCGAGCGCCAACGGGTCGAGATCATTCGTTGCCTGCTGCAAAACCCGAAATTGCTGATCATGGACGAGCCGACCTCGGTGTTAACCCCGCAGGCGGTGCGCAAGTTGTTCGATACCTTGCGCCAACTGGCTGACGAGGGCTGCAGTATTCTCTATATCAGCCATAAGCTGGATGAAATCCAGGAGCTCTGCCATGTCGCCACGGTATTACGCGATGGCAAGGTGACCGGTGATTGTATTCCGTCCGAGGAAACACCCAAATCGATGGCGAGCCTGATGATCGGCAAGGAGCTTCCGGTACCCGAGCACAGTGGCTCCAGCGAACCGGGCGAAACCCGCCTGCAGCTTAATCGACTCTCGAAGGCTTCCGATGATCCTTTTGGTACCAGTTTGGAGGATATCGAGCTCGAAGTGCGTTCCGGGGAGATCCTGGGTATCGCCGGTGTATCGGGCAACGGGCAGCAGGAATTGCTGTACGCGCTTTCGGGGGAGATTCCGGTCAACGACGCGGATTCGATCGTAATCTGTGGTAAGCCATCGGGTCGGGATCTCCCCGACCGACGTCGCGGTAATGGGATGGGCTTCGTGCCCGAAGAGCGCCTCGGGCGCGGCGCGGTGCCACGGATGTCGCTGACCGAGAACGCGTTGCTGACCGCGCATCGCGCCGGAATGCTCAAACGCGGCATGATCCAGTTCGACAAGATCTCGGCCTTTGCGAGCAAATGTATCGAAGACTTCAACGTCAAATGCGGTGGTGCCGAACACGCCGCAAACTCGCTCTCGGGTGGCAACCTGCAGAAATTCATTATGGGTCGTGAAATTCTGTTGACTCCGAAGCTGCTGGTGGTTGCACAACCAACCTGGGGTGTCGATGTCGGTGCCGCTGCGTTTATCCGCCAGGAACTGATCGATTTACGTAACGAGGGCACCGCGATCCTGGTGATCTCGGAAGAACTCGAGGAACTGTTTGAAATTTCCGATCGCATCGCAGTCATCGCCGACGGTCGTATTTCGCCGGCGAAGAAACTCGCGGACACCAATATCGATGAAATCGGGGTCTGGATGAGCGGCATGTGGGATCAGGCGGCACCCGCGGAGGTCGCTGCTCATGATTAGACTCGAACGGCGCCCTGAGGCGTCACAGCTAATGTCTTATGCGTCACCTTTGATTGCAATCGTGCTGATGCTGATTGGAGGCCTGCTGCTATTTGCTTTCCTCGGTAAAAATCCGCTCGAGGGTTTCAAGGTATTCTTCATCAATCCAATCAGCGATTTATACGGCGTATCAGAGCTCCTGCTGAAGGCAACCCCGTTGATGCTGATCGCGGTAGGACTCGCGGTCGGATTTCGCGCCAATGTCTGGAACATCGGCGCCGAGGGGCAGTTAATCGTCGGTGGTATTGCGGCCAGTGCGGTCGCGTTGTACTTCTATGATTCGGAAGGAATACATATCCTGATTCTGATGGTGATCGCGGGCGCTATCGGCGGGATGCTGTGGGCAGCAATCCCGGCTTTCCTGAAAACCCGGTTCAATACCAACGAAATACTGGTGTCATTGATGTTGGTATATGTCGCCCAGCTACTGGTGTCGTGGTTGGTGCACGGTCCGATGATGGATCCGGACGGCTTCAATTTCCCGCAGTCTCGAATGTTCGAAGATCCGGCATTGCTACCATTGTTAAGTGACGAAAACCGGCTCAATTTTGCCTTCGCAATGGCGATTGGTGCATTGCTGGTAGGTTATATTTTCATGTATCGCAGTTTTGCCGGCTTCCAGATGCAGGTCGCAGGCTATGCCAAGGATGCAGCGCGCTATGCTGGGTTTTCGGCCAAAAGAATGATCTGGATCGGGCTATTGAGCGGTGGCGGGATGGCTGGCCTTGCCGGTATGTCCGAAGTCGCGGGCCCGATGGGGCAGCTGACCGAACACGTATCGAATAACTACGGTTTTGCCGCAATTATCGTCGCCTTCGTCGCGCGCCTGAACCCGGTCGGGATATTTTTCGCGAGCCTGTTAATGGCCTTGCTCTACCTCGGTGGTGAACAGGCACAGCAATACATGGCGTTGCCGTCGTCGATATCCAACGTGTTCCAGGGCATGTTGCTGATGTTCCTGCTGGGCTCCGACGTGTTTATCAACTACCGCATACGCTGGAAGGAGGCCACGGCCTGATGGATAGTTCAATCATAAGTTCGATTCTGTTCGCCACCATCGTCGCCGGAACACCATTGATTATTGTTGCGCTGGGGCAGTTGATCGCCGAAAAATCGGGCGTATTGAATCTTGGCGCCGAGGGCATGATGGCGATGGGTGCGATCGCGGGATTCGCGGTGACGCTACACAGCGGTAATCCCTGGCTGGGCGTGCTTGCGGGCATGGCGGCCGGGATCGCGATGTCGTTCATATTTGCCGTCGTGGTATTGACCTTGATGGCTAACCAGGTCGCCAGCGGACTGGCTTTGTCTATCCTGGGAGTAGGACTATCGGCCTTTATCGGTAAACCCTACGAGTCGGATATCCTGCCAACCGTCGGGGCCATTCGCATTCCCTTACTGGCCGACCTGCCAATCATCGGCGAACCCCTGTTTAATCAACAGGCGCTGGTTTATTTTTCCTGGGCGTTGGTCGGCGGCATTGCCTGGTTCCTGTATCGTAGTCGCCCGGGATTGATATTGCGCGCGGTCGGTGAATCACCATCGTCGGCGCACTCCATTGGCTATCATGCGATTAAAATCCGTTACCTGGCGACGCTCTTCGGTGGCGCGATGGCAGGCGTCGGTGGCGCTTTTCTGTCGGTGTTTTACACCCCTTTGTGGGTCGAAGGCATGGTTTCCGGCCGCGGCTGGATTGCGATAGCGCTGGTGGTGTTTGCGACCTGGCGACCGTTCAGGGTGCTGGTCGGCGCTTACCTGTTTGGTGGCGTCATGGTGGCGCAATTATTCGTGCAGGGTTCGGGGCTCGATATTAATATTCCGTCGCAGTTTCTGTCGGCGCTACCTTATCTGGCGACGATTATTGTGCTGGTGATTATTTCGCGCGATCAGAACACGGTGCGTCTGAATGCCCCGGTATCCCTGGGCCAGCCGTTCAGGCCAGAGGCCTGACAAATGAATTAAGATACCGGAAGCCTGAGGATGAGCCTTAAGCATGCGTTAATTAATGAAAGTATATAATCAGGGGTTGCAGAACCTGTAAACATTAACTCTAAATAAGTGACCCTGGGAGGGTTCGGAAATGACACTAACAAAGATAACCATTAAGAAACTCGCACTTGCAGTGCTGGCCATGACGATGACCGGTACGAGCCTGGCGGCCGAAAACGTGGGTTTCGTCTACGTGAGCCCGATCGGTGACGCCGGCTGGACCTACCAGCATGACCTGGGTCGATTGCAGCTGGAAAAGGAAACCGGCGTAACCACCAGTTACGTTGAGAACGTAGCCGAAGGAGCCGATGCCGAGCGCGTAATTCGCGAAATGGCGAAGCGCGGTGACAAGGTCATCTTCGCCACCAGTTTCGGTTACATGAATTTTGCACTCAAGGTATCCAAGAAATTCCCCGAGACTGCATTCGTTCACGCTACCGGTTACAAGCTCGGCAAGAACATGGGACTGGTTAATGCGCGTTTTTACGAGGGGCGTTACCTCACCGGGGTTATTGCCGGCGAGATGACCAAATCCAATATACTCGGATATGTTGCTGCTTTCCCGATTCCCGAAGTATTGCAGGGCATCAATGCCTTCATCAAGGGTGCCCGCAGCGTTAACCCCGAGGCGGAATTGCGGGTCATCTGGGTTAATTCATGGTACGACCCGGGAAAGGAGCGTCAGGCCGCAATTACCCTGATATCGCAGGGCGCCGATATGGTTACCCACCACACCGATTCTACCGCCGTGGTACAGGCCGCTGAGGAAGAAGGCGTGTACGCCTTCGGTTATCACTCCGACATGTCCAAGTATGGCCCCAGGGCACACCTCACCGCGACTACCCACCTCTGGGGTGATTACTACGTGCAGACAATTAAGCAGGTTCGGGAGGGTACCTGGGCCCCTGTTAGCGTCTGGGGTGGATATCCGCGCGGCATGATAAAGCTGGCGCCGTTAAACGACATCATCCCGGAGGCGCTGCAAAATCGTATCAGCACAATGGAAAGTCAGCTTAGGGAGCGCACGCTGCACCCTTTCGCTGGGCCAGTGGTCGACCAGAGCGGTACAATTATCGTTCCTGAGGGGAAAAACATGACCGACGATGCGCTCACCAAGATGAACTATTACCTACAGGGCGTGGTTAGCACGATCCCGAACTAGTCACTCCCGGGTAGCGACGCTGCGGTGTCGCTACCCTGACTCTTTTCCTGCTGAAAATTACTGATGGAAGCATATCTCCTCGACTGGGCTAACCTGCTGATACGTTGGCTGCACTTTATTGCCGGCGTCGCGTGGATTGGCGCCTCTTTTTATTTCGTCATGCTCGATAGCTCGTTGAGTAAACCGGCGCGCAAACAGGATAAGGAACGCGGCGTCACCGGCGAGTTGTGGGCGGTCCATGGTGGCGGTGTCTACCAGAGTCAAAAATTCCTGCTGGGGCCTGTCGGTGAGCCGCTCGCGGAAAACCTGCACTGGTCCAAGTGGGAGGCCTATACCACCTGGCTATCGGGCATGGGTTTACTGGCCGTGGTTTACTGGTTCGGGGCAAAAACCTACCTGATTGATCAACAGGTCCTGGCATTGTCCGAGGTTTCGGCAATATCTATCAGTATCGGTTTTCTTGTCGGTGGCTGGATTATTTACAACCTGTTGTGCAAGGCGTTGCGGGGCAGGGATTCGTTATTGGCGGCGATCATATTCGTACTGGTTTCGCTGTCGGCCTGGCTGCTGTTTCAACTGTTCAGTGCCAGGGGTGCCTTTCTGCACGTCGGTGCGATGATGGGCACCATCATGGCGGCCAATGTTTTCTTCCAGATTATTCCGGGGCAAAAGAGGGTAGTTGCGCAAATACGGGCGGGTGAAACCCCCGATGCGGAGCCCGGTATTATCGGCAAACAACGATCGGTGCATAACACTTATTTCACGTTGCCGGTGTTATTCATCATGATCAGTAATCACTACCCGATGACATACAGCCACGAGCACGGCTGGCTGGTACTGATCTTCATCATGCTGGCCGGTGTATTGATCCGCCAGTATTTCGTGCTGCGTCACAGCCACCGGGCGAGCCCGGCGCTACCGGCCATCGCGGTGGTCCTGTTGTTGTCCGTGGCCTGGTATTTAAGTCCCGCCAAGATTGAAAGTGACGATGCGAGCCGGATCAGCGAGGCGCAAATTTCCCGGATCATCGAGACCCGTTGCGTTGCCTGTCACGCCAACCAGCCAACCCAGCCAGGTTTCGCTGCAGCGCCGCTGGGCATCGTGCTGGAGTCGCCCGAGCTGATCCTTAACCAGGCCGAGCGTATTGCCTTCACGGTGCAGACTAAATATATGCCGATTGGTAATCTAACTGGTATGACCGACCAGGAGCGTGCCACGGTTGCCCGCTGGTACGCACAAATTCAGCAACAATAACCAGGAGTTTTTGATCAATTCATGATTGTCGTTCCCTCGGCGCTGGACAATGACTCGTGCGATACCGCGATCCGCGCGAGTTTTCTGCATTTCAAATCCGATCCCGACTTGTCCGGTGATGCCCACGAATATCTCGATGACGGTTTGCTGATCCTGAAGCAGGGTCGGGTTCAAATGCTGGTCGATGCGGCTGAATGGATCGACTACTTACCCGATGGTACGGTCTTCTACGACTATAGCGGTCGACTCGTCATGCCCGGGTTTATCGATACCCATACCCACTATCCGCAAACCGGGATGATCGCAAGCTACGGATTGCAGCTACTCGACTGGCTCGAGCAATACACCTACCCGACCGAAGCAAAATTTGCCGAGCGCGAATACGCCGATAAAATTGCCGAATTTTTCTGCGACCAAATGCTACGCAATGGCACCACCACGAGCGCGGTATTCGCGACCGTCCACAGCGCGTCGGTCGATGCCATTTTCGAGGCGGCACAATCCAGGGACCTGTGCCTGATTGCGGGCAAGGTGATGATGGATCGTAACGCCCCTGCAAACCTCTGTGACGATACCGAGGAGAGTTACCGGCAGAGTTCCGAGCTGATAGAACGCTGGCATCTAAAAGGTCGATCGCACTATGCCGTCACCCCGCGCTTTGCCCCCTGCAGCAGTCCCAGACAACTGGAGTTGTGTGGTCAATTGCTGGATGAACACCCCGATCTGTACTTGCAATCCCATGTTGCCGAAAATCTTGACGAAGTGCGCTGGGTGGCTAAATTATTTCCAAAAAGCCGCAGTTACCTGGACGTCTATGATAGTTTCGGGCTGCTTGGACCCCGCTCGGTTTACGGGCATTGCATTCACCTCGATGAGCAGGACCGGGAGCGCATGGCCGCAAGTGGAGCAGCGATTGCGTTTTGCCCGACATCAAACCTGTTTCTCGGCAGCGGTTTGTTCAGCCTCGATGCGGCGCGCGAGCACGGCATACGGGTCGGAATCGCGACCGATGTTGGTGCCGGTACCAGTTTCAGCATGTTGCAGACCCTCAACGAAGCTTACAAGGTCTGCCAGATGGCGGGCCAGAACCTGACACCGCTAAAGGCTTTCTACCTGGCGACACTGGGTGCGGCCGAATCGCTTTATCTCGACCATGGCATTGGTAATTTTGACATCGGCAAGGAGGCTGATTTGGTGGTGATTGATCTGCAGGCGACCGGGTTGATGCAAAAACGCATGGAGTCGGCACTGTCACTGGAAGAGCGCCTGTTTGCGTTGATGATGCTGGGTGATGATCGTTGCATACAGGCCACCCATGTTATGGGGCGGCGCCAGTACTCGCGGGCCAGCTGATGTCCCTGGTATTAATCGATAATGCGAAGGTCCTGGTGACCATGGATGATGAGCGCCGTGAAATAGAAAACGGGGCCATAGTCGTTCTCGATAACGTCATTGAGATGCTGGGTAGCAGCGACCAGGTCCACCGCGAACTGAGTGCGCAAGCTTTGCAACCGCAACAAATTATCGATGCCAGTGGCTGCATACTGATGCCAGGGCTGGTGAACTGTCATCATCACCTGTACCAGACGCTGACTCGCAGTATCGGAACGGCAGAAGGTAAATCGCTATTCGACTGGTTACAGACTCTGTATCCGATTTGGGGGCAGATGGATGCCGAGGCCGTCTATATCAGCGCCAAGCTGGGACTGGCCGAGCTAATGCTTTCGGGCGCGACAACGGTTGCGGACCACCTTTATCTATTTCCCAATGGTGCCCGCCTCGATGATGAGATTCGCGCCGCGCGCGAACTCGGAGTGCGCTTTCACCCCACGCGAGGCAGCATGAGCCTGGGACAAAGCCAGGGCGGACTGCCTCCGGATAGTGTTTGCGAAGACGAGGTCGATATTCTTGCCGATTGCGAGCGCGTCATCAGTGAATTCCACGACCCCGAACGCTACTCAATGCTGCGCATCGGGCTCGCACCCTGTTCGCCGTTTAGCGTTACCCCGGAACTGTTGCGTAAAACCGCCGACCTGGCCCGCTGTCACGCGGGTGTCCGTCTGCATACGCATCTCGCCGAAACCATCGACGAGAATCGTTTTTGCGAGCAACAGTTCGGCATGCGCCCCGTGGCTTACATGCAGAGCCTGGGATGGACCGGTGACGATGTCTGGTTTGCCCACATGGTGCATCCCGACCCTACCGAAATCGGCGTCCTCGCAGAAACCCGTAGCGGTGTCTGCCATTGCCCCAGCAGCAACATGATCCTGGCTTCCGGTATTGCACCGGTGCGTGACATGTGCGATGCCGGGGTACGGGTCGGTATTGGAGTCGATGGCTCGGCGAGTAACGATGGCAACCAGTTGCTCGGCGAGGCACGCCAGGCGATGTTGTTGCAGCGAGTCGGCTGGCCCGGTTTCGAATCCAGTGCTGATCGTTTTTCGGCACGCGAGGCCCTCGAGCTTGCAACCCGGGGTGGCGCTGCTGTGTTGGGGCGTGACGATATCGGTAGCCTCGAAGTGGGCAAAGCGGCTGACCTGGTGGCCTACCGGGTCGATGGCATCCAGCATGCCGGGTCAGGCGGTGATCTGGTCGCCGGGCTGCTGACCTGCGCACCGGTGAACGCATGGCTGGTCGTGATCAATGGCCGGGTAGTGATAGAGCGGGGTCAAATTGCAGGTCTTGATCTGGAGTCACTGGTAACACAACATAACGAACAGGCCGAGCGCTTATTGCAAAAAGCCGGCGCCACAGGATAAATTAAATGACTGAAAAAATACCTGGGTTTATTAGCCAGTGGATCAACCTGGCACAGCCACGACTGGGTGCCGAGATTGTTTCCTGCAGCGACGATTTTTTCGCCGAATGCAGCCGCATGCTCAGTCCCGAAGCACCGGTATTCATCGACGGCAAATTCGATGATAACGGCAAATGGATGGATGGCTGGGAATCCCGGCGCCGTCGTGACGGAGGGTATGATAATGCCATCGTCAAGCTCGGGCTCGCCGGTGAAATCAAGGGCATCGATATCGACACCACGCATTTCACCGGAAATTATCCGCCGGCGGCCTCGCTGGAGGCTTGCTACAGCGATAGCGCCCCGGATGATAACACTAACTGGACCGTGCTAATTCCATCGACCGGTCTGGATGGCAACAGTCACCACTACTTTGAAATTAACGATAGTGAGTGTTTCACTCACGTACGTCTTAATATATACCCCGACGGTGGTGTAGCGCGGTTGCGGGTGCATGGCAGGGTCGTCAGCGATGTGACTGCCCTCGATAAGTCTGCTACTCATAACCTGGCGGCGGTGGAACTAGGCGCGCGTGCAATCGCTTGCAACGACGCGCATTTCGGCGCCGTCAAAAACCTGCTCAATCCAGGTCAGGGGATCAACATGGGCGATGGCTGGGAAACCCGTCGCCGTCGTGAACCCGGTAATGACTGGTGTATTATCGAGCTCGGTCAGCCTGGCAACGTGGAACAGGTCATCATCGATACCGCGTTTTTCAAGGGCAATTATCCCGATCGCTGCTCGATTCAGGCCGCCATGGTTGAGGCCGGAACCGCCAGTTCTATTATTACCCAGAGCCAGTTATGGCCGGAGTTATTGCCGCCGCAGAAACTGGAAATGGACAAGATACATGAATTTTCCGGGGAGCTGCAGGCGATCGGACTGGTCAGCCATATCCGTATTAATATTTTCCCGGACGGTGGTCTCAGTCGGGTCAGGATACTCGGCAAGATCGATGCCTGAAGCGCTCACGATACAGCCTCTGACCAGTGTGGGGTTTGCGCCCTTTGGTGACGTTGTCGAATTCGAGGGGCATGAACCCTTCCCGATCAACAAGGGCATGGCCGACCGCTATCATGCGCTTGCGGATGTCGAACTCGGCGGCGAGCAGGCGCGTGCAATCATCAGCCTGGTAGATAGCCGCAAATTTGATATGCCGTGCAAGGTCGATCACCTCGAGCATCATCCTCTCGGCAGCCAGGCTTTTCTGCCGCTCGATGCAAGCCCTTTTATCGTCGTCGTAGCGCCAGCGGCTAGTGAACCAGACCTCGGCAAGCTCGCCGCGTTTGTGACTAACGGTCGCCAGGGCATCAACTATCGCCTCTGCACCTGGCATCACGTACTACTGACCCCCTATGCAGCGATGCGCTTTATCTGCGTCGACCGCACCGGACCCGGCGACAATTGCATTGACTTCTTCATCCCCGAATCCAACCAATTTCTCCTCGAACTCCCCTAACCATCACATAGATCCTCCTTTCGAAACAAATAGTTACAACACTTTCATAAATAAAATTATATAGTGATCGACATTACTGTTGCTCTAGCCATCGCTTAAATTATCTTTACATAAAATCGAGAAAGCAGTCGTTCAATTTAAAAAAACGAGCGGCGACCTACAGCCATACGCGGGCCCTCAATTTTTCGGTTTCAGTATGAAAAGTGCCCCTTTATCAACCCGAGATATTGACTTTAAACAAAGAAAGGCAGATTCTCAGTGGGTCATTTGATCGGTCCCAAAAGCGAACGATTATCCTTGTTGTATGATGCCTTGGCCCGCTGAAGAAGCCTGGATTGAAAGGGGTCATCGCAGCTATATGGCGACGGTTGAAAGTGTATTTATTAATATGGAGCAGAGTGATGAATGAGCCAGTCGAGCGTCTGCAAGCCGTTTTGCTCGCACAGCGAGAACAAGTTAAAGAGTTGGAACGGGAAAATCGGCAGCTATCAACACTGAAAGATACCTTGGAGAAAAAGATTCACAACTTAGAGCACAGTCAAAATGTGGATAGCTCGATGACCGTCGAAATACCCGATGGCATTGTATTAATCCCAGAGGACATCCATTAGCATGGCGCAGAGTGATGAATGACCTAATCGATCGTCTACAAGTTCTTACACTCAAACAACAAGAACGCATCAATGGGCTGAAACGCGATAACCGTAGTTTAAAAACACTTACCCATACCCTGGGTAATCGAATCTACGAATTAGAAGATAAGCAAAGAGTGATTGATTCGGCGTGTATCGATATACCAATTGGACTTGATATAATCCCAGAGGACTTCAATAGGTAACGATTGTTTATAGAATACTGTCACGTAATACTAGCTCGTCGCTGCTTTCCATAAATCCAGGATTACCTTTTCTCTGGGCGCCCGCTCTGGGTCGGAAGCCGACCCTC
>CAXMSP010000036.1:0-7753 GCA_964196225.1 uncultured Gammaproteobacteria bacterium | reverse complement strand
GCCCGGCATCAACGTATGCCAACTGAAGAGGCCGGATATACGTATGCAGTCGTGCCAACTGCCATCGACAGATTACTTGCAAACGAGGAGGAGTCCATATACGGACCCTCAACGTAGCTGGCTAGGAGGCAATCTTCGGCGGTGCGGACACCCAGCAAAGAATCGATAAATGTTACCGGGTCAAAAGCCTTATGATTCAGCTTTATGTGGCCACGATTTGATGAAACTGACTCTAAAACAATTGGAGGATGATGTTATGAGTGACACCACAAATTTGTTCGGCCATTGTTACTGCGGCGCAATTACATTTGTAGCTACTGGGCAACCCATAAAAGTAGGCCACTGTCATTGCGAAAGCTGTAGACGCCATTCAGGGGCAGCAATGTTATCTTATGCAGGTTACAGGCCAGACCAAATACTATTTACTGCAACTCAGCCTACAAAATTCACAACCGATGATTCGGTCACTCGTGGTTTTTGCAGTCGATGTGGGTCGTCTGTTTGTTATGAAGGAAAACTAAGCAAATACATATTCATATATATGGGCCTTTTTGATGAGCCAGAAAAACTGGTTCCCCAGGTTCATATGATGTATTCAGAAAAAATTGAGTGGTTGAAAGTCGACGATAGCTTGCCTAAATCTGACGAACTTTTATAGCTCAGTAAATATATGCTTAAAACCAAGTGCTGATATTGAATTTAAATTAGCTTTCTCGAGGCGATCGGAGTATGCGCTCTGGCCACATAACAAACGCATGCAGCCGGACAAAGTGCCCGCTACGCGCAATTTTGGGCAAGGGCCTGAGCGTCTCAGTTGGGTCGTAAGCCACCGCTGAAAATTCAATTCTGAGCGTCTGTTTCCTCCATCCCATTGCTTTTGAGGAAATCTTCGATTTAGAAAGAATGTTCCCAGGGGTGGAATCGAATTACTCGTCGTTACTTCTGCGCCTCTTGCCGATGGTTTTTCGATGCGATGCTGTTAGACTGCGCAGCTCGAAAATTCTCGCGCGTTCTGTTTAAGGAAAAATCCCATCCATGTGGTTCAAAAACTTACAGCTTTATCACTTCACCAAACCTTTCGAACTGGACCCGGAAACCCTGGGGAAACAGCTCGAAGAGCACAGTTTCGTGCCCTGCGGCAGCCAGGACACCACCCGTTCAGGTTGGGTGCCACCGCTGGGACGCCACGGTAGCGAATTCGTGCATGCAACCAGTGGCTACCTGATGATTTGTTGTAAACGCCAGGACAAGTTACTCCCCGCGGCGGTGGTCAACGAGGCCCTGGAAGAGAAGGCATTGCAAATCGAAGAGCGCGAGGCACGTAAGTTGCCGGCCAAAGAGCGGCGTTCGCTGAAAGACGAGGTAGTTTTCAGCCTGCTACCCAAAGCCTTTGCCCGTTCTTCATTGCAGTACGCCTATATATCGCCGCAAGACAATCTGCTGGTGGTCAACGCAGCCTCCGCCAAACGCGCTGAAGAGATGATCGATGATATGCGAGCAGCGCTGGGATCTCTTTCGGTGATCCCGCTGGCATCGAACAGTCAGCCGATTGATGTCATGAGCCAATGGGTTAACAGCGCCCGGCCCGCACCGGGCTTTGAGCTCGGTGAGGAATGCGAGCTACGTGACAATGCCGATATCAGTAGTGTGATTCGTTGTAAGAACCAGAACCTGGCGGCAGCTGAAATTGTCAACCACTTGAAAACCGGCATGCATGTCAGCAAGCTGGCGCTGAACTGGCAGGAACGGATCGACTTCCTGCTGGATGATAAGCTGATCATCAAACGTCTGCGTTTTTCCGAGCTGGTGCAGGAACAGGCTGACGAGATTGAGGCAGATGACGTCGCCACGCAATTTGACGTGGATTTTTCCATCATGGCCCTGGAACTG
The DNA here is from genome assembly GCA_964196225.1 of uncultured Gammaproteobacteria bacterium. Classification (GTDB taxonomy): domain Bacteria; phylum Pseudomonadota; class Gammaproteobacteria. The sequence continues at coordinate 5,863 of CAXMSP010000036.1, read as the reverse complement.
TCGGGTTTTTTCAAAGCCCTCACGAACGCGCTTGGTGGCGAGAACTTGAATCATCCAGCGAGCACCGACGCTCCGGCGTGAACCGCCAGGTCAGGCGTTAAGTCGCTGGATTAGTCCGCTTTTACAATCAGTCATTTTTTGTTCGATTAATGCTCCGCGAGGCTCGACATTCGGGTCTCAACTGATTACAGTGCGCCCCGTTTGGCGCTTTTCGGCGCTATCGCGTTAATCAGTATTAAGTACAGGAAATAATCCATTGATTTCGACCGCAAATATCACCATGCAATTTGGCGCAAAGCCCCTGTTTGAAAACATTTCCGCCAAATTTGGGAATGGTAATCGTTATGGCCTGATTGGCGCGAACGGCTGCGGCAAATCGACCCTGATGAAGATTCTGAGTGGCGAGCTGGTGCCGAGCTCCGGCAACGTCTTCGTTACGCCAGGCTGCAAGCTCGGCACGCTGAGCCAGGACCAGTTCGCCTTCGAAGCATACAGCGTCATCAACACCGTGATTATGGGTGATGCCGAACTATGGCAGGTGAAACAGGAGCGTGACAGGATTTACGCGTTGCCCGAAATGTCAGAAGCGGACGGCATGAGGGTGGCCGATCTTGAAGCCGAGTTCGCCGAAATGGATGGTTACAGTGCCGAAAGCCGTGCCGGTGAAATTCTGTTGCAGGCAGGTATCGACGAGGAACTCCACTTTGGTTCGATGCAACAGGTCGCGCCAGGCTGGAAACTGCGCGTACTACTGGCGCAGGCACTATTCGCCAATCCGGATATCCTGCTGCTGGACGAGCCGACCAATAACCTCGACATCCACACCATCAACTGGCTTGCAACCGTGTTGAACCAGCGTAAGTCGACAATGATTATCATTTCGCACGACCGTCACTTCCTGAACTCGGTCTGCACCCACATGGCCGATATCGACTATGGAGAGCTGCGTATTTATCCAGGCAACTACGAGAACTTCATGGCGGCTTCATCGCTGATTCGTGAACAGCTGCAAAGTGCGAATGCGAAAAAGAGCACCGAACTCGCTGAGTTGCAGCAGTTTGTCGATCGCTTTTCGGCGAACGCCTCCAAGGCCAAGCAGGCCAGTTCGCGCGCCAAGAAGATGGAGAAAATCAAGCTGGACGAGGTCAAGCCATCCAGCCGCAGAACGCCTTACCTCAGCTACCAGCAGGAAAAGAAACTGCATCGCCAGGCGCTGATCCTGGAAAACCTGTCTCACGGCTTCGAAGATGAAACCCTGTTTTGCGACGGTAACCTGATTCTGGAAGCGGGCGCCAGGTTGGCCGTCATTGGCGAAAACGGCACCGGTAAAACTACGTTTCTACGCTGCCTGATGGGTGAACTCAACGCCAACCAGGGCGAAGTAAAATGGTCGGAAAACGCATCCCGCGCTTACTGTCCCCAGGACAGCACTAGCGCCTTCGATTGTGAACTGACTCTATTTGAGTGGATGTCGCAATGGCGCAAGCCCAAACACGACGACCTGATGGTTCGCGGCATGCTCGGGCGCCTGCTGTTCACCGCCGATGATTATAAAAAGAAGGCCAGGGTGTGCTCGGGCGGCGAGAAAAACCGACTCCTGTTCGGCAAATTAATGATGTCGGAAGCAAACGTGCTGATCCTGGACGAGCCCACCAATCACCTCGACATGGAGTCGATCGAAGCGCTCAACCAGGCGCTCGCCAAGTACGATGGCACGGTAATTTTTGTCAGCCACGATCGTGAATTCGTCTCTTCGCTGGCAACTCGCGTGATAGAAATCAAGGATCGCAAGATGGTCAATTTCCAGGGTAGCTACGACGAGTACCTCGCGAGCCAAATGGAAGCCCTCAAGGTAGCCTAGCCATGGGCGATACAGCGCAAGCGTAACAGGCTACTAGGTAGCCTGTGAGCAATGGCACCTACATAAGCCTGAAATTTGCGTCATTGCGGCCCCCTGTTTCCCAATTAACTTTCACCCTGTTTTTTCCTGGTTTTACGGGTAGCGGTCGCGATGAGTGGATTATCGGGCCAGGGGTGTTTGGGATAACGTCCTTTCATTTCCTTTTTGACGTCGTGATAAGAGGAGCGCCAGAAACCGGCCAGGTCCTGTGTAATTTGCAGCGGTCTACCAGCGGGGGATAGCAGGTGCACCACCAGTGCTACCTTTCCATCCGCGATAGTGGGGGTTTGCTCGCTGCCAAACATTTCCTGCAGTTTGACCGCCAGCACCGGTGGAGACTGCAGGTAATCGATAGCAATCGATGAACCGGATGGCACGCCCAGGCGAACAGGTGCGAGTGCGTTGAGGCGCTGTTGCAAGGCCCAGGGTAGCTGCGCCTGCAGAATTTGGGTCAGATCGAGTTTTCTTAAGTCCTGTAACTTGCTCACAGGGTCGAGATAAGGTGCCAGCCAGTTATCGAGTGTGGCAAGCAGTGCTTCCTGGCTGACGTCGGGCCATGCCGACTCGGTATCAACCGAATGCAACAGGCAAACACGGGCACACCACTGATGATGCTCGGTGCGCCAGGGCAACGGCTTGAGCGCTGCTTCTTGCAGGTATCGTATCAAAGCTTCGTTTTTGACACCCAGTGGAATTTTCTCCAGGGCATTTTTACGCAACACCAGGGCCCCGACTTTGAGCTGCGATTCAGCAACAAATCGATTCGACATTTTGTTCCACTCCGCGACGGTTTCATCAGAAACTTGGTCTGTCAGGGCCGTATCAAAAAGTGACTCGTCGAGTACTGCCGCTGAACGAATCACGTCACCCCTGCCACCCGCGATTCCGCTAATTTCCGCGACCGCCAGCCACCGGCTTTTGCCCAGGCGATGCTCGCCCACGAGACTCGCGCTGCGGCCGTTGGCGAGTTGGTAGCCGCCCGAATGGCGCCTGCGGGCGATTCGGTCCGGGTAGGCGCAGGCCAGTAACAGTCCTGGTACCTGGTTGATTCGAAGTAAATGACGAGTCTCGGGCTTTGGTAATTCCAGTTTGACTAACTGGTTTTCCAGCTGACGGGCAAGTTGCCGGGTCCGCTCTGACCAACGTCTGTGTTGTGGCGGGCAGGGCGTTTCGCCCAGCAGGATGTCGAGCCGATCGCCGATATCCGGCTGAGTCAATGGATCGCGATCGGATAACAGGCTGGCTAACAGCGCTGCTGGCCAGACGAAGTTGAATTCGATGCCCCGTAACAGCAGATGTGCGAGTCTCGGATGCACTGGCAGCGCGGTCATAGCTCGCCCATGAGCGCTGAGCACAGGGGCATTTTGTTTCCGCTCCAGTGCGCCAAGCAGTTTGAGCAGACCGAGGGCCTGTTGCCAGTGCCCCCGGGGTGGCGGGTCGAGCCATATCAGTTCCTCCGGATCACCCACGCCCCAGTCCAGCAATTGCAGCGCCAGGGGCGCGAGGTCGGCCTGCAAAATTTCAGCGGTACCCTGTGCTGCGAGTTGTTGTTGCTGCTCGGCCGACCAGAGTCGATAACATTTGCCAGGTCCGAGCCGACCAGCGCGGCCCGCCCGTTGCTGGCTGGATGCATCTGAAATCTTTGTGGTATGCAAACCACTCATTCCTGTCGCCGGGTTAAATCTGGATTCGCGTTCGAGACCGGTGTCGACGACTACATCAACACCCTCGATGGTAAGACTGGATTCGGCGATATTAGTGGCCAGCACCACCTTGCGATCTTTTGATTGCTTGCCAGACAAGGGTGCGATCGCCAGTTGTTGTTCTTCGATCGACAGATTGCCATACAGCGGACGCAGGTGAACGTCCCTGATCTTTTTCGCGACCAACCACTCAGCCAGCGTCTCGGTGGTGCGTCGAATTTCTCCCTGGCCCGGCAGGAAAACCAGCAGGCTACTCTCCGGGTCGTCTTCAAGTGCCTGTTTGATAGTGACGATCACGCGATCGACAATGTTTTCAGTCGCCTGTCTAGCGCGGCCATAAATTATATCTACGGGGTAAAGCCTGCCCTCGCTGGCAACAATGGGCGCATCACCCAGTATCCGGGCAATGCTTTCACTATCCAGCGTGGCCGACATCACGAGAATTTTCAGGCTGGTATTGCCCACATCGGCCTGGCTGCGAAACAAGGTACGACCTTTGAGGCACAGCGCGAGTGCCAGATCAGAATCCAGGTTACGTTCATGAAATTCGTCAAATATCACCAGCCCGACATCCTCCAGTGACGGATCACGCTGTAACATCCGGGTTAGCACGCCTTCAGTGATTATTTCAATGCGGGTACGACTGCTGACTTTCGATTCCAGGCGCATGCGATAACCGACGGTCTGGCCTGGTGTTTCGTTTAACAGGCTAGCCATGCGCATAGCGGCGGTCTTTGTCGCGATCCGCCTGGGTTCCAGCATCAGAATCTTTTTGTTGGCAAGCCAGGGTTCACCGAGCAGCGCCAGCGGAACCAGCGTTGTCTTGCCTGCACCCGGTGGTGCTTGCAGAATCACCTCATCACGCTCGAACAGATGTCGTTTCAGGTTGTCGAGACATTCCTCGACGGGAAGTAAAAACCGGGACAATTCTAGTGGCCTGTTGGCTGATTTAATCGGATACCCAAAATCTTAAACCGAGAAGCTGTGGATACAAGATTTATTTAGGCTGGCGTCAAAAGAAAATACGGGTCAGAGCGCATTTTTCGCTAATATCAGAAACCATTATTCTCTGACCCATGTTTAGTCTTTACCCTCCGCCTCTGCCGCTAAGCGGGGAAGATCTCGCTAAATTTAAATCTGTGTCTCGTTATGTTTAAATGTTCCGATATTCTTTGCCGGGAACCGCAAACTTAAAATATCCGATATCTCAACCTGTTGCAGGTTGGAATTAAAATTGCTGATCAATCAAAAGGGGAGGACTTATGGCCAGCACAGCAAACGACACCATCAATAATTGGCTTGCAAAACTTAATGCCGCGTTACAGGAAAACGATAGCAAACAGGCGGCAGACTTATTCGCGCCGGAGAGTTACTGGCGTGATTTCGTCAGTTTTACCTGGAATCTGAAAACCATGGAAGGCCGCGACGAAATTGCCGCGATGCTCGACACGACGCTCGAATCGGTGAAACCCGCTAACTGGACGCTGGAAGGAGATGCATCCGAGGCCGACGGCATAACCGAAGGCTGGATTAGGTTTGAAACCGCGACTAGCCGGGGTGAAGGTCATCTGCGTCTCAATGCCGACGGCCAGGCCTGGACTTTACTAACAACAGCCTACGAGCTAAAAGGCCATGAGGAATCCAGGGGGGCGACTCGACCCAAAGGCGTCGAACACAGCGTTACTCGAGGCCGCAAGACCTGGCTTGAAAACAAGCAGCAGGAAGAAGCCGAGCTTGGTTACGAGCACCAGCCTTACTGCGTGATTATCGGTGGCGGACAGGGTGGCATCGGGCTCGGTGCACGTCTGCGGCGGCTTGGAGTACCCACCATCATTGTTGAAAAGAATCCCCGTCCGGGCGATAGCTGGCGCAATCGCTATAAATCCTTATGCCTGCACGACCCGGTCTGGTACGACCATATGCCTTACCTGCCCTACCCTGAGCATTGGCCGGTATTTGCCCCCAAAGACAAAATCGGTGATTGGCTGGAAATGTATACCAAGGTCATGGAGTTAAACTACTGGAGCTCCACGGTCTGTAACAAAGCGGAATACGATGAAGCCAGTGGCGAGTGGACGGTTCACGTCGAAAGGGAAGGCAAAGCGGTGGTACTTAAACCGAAACAGCTAGTGATGGCAACCGGCATGTCAGCAGTGCCGAACATTCCGGATATTCCCGGCATGGACAGCTTTAAAGGCGACATTCACCATTCGTCAAAACATCCGGGCGGCGATAAATACGCGGGCAAGAAAGCTGTGGT
>CAXMSP010000035.1:0-31577 GCA_964196225.1 uncultured Gammaproteobacteria bacterium | reverse complement strand
GCCTGTTCCAGTAAATCCTGCTGCCTGAATTGGTATCCGGTAAGGTTGCAGAATTTACCGGCATTCACCGCTCAATCACTGCGCTTTGAACGAAATGACCGCCGATAAACAAGGGCCCGATAAAATTATCCCTGGCCTCCCAATCGACGGTCACAGTGGTTTTGCCATCCTTGCGTACCATGGTTACATGCTCACGCTTGATGGTTCTGACTTCATTAATATACAGACGTTTATTCAGGGACGCCCAGATTTCGCGCTTGGATTTAGGATCCACTCGCTCGTCCAACGTCAAAGCCTCCAATGCAGACTTGACCTGATAACTTCCGTAATACATTGGGAAAACCTTGAAAAACATTATCAGTAATAATGCAAAAATACCGAACACAGCAATCCAGCCAAAACTTGACATACCTTTTTGTCGGCGTCTCGAGATTGTTGATCTTTTCATCATCATTTCCTCAGTTCGAAATTTTCCGGCCAACCCTGGACAAATTCAGCCCGGTTCCGTCCTTACGCCAATCCCACTGCATCCATATCATAACAGCCTTTCCAACCAGGTTTTCCTCGGGTACATTGCCCCAAATCCTGCTGTCATTGCTATGATTGCGATTATCGCCCATCACGAAGTACTGCCCTTCGGGAATGAATAATTCGCCATTAACACCAAATGTCGATCCGGGATTGGTCATTATCGTATATTCTGCCTGGTCAAGTTTCTCGATATACACCTGGCAGTTGGCAGCTGCCCGGTCACATCCATTTGCATATTGCATTTTATTCAGATCGCCCAATCCCTCGTAAACACGGTCTGGCTCAATATCCAGCAATTTGCCATTGATCGATAAGCGTTGATTATAAATAGCGACATGATCACCAGGTAATCCGACAACTCGCTTAATATAATCCTGTGATTCATCCTTAGGATAGCGGAAAACGACGACATCGCCATGTTTTGGTCTGTTACCCTCGGTAATACGGGTTTGCAAAACCGGCAATCTCAAGCCATAAGTAAACTTGTTAACAAGGATAAAATCGCCAACTAAAAGCGTCGGCATCATTGAACCCGAGGGAATACGAAATGGTTCAAATAAAAACGCGCGTAACACCAGAACCGCTATCAGAACTGGAAAAAAGGCTCGAGAGTATTCGATGACTAGCGGTTCCTTCTTAATCTTACTGGTCGCAGGTTGTTGCCGCAGACGGGCGAACACGAGCACATCGGCAAGCCATAATAAGCCCGTCACCGCGGTTAGAATCAGCAATAAAAACTCAAAATCAAAATGGATCATTCAGTATGTCTCTACCTCGTGCAATATCAGTAACTAGCTATCTACCTTCAACACCGCAAGAAAAGCATCCTGCGGAATTTCGACATTCCCTACCTGCTTCATACGCTTTTTACCGGCTTTTTGCTTCTCAAGCAATTTCCGCTTTCGTGTGACATCACCACCATAACATTTGGCTGTTACGTTCTTACGCAATGCCTTTACATTGGTCCGTGCAACAATGTTAGAACCGATGGCAGCCTGTATCGCCACGTCAAACATCTGCCGTGGAATCAACTCTTTCATTTTGGAGGCAAGTTCCCGACCCCGGTAATCCGCGTTACTGCGATGCACGATCAACGACAGTGCATCTACTTTTTCAGCGTTTATCAGTACATCGAGTTTAACCAGGTTTGACGCCTCGAAACGCAGAAACTCGTAGTCGAATGACGCGTATCCGCGACTAACCGATTTCAGGCGATCAAAAAAGTCGAGCACAACTTCGCTCAAAGGTATCTCGAAAACCAGTGACACCTGGTTTCCGAGGAACTGCATATCTTTTTGCATTCCCCTCTTTTCGATACACAGCGAGATCACAGCGCCGATATAAGCCTCCGGTAACAGTATATTAGTCTGGATAATCGGTTCACGAATTTCGTTAATCTTGTTAATCGCGGGTAAATCTGCCGGATTATGAATCTCGACCAGTTCGCCAGAGGTCGTTTCCACCTGGTAAACAACGGTAGGTGCCGTGGTAATAAGATCAAGATCATATTCACGCTCCAACCGTTCCTGCACGATTTCCATATGCAACATACCCAGAAAACCGCAGCGAAACCCGAAACCGAGCGCTTGCGACGATTCTGGCTCAAACTGCAGCGCGGCATCGTTTAGCTTCAGCTTCTTAAGCGCCTCGCGGCAGTCCTCGTAGTCGTCAGCATTGATTGGAAACAGGCCAGCAAATACACGTGGCTGGACTTGTTTGAAATCTGCCAGCGCCTGATCGGCGGGCCGCTGCGCCAGGGTTATGGTATCGCCGACCCGGGCTGACTCGATATCCTTGATTCCAGCGATAATAAATCCAACGCTGCCAGCCTGCAGATTTTCAGTATCCTTGCGTTTAGGCGTAAAGATTCCGACCTTCTCAACCAGAAATTCCTGCCCGCTCGACATCATCTTGATCTTTTGCTTGGGTCTGATCTGACCTTCCATGACGCGTACCAGGATAATGACTCCGACATAATTATCGAACCATGAATCGATCACGAGCGCCTGGGTCTTGTGCTCCTCCGAACCGCCCGGCGGTGGAATTTTTTCGATGATTTGCTCCAGCAGATCCTCAATTCCGACACCGGTTTTGGCACTGATTTCAATCGCATCAGAAGCATCGAGCCCGATAATTTGTTCAATTTCCTGTTTAACTCGCTCTGGATCCGCCGCCGGCAAGTCTATCTTGTTCAGCACAGGAATGACTTCAAGATCCAGATCGATGGCGGTGTAGCAGTTGGCGACGCTTTGCGCCTCGACGCCCTGGGAGGCATCGACAATCAACAAGGCGCCCTCACAGGCAGCGAGTGATCGCGACACCTCGTAGGAAAAATCCACGTGGCCCGGCGTATCTATAAAATTCAGGGTATATTCCTTGCCGTCCTGAGCTTTGTATTTCAACGAGACGCTCTGTGCCTTGATCGTGATTCCACGTTCACGTTCCAGGTCCATCGAATCGAGTACCTGGGATTCCATTTCGCGCTCACTCAAGCCACCGCAAAGCTGGATAAAGCGGTCCGCTAGCGTGGATTTCCCATGATCGATGTGGGCGATAATGGAAAAATTGCGTATTAACTCCATGCGCATAAATAGTAGCCGTCCTGCCCGGCTTCATGGTTTAGCAAAGTAAGTGGAATGCCAGCGTATAGGAATCTGGCTATGGGTGTAAAAAACCTGCAGAGTTTACGCTAAAGCCAATACAGCTATCAATGCCGATTCATCGAAAAAATAATGACAGATTTCTGTATCTCCGTGACAGAGCACCGGAACCCGGGCGTCGAATTGCCGGATTAGCCCGGTATCCCGGTCGATATCTATCTCCTGCCAGCTAACCGATGGGTGGTTGCGGGTAAATACCACCAGTGCTTTGCGCATCGCATCGCACAGGTGGCATTGTTCCCGGTAATAAAGCGTCAGCTCCAACGAGCCGATACCCGTTTAGGACTCTTCGGGGCGTATTGCGAGAAATACCGGTCCTGCACGGCGCTGCACCAACAGTGCAACCGACTTGCCGGCTTTCAATACATCGGTTATCTCTGCAAAATCGTCCAGCGACTCGATTTCCTGATTATCAATCATGGTAATTACGTCGCCTTTCAAAATCCCGGCATCGCTAGCAGGCCCGTATTCATCGACTTCGACAACCTGTACGCCATTTTCGATTTTGAGCTGCTTGCCGGCTTCACTACTCAAAGCCTCGACCTTCATGCCAAGCGCCGAATCCTCATTTGTTGGATCCTCTTTCGGCGTGTATGACGCCTGGGTAATCGCGCTCGGCAATTCAGCAATATCAACGCCAATGGTGCGCCGCTTTTTATCGCGTATTACCGTGACTCGAGCCTGTTGGCCAACCTTTGCGCGTCCGACTAGCGGTGGTAATCCACTGGAACGCATCACTTTCTTGCCGTTGAACTCAACAATGACGTCGCCGACTTCGAGGCCTGCCGCAGCTGCAGGGCTATCATCCAGAACCTTGGCCACCAGTGCGCCATGCGGACTTTCCATGCCAAACGATTCCGCAAGCTCCCGCGTGATTTCCTGGATTAATACGCCGAGCCAACCCCGGGAAACCGAACCGGTTTCTTTTATCTGATTGGCAACATCGACTGCCATTTCGATCGGGATGGCGAAGGACAATCCCATGAAGCCGCCGGTACGGCTATATATTTGCGAGTTGATACCAATCACTTCACCATCCAGGTTAAAAAGTGGGCCGCCGGAATTTCCCGGATTGATTGCGACGTCGGTCTGAATGAAAGGCACGTAATTGTCGCTGGGTAAGCTGCGACCCTTGGCGCTTACAATTCCGGCCGTTACGCTGTGGTCAAACCCAAAAGGTGAACCGATCGCGAGTACCCACTCGCCGACCTTAAGCTCATCCGAATCTCCGAACTGCAGAACCGGTAAATCCTTGGCATCAACTTTTAATACTGCAACGTCAGATGCCTGATCCGAGCCAATAATTTTCGCCACGAATTCCTTGCGATTGGACATGCGCACGATGACTTCATCGGCACCGTCAATGACGTGGTGATTGGTTAGAATATAACCGTCTTCGGAAACGATGAATCCGGAGCCCAGAGATTGTGTATCACGGCGTCTGCGATCGAATTCATCGCGGTTAAAAAATTTCTCGAACAGCTCTCCGAAGGGTGAACCCTCGGGTAGTTCGGGAATATTATATTCCTTTGCGCTGGAAGGTTTTGGCTTGGACTTGGTACTGATATTGACTACCGAATCCTTAGCCTGGTCGACGATTTTCGTAAAATCTGGCAGGGCTGCCTGCACCATCAGAGGCAGGCATAAAACAACCGCAAAAAAAGTTTGGTAGATATACTTGTTTAAATATTTCATGAATGATTTCCGTGTTATTTCGAATACAGTTTTATGACCTTGTATGAGGTCCGGGGTTCACATGGATATCAATGATATGTGGCGCGAACTTCTCAATTTCAAGCGCCCTGGTAACATAATTAGCCATTTTAAAACCCGCGTAGAATCCCGCGAAGGCGATCCCGGCGACCAGCGCCTCTGATGATGTCACCTGCGTGGCCAGCATCCCCGCGCACACCATTCCCAGCAGGGGTAATCCGTATATTGTTAAGCTCGCCTTGACCAGGGCTGATTCAGACAGTCCCAGCTGCAACCTGTCACCCGGCTTCAAATCATGGTCGGTTTCGATCACGATGGGTTTACTGCGATGTCCGAGCAAGCGGCCCAGGGCACCGGTGCCACAGCCCTTACTGAGTTCGCATTGGCCACAAGTTGAGTTGCGTTGAAGCTCGAGTTCAACCATTTTGCCATCGCGTCGTGTGACAACTGCTGATTCAGTAATCATCCACGTATACTCGGATCGAATCGAAGATAAGTCAATTTTGATATCAATTTATTGTGCCAGGTTGAACTATATCTGTGCAGGGGCGGGCCATTCCCGTTTTCATGATTACTGCTGCTGGTACGATACCGATTCTGCAACTTCCTTTACGGTCACGGCCGGCACCTCACCGATCGCCGTCACCGAATGATTTTTCAGAATACGGATAAAAGCGTTAACCGCGCCCATCGAGGATTCGCCCTGGGAAGTGATACCGGATTGACGTTCAATAAATACCGAAAGCGACGCCAGGCCATCGGTATAAACCATTTGATGCACAAAGTCATCAGAACCGGGTATTTTGCGTTTCATCACAGATTCGCGCCAGAAACCACCCGGTGTTTGCCCGAGCTGCCAGGAATTATCAGCCGCAAAGGATTTCGAGCTATCGCCACTGTGATAGCGCACCAGGGTAAAGTTTTCGTCAATTTTCGGCATCGTATCTATCACCAGCTTTTCATCACCTTCAAACAATTTCAAACTGGTAAACATGACTTTCTCAACAACCTTGCCATTTTCGTTAATGAGGTTGGATTTCATCATTAATCCATTGTCCTCGTTAATCCAGAATTTCATGCCATAACGATACTTGTCTTTGGGATCGATATGCACCACCACGGCGTTCATATTGGCAACGCGATCTTTACCCAGCAGCTTCATCACGTAGAATTTTTCCAGCCGGGCGATGTCTTCCGGGATAAAAATTGGAGAGAAACTGTTCTTGCGCGACACATCAACGACAACCTTGCGACTCGAGGGCCAGATGCAGGTCAGGTTCTGATTGTCACGGATCACCTCACGCGCTTCACCATTAAGCGAAATCAGGCGCTCCTTTTCACCATGGACATCCCTGTAATGAGAGATCTGCATACTTTCGAGATGATTTTCGTGCACGTAAACAAAATCGCCCCGATAGTTGAGATTGCGCATCGCGTCTGACATCTTTTGCACCCAATCCATCGCGGGGTCAGCAAATACCGGTATGCTAACCAGCGACGATATCAGGATTGGAACCAGTCTCTTCGATATAAAAGTCAACTTGCTCCCCGGGTCACTGTTGTGAATCAAATCCAGCCACCCGAGCCTGTGGGATCAAACTTTGCATTGAGTTTGAGTACTCGGTGTGGGTTACCAGGTATGCATTCAACTTCTGTTGTAGCCCAGGTGTTTCACGCTCTACTTTCCAGCGCATACCGCGCGGTTGTACCCTGGTTGAAGCCGTAACCACGCCACCCTGTATCTGCTGCTTGGCAAGTTGTTGAATTTTTTGCTGGTCGGCCGAAACGAGGCTGTCGTCGTTTTGCCCCGACTCCTGCTTGAGCGGTTGCCACAACGCGACCGTAAGCATTGCAACACTGGCAGCCACGGCCAGTCCGGCAAAGGGTTTCAAGGTAATCCAGCTCAGGATCGAGGCATTTCTCGCAGGCTTTTCAGTCACCGGTTGTCCGGCACTTTGCTGCGGGTTTTCATCATGAATTCGAGCCATGACATTGCTGTGGAAGCTGGTATCAATCTCCTGGGGTAACTCATGCCGCATGACTTCACCTATCATGTGGTAACGCCGCATGCGATATTGCAAATTGACATCAGCAATCACTTCGTCGAGGTTTGCATCGGCATTTTCGCCGGGATGATCGTCCAACAGGAACGATAATTTGTCATCTAGATCTGTCATTTCCAAGTCTCATATTAAGCCACTATTCATGTTTCGGCTGTTATTATCTGTTACTTAGTCACTCTAACAGGGGTCTAAGTTCCTTATCGATTACATCTCTGGCACGAAAAATTCTGGATCTAACCGTGCCAATCGGACAATCCATCACTTCCGCAATCTCTTCATAGCTCAAACCATCCAGTTCTCGCAAGGTAATGGCCGACTTCAGATCATCCGGTAAATTCTCAATAGCGCTGAAAATCGTTGTCTTGATTTCATCCGTTAACAACAGGTTTTCAGGATTGGAATATTCCTTGAGCCCCGACTCACCCTCAAAATGCTGGGCATCATCGACATCGACCGTATACCCAGGTGACTTTCGCGCCCGCGACGCCAGGTAATTCTTGGCCGTATTGGCTGCAATCCGGTAAAGCCAGGTGTAAAACTGGCTATCGCCCCTGAAATTCTGGATCGCTCGAAACGCCTTGATAAAAGAGTCCTGCGCAATATCCTGGCACTCGGCATGATCAGATACAAACCTGCCAACCAAATTGATCACCTTGTGCTGATATTTTTGCACCAGTATATCGAAAGCGGCGGTATCTCCAGCCTGTACCCTTTTCACCAACTCTGCATCAAGCAGATTAGTCCCCATTTATAACCCTGGTTTGTTTATATTTTTCGGAGATAACTGAATTTTATACTCCGCACTCCGTGATAGAGACTGATTATATATCAAAAAGTTCTACGCACCCCGGGGTTTTGAGTTGCGAGGGATTTCACTATACTGGGTTGAACTTCTACCCAGGGTAGTCATGCCGCTTCAATCTAAATTTGACGTAATTATCGTCGGCTCTGGCGCAGCTGGACTTTCTGCAGCGCTGCATTTGCCGACATCGCTCAAGATCGCGATTCTTGCCAAAACACCTGGTGAACAGCATTCAAGCTACTGGGCACAGGGCGGGATTTCTGCAGTGCTCGAGCCGGAAGACAGTATCGATCAGCATACCCTCGATACGATCGAGGCAGGTGCCGGCCTGTGTGACGCATCGGTAGTAAGATTTTGTGCCGGTGCCGGCAGGCAAAATATCGAATGGCTCGCAGATCTAGGCATGCCATTTTCCCGCGATCGCCAGGATATCAGCAGCAGTGGTTTTCATTTGACTCGCGAAGGCGGACATAGTCGCCGCCGGGTTGTACATGCTGCCGACGCTACAGGCAAGGCTCTTCAGCAAACGCTGGAAGCACATGTACTCGAACGCGACAACATTAAAATCTTCAACCAGCACGTCGCTATCGACCTGATTCACAAGCAGCAAAAGTGCGCCGGTCTTTATGCCTTTAATCGAAAGAATCAGCATGTCGACGTCTTCAGGGCACGTAAGATAATCCTCGCCACCGGCGGCGCCAGCAAGGTTTATCTCTATACCAGTAATCCAGATGGCTCAACCGGTGACGGCATTGCAATGGCATGGCGAGCCGGATGCCGCGTCGCCAATATGGAATTCATTCAGTTCCACCCGACCTGTCTTTATCACCCGGAAGCAAAGTCTTTTCTGATTACCGAAGCGATACGTGGCGAAGGTGGGAAATTATTGCTGCCCGACGGCGAACGTTTCATGCAGCGCTTCGATGAACGTGTGGAGCTCGCGCCGCGGGATATCGTCGCGCGCGCGATTGACCATGAAATGAAGCGTCTCGGCATCGATTGTGTGTACCTCGACATCAGCCATAAAAGCAGGGCCTTTATCAAATCACATTTTCCAACTATTTATCAGCGATGCCTGGACTTTGACATCGACATCACCAAACAATCGATACCCGTCGTGCCTGCAGCCCACTACACCTGCGGCGGCGTGATGGTCGATATGAATGGACGCACTGACCTGGAAAATTTGTATGCCGTCGGTGAGGTGGCCTACTCGGGATTGCATGGCGCCAACCGCATGGCCAGCAACTCGTTGCTCGAATGCCTGGTGTTTTCCCAGGCGGCAGCCAGTAATATCGCCGCCGAGATCGAAACCAGGACAGCCTTACCGGTTCTCGATCGCTGGGATGAGTCCCAGGTTACCGATTCGGATGAAGACATCGTTGTGGCACACAACTGGGACGAATTAAGGCGCTTTATGTGGGATTACGTCGGTATAGTGCGCACCAACAAGCGCCTGGAGCGGGCGCTTCATCGTGCCGACCTGCTGAAAAGCGAAATCAACGAGTACTACGGCAATTACAAGGTATCGCCCGATCTGCTCGAATTACGTAACCTGGTCGTGGTTGCTGACCTGATCATCCGCTCAGCGCTGATGCGCAAGGAGAGTCGCGGCCTGCATTTTACGCTCGATTACCCGGAAACCAGCGACAAGTTCCTGACTCCAACCATACTCGACCCCAGCCAACTCAAAAAAAGCCCCGCCAAGCTCGCCTCCATTTAATACTGCATAAAACACATCGGTTGAAAGCCATCTAAACGGCGAGAACTCCGGTATATCCTTTCAGAATCGCCGTAAATACGTCCATGTAGGCTCGCGCGCAACATCCTTGTTGCGCAGCGTTCTGAAAATATATACCGGAGCTCCCGCCTCGATTGTGCCCTGATTCATATTATTTACTTTCGCTTTGTTGCCTTTGAATGCCGCTATGAAATGTCGGGTTTGACTCAAGCCGTTGTGGGTGTAAGCACGTAAAAGTGTACCGAGGCATGGATGCCGCGGTCCGACGCATCGAGGTCCAAGCGATTCCATGGATGGACCAACCGGCGCTTGCGTCGGTTGGGAGCGCCTTTTACGTGCTTACACCCGCAATGGCTTTCGGAGGTAAATTTGGCGATATGTTGTTAATAATCTGGGTGATAGAATAACTCGATGATTGAGCAGGAGACGATTTCGGTTCAAACTCAGGGGCGTGAGACGATTAATATTACTCGCGAGGTTGAACAGGTGCTGCGCTCGTCCGAAATTGGGCAAGGGCTTTGTCATGTTTTTGTGCATCACACCAGCGCATCGCTGATTATCACCGAGAATGCCGATAGCGATGTGCGCCGCGATCTCGAGAACTATATTGCGAAACTGGTACTCGACGGCGACCCGGCATACCGGCATGACCAGGAAGGCCCCGATGATATGGCTGCGCATATCCGCTCGGTGCTAACCCAGTCCGAAATCACTATCCCGGTCCAGGCCGGAAGGCTCGCACTGGGCACCTGGCAGGGCCTGTTTCTGTGGGAACACCGCTACCAGGCCCATCGTCGTAACATAACGGTTACGCTCACCGGTTCGTAAGAATTACTGCCAGCCTTAAAATATGCACCTTGCCATTAGCGGATAAAACCGGAGAATGAAGCCAAAACAAGCAAACAAACTTAAGGGGCAAACATGAAAATCATCCTGTTAGGACCACCCGGTGCCGGCAAAGGCACGATCGCGAAAGCCTTGATGCAGCATGACGGATCGGTACAGATATCAACTGGCGACATACTGCGTGACGCAATTGCCGCAGGCACCGAGTTGGGAAAACAGGTCGAGGCTGTAATGGCAGCCGGTGACCTGGTCACCGACGAACTCATCATGAGAATCATGGAACAACGTCTGCAGGAGGAAGACTGCAAGCAAGGATACTTGCTCGATGGATTCCCGCGCACAATACCCCAGGCAGAAGCCTTGAAGGCACTACTGGCAAAACTCGGCGAAAAGCTCGATTGCGCACTGGAGCTCGACATGCCCCGAGACGTCATTATGGACCGCTTGACCACCCGTCGAACCTGCAACAACTGCGGTGAAATATACAATGTTAAGAGCAAGCCGCCAAAGGTCGAGGGTGTCTGTGATGTCTGCGGCAGCCAGATCGTACAGCGCGATGATGAAACCGAAGAGGCGATCGAAAATCGCCTGCAGGTATACAACGAGCAAACCGCTCCGCTGGTCGCGTTTTATCGAGATGAAGGCCTGTTGGTCAGTGTAACCAGCTCCGATATCGAAACCGTTATGGAAGCGATCAAGGACCGGATTTAATCCCTGGAAGTCGATCTAGCGGGTTTCGATTTCAATGCGCTCGATACCTGCAACGAATACCTGCAGCCCTTCAAGCGTGGTAAAACCATCGCTGTTGATATCGTCTTTCATAACCCGGTAAGACTTTTTTGCACCTGATTGCGTATTGATGACGTGCACGGTAACGACCGCAGTTCGCTTATCGAACTCGAGATAAATCATGATGCCGGCAGCAATGGACATGATAATCATGAATCCAATCGCTGCATTACGCATGTGCTTTTTCCTGCGCTCGACAACGGGATTTGCAACCTTCCTGAGTTCCGGTTTCGCACGTGCCGATAGCATCCACATACATGCGACGATTACCGCCAGGGTAACGAGTATTTTACTGATCATTTAAACTCGAGGTTCGAATTCGGTTCTAGTTGCGGGAAAAGGTGACCAGATGGTCAACATTGAGCCGGATCCCGATGCGTTCGTTAATTTTATGGTTATGGTGGCTCGGTGCAAGGCACATAACCTCTATTCCACTATCCATTCGTAAAAAATACAGGAAATCAGCACCGCGAAATGCCTTTTCGACCACAATTGCCGAATCTTCAGACTCGTCATCATGGATAACATCGTCTGGTCGAATCAGGACATCTACCATCGAGCCAGGTTCAGCATCAATCGTATTGTCACCTTCAATGACACCCAGAACAGTTTTGACGCGCGTCGAACTCTCGACCGTAGCCGGAATAATGACCCCCTGACCGATAAAATCTGCAACAAAGCGATTAGCCGGCCTGTGATAAAGATCATAACCGCTGCCCTGCTGCTGGATGCTGCCTTCGTTCATGACGCAGATCTGGTCAGCCATCGCGAAAGCCTCGTTTTGATCGTGGGTTACCAATATAGCGGTATTATCCTCCTGTTTAAGGATACTTCTGACCTCGCGCGCTAATTGTTCACGCAATTCTACATCCATGTTGGAGAATGGTTCATCCAGCAACAGGATTCTGGGACGCGGGGCCAGTGCACGCGCCAACGCAATTCGCTGCTGCTGCCCGCCCGAGAGCTGGTGCGGATAGGCGTGCGCGTAGGCAGGCATACCAACGATCGCAAGCATCTCCTGGATACGTGTCTGTTGTTCCTGTCTGCTCAAGCCCTTTAAACCAAAACGTACATTGTCTTCAACCCTGAGATGCGGGAACAATGCAAAATCCTGGAACACCATACCGATATTGCGTTTTTCGGGGGGCAGGTAGATTCTCCTGGAACTGACTTCGACATCGTCTATCAGGATGCGCCCACGCCAGGCCGGTTCAAAACCCGCGATGGCTCGTAAAACCGTCGTTTTACCGCAACCACTAGGCCCCAGCATGCATCCAATTTCGCCCGGTCGCAGCGTAAAGCTAACCTGGTTTAAGACCTGTAGATCTTCATAGCCAGCATCCAGTTTCTCGACCTCGAGATGGGATGTCATGAGCCAACTCGTGAAGCGGTTATACTGTGGCTTAACAGGATAACAGGCACCAGGCCCACGACCACTATCATTAAGGCCGCGGTAGACGAGTCGGCCAGGCGTTCATCCGACGCAAGTTCGAATGCCCGCACAGCAAGCGTGTTGAAATTGAAGGGGCGCAGTATCAGCGTCGCCGGCAGTTCTTTCATGACGTCAACAAACACGATCAGAAATGCCGTCAGCACTGTTCCTTTCATCATAGGTAAATGAACCTTCATCAGAATTTCAATGGGCGTGTACGCCAACGAACGTGCGGCATCGTCCATCGAGAGTTTAATCTTGCCCAGTCCCGATTCAACCGATTGAATCGAAACTGCGAGAAAACGAACCATGTAGGCAAACATCACGGCAAACAGGCTGCCACTTAACAGTAATCCACTCGAATATCCGAAATGTTCGCGCATTACGGTATCGAGGCTGTTGTCGATCCACGCAAACGGAATGATGACACCAACGGCAACCACGGTGCCGGGTATTGCATAACCGGTTGCGACCACGCGAATCGATGTCGCAACCGCTTTGCTGCTGAACAGCCTTTTACCGTAAGCCAGGAAAAGTGCAAGCACAACCGCAAGTGTCGCCGCGCTTAACGCGAGGGTGATGGAATGGAGTGTGAGTTTTATAAAGGAGATATCGATCATGTACTCATAGGTTTCAAATGCCCAAACGGCAAGCTGGTAGGCCGGCAGCAGAAAGCCCAGCAATAACGGGATAAAACAGGCGCAAAATGCGAGGCCGGCATGATATCCGACGAGGCGATACTGGGGTAAGGCACTGTAGCGATTCGAAGTATGATGATATCGGGATTGCTTGCGTGACCAGCGCTCGATGACGACAAGCACGAATACAAACATGAGCAAGATAGCAGCCAGCTTGGCCGCCGCGGTACCATCACCAAGCCCGAACCAGGTGCGGAAAATTCCGGTCGTAAAAACGCCTAATCCAAAATAGGAAACAGCACCATAATCGGCCAGGGTTTCCATCAGTGCCAACGACAAACCCGCAACAATGGCAGGCCGGGCCAGCGGCAACGCGACCCGGTAAAAACTCGACCAAACCGAACAGCCCAGGGTCCGGCTCACCTCAAGCACGCAAACTGACTGCTCAAGAAATGCAGCACGCGAGAGTAGGTATACATAGGGATAAAGCACCAGTGAAAACATCGTAACAGCACCACCCAGCGAGCGCACCTCGGGAAAGAAGTAATCGTGCAATCCCCAGCCGGTAGTGTCTCTGATCCAGGTTTGCACCGGACCTGCATAATCGAACATCCCGGTATAGGTATAGGCGATTATGTAAGCTGGAAAAGCCAGGGGTAGCAGCAAGGCCCAGGCAAAAAAACGCTTCCCTGGAAATACACATACGCTGGTCAACCACGCACATCCGACCCCGATCACCAGTGTGCCGATGCCAACACCCAACATGAGCAGCGCCGAGTTCACGAGGTACTCACTCAATACCGTATCGAGTAAATGCTGCCAGACCTCGTTAGTCGGATGGATGATAAAACTCGCGATCGTGAAAATCGGCAAACTGAACAGGAGTGCAACCAGCAGTATTCCGGGTTTCCATAGTCGTTGCAGGTAGGGATAGCTTGCGGTCACTGTAGTGTGATGGTTACAACCCAAAGATAGTTAAGGACGCCAGGTACCTTTTAACCCGGCAGTTTCGTTTTCCTCAATCCAGCTAAATTAGCTGGTTTGCATACTCGTTTCAGCGCTAAACTTGTCATACGTGGAAATAAACCAAAACCACGTAAATACGCACAGATTCTAATGAATATAGGCAAGAACGTAAATAATAACAGTTCTCATTCGCATTAAATTATGAATGCCATTCCCGATCATCAAACCCTGTTAGCTGAAAATCGTATCCAGTGGCAGAAGGTTGCCGACTACCTCGAGTCAAAACAGGTCCAGACCGAGGCAATTGAAAAAATCGAACGTCTCGCGATCGCGAGCCCCTATGCCCTGCAGCAACTGCATCGCTACCCGGAATGGATTGACGCCCTGCCCCGGCTTGAAAAATTTTTTCTTGAACCGAAAATTATGGACGTTGAGGCACAGGACAAAATTGATCTGGAACACCTTAAGAAACAATTGCGCCTGTATCGACATCAAAAAATGATTGAGATTATTTATCTCGATGTCGTGACCGCCAGCCCGGTTGAGATGATCCTGCGTCATTTGAGCGACCTGGCCGATCAGTTAATCCGGACGGCCCTGAAAGCTTGCCAGCAACAACTATCCGCAAAACATGGTCAACCCCTGGAGCCTAACGGTGACGCGATGGAGTTGAATATTATTGCCATGGGTAAACTGGGTGGACGCGAACTTAATTTTTCTTCCGATATCGATCTGATCTGCTGCTATGACAGCGATGGAGAGCTCTCCGGCTACGGACAACTGAGTCACCAGGAATACTTTAATCGCCTGGTAAGGTTAACCAACCAGGTGTTGAGCGAAGCGACTGCTGAAGGGTTCGTTTATCGAGTTGACCTGCGCTTGCGACCCTGGGGGGAATCCGGACCCGTAGCCCTGAATCACAGTGCACTCGAGCACTATTACCAGCTACATGGACGCGAGTGGGAACAATACGCAATGGTCAAGGCACGAGTCTTGACGGGTAGCGAAGCCAGTCGCAATTACCTCGCGTCGATGCTTAAACCTTTCGTTTACCGCAGGTATCACGATTATCGTGTGTTTGAAGGCCTTGCCGGGCTCAAGCAAAAGATTGATTCACAGGCGAAATCCGGAAAGATGCGAGTCAATATAAAGGTTGGCCAGGGTGGGATACGGGAAATCGAGTTTTTCGTGCAGGCATTTCAAATCCTGAAAGGCGGGCGCAATCACCAGTTACAGAATACCGAGATATTTGCCTGCTTTGATGCGCTCGAGCAACATAAAATTGTCGATACCGAAACAATTCAGAAACTGCGTGAAGCTTATTGTTTTCTAAGGTTGCTCGAAAATCGCATCCAGATGTACAACGACCAGCAAACCCACGATTTACCGGATAATCCAGAACAACAGGCCCGCATCGCAACGACCATGAACTTTGCCGACTGGAATGCGCTGCTTGCACAACTGCAGCAACATCGGGATCGGGTCAGTTTTTATTTTAGCGAGTTGTTCAAACAGGAAGTCGCATCTGTTCCTGAACCGGTTCTCGACGATAGTTTTGACGACGCTATCGACGACAGCAGAGAGTGGGAATTCATCACCAACGCCAATATCGACAAAGCGGAGGATATTAACCAGCTACTCAATCGGTTCCTGCAATCGAAGGCATGGAGCTTTATGTCAGCTAAGGCAAAGCAGCGCTTCAGCACCCTGTTACCGATGTTGATCGAGGCCATTCGACCCAGCGCCATTCCCGATATTCTGTTTGAACGTTTCATGCGCTTGTTTTCATCGATAGCGGGACGCAGTGTTTATTTTGAACTGCTGTTTCAGAACCAGGCCTTATTGCAAAAACTCGCCTCCCTGTTCGAGAAAAGTGCCTGGATCGCCGGGGAAGTCTCGCAGTACCCGATGTTGCTCGAGAATCTAATCCAGGCGGGTGACCAGAAACGATTCGATAAAGCAATTTTACTACAGCGTTTGCAACAACAGCTTGCCAACATCGAGGGCGACACCGAACTCGAACTTGACAGCCTGCGTTTATTCAAACGTGAGCAAACCCTGGTGATTTCCTGTGCGGAGCTGGCCGAGGAGATCGACGCCAACCAGGTTAGCCGCTACCTCAGTGAACTCGCGGAGGTCGTGCTGGAGTCAGTCTACCAGTTAGCCGTAAAGGCCTTGCAACAACAGTTCGGCATACCCGAATGTACCGTTGCAGGAACCCGCCGCAAGGCAAATTTTGCGGTCGTGGGGTACGGCAAGCTCGGTGGTTTTGAAATGCACTACCAGTCGGACCTGGACCTTATTTTCCTGCATGATTCCGAGGGAGAACAACAGCATACCAACGGTCAAAAATCCGTCGAAAACTCGACCTTTTTCGCGCGCCTGGCGCAGAAAATTATTTCCATGACCAGCGTACTGACGGCTTCGGGCAAACTCTACGAAATCGATTCCAGGCTGCGACCGGAAGGATCTTCGGGTCTGCTGGTATCATCCACGCACGCATACCTGCGTTACCAGCTGGAAAAGGCCTGGACCTGGGAGCACCAGGCGCTGGTGCGCGCCCGCGTGGTTGCCGGTGACCCGGCCTTGGTACCTGAATTTGATCGCATCCGCGAACAGGTACTCAGGATACCGCGGGACCTTGAGAAACTGCGCCAGGATATCGCTGAAATGCGAGAGCGGATATATCGCAGCAAGCGACCTCCGGAGGGTGAGCGTATAGATTTGAAACAATCTCGCGGCGGTATGGTTGACATTGAGTTCCTGGTGCAATTCTGGGTACTCGCGGAGGCAAATAATATTAGCTCCGATTGTTTATATTCTGATAATATTCGCCTGCTAAACGAGTTATTTCGGTTAAATCTGATCACCAGTTCGCAATCGCAACTGGTTGAAATTTACCAGACCTATCATCGGTTGTTGCACGAATCCGTGCTGCAAAACCAGCCCGCCGAAGTTGACGCCGAAGTGATTGCTGAGCAGGTAAACCATGTTGTTAACTGCTGGAACGAGTGTTTCAGCTTGCAGGAGAATTGAAAATGTCGATGGATGATCGCGATGGCTTCATCTGGTTTGACGGCGAAATGGTCGCCTGGCGTGATGCCACGGTACACGTCTTAACCCACACTTTGCACTATGGCATGGGCTGCTTTGAGGGTGTGCGCGCTTATCATGCCGACCAGGGCACTGCAATTTTCGCGCTGGACGCTCACACCTCGCGCCTGCTGGATTCCTGCAAGATACTCGGCATGGCGATTCCTTTCGACAAAAAGCAATTGATGGAGGCCCAGATCGCCGCGGTACGCGACAATAATCTTGATAGCGCCTACATCAGGCCGATGGTTTTTTACGGCTCCGAGGGCATGGGTTTGCGCGCTGACAACCTGAGCGTCCACTGCATAGTCGCCGCCTGGGAATGGGGATCCTACCTTGGCCAGGAGGGACTGGAAAAAGGAATTCGTATCAAGACCTCCTCCTATACGCGCCATCATCCAAATATCGCCCTGACCAAGGCCAAGGCAAACGGACAGTACATCAACTCGATGGTAGCACTCGGTGAGGCGCTGAAAGACGGTTATGATGAGGCCCTGCTGCTTGACCCTGAAGGATACGTCGCAGAAGGCAGTGGTGAGAATATCTTTGTCATTCGCGATAGCGTAATCTATACGCCTGAAACGACGACCGCATTAAATGGCATTACGCGCAAGACCATTTTCAAGCTCGCCGCAGACCAGGGTCTGGACATCATCGAGAAGCGCCTGACCCGTGATGAAATTTATGTTGCCGACGAAGCCTTTTTAACAGGAACCGCGGCCGAGGTCACACCCATTGCTGAACTTGATAATCGCGCAATTGGCAACGGCGCGCGCGGCCCGATAACCGAGCGCCTGCAATCCGATTATTTTGATCTGGTGCATGGGCGTAACGAGAAATACCTAGACTTGCTAACTTTTATAAAATAGATAATCCATGGTCAATCCAGACACAGCATCTAACCAGGGCGCATATTCGACACCCAATGCGAAGACCGCAGTTGAAGTTAAGACTGATGATTTGCCTATCCACTGCCCGCAGGAAGGTTCCAGTTTGTGGAACTCGCATCCCAGGGTTTATATTCCCGTCGCGGAGAATGGTGGCGAAGCCAGGTGCCCCTATTGCGGCGCGCTGTTCAAACTGATTTAACTGCTTCAGTCCATGGCACCTTGCGGCGTCATGTAAATCCCAGGTATCGCGATCTGCTCTTGCGTTAAGCGCTATCGATTTTGTATCAGTATTTGATACAGGCATAAAAAAGGGGAAACATTGTTTCCCCTTCGTTACGTAAACAATTACTTACTTAACTAGACTGCAGCGGCCTCGTCTTCGGTGACAGCCTTCATGCTCAAGCGAATACGACCCTGCCGATCCACTTCAAGCACCTTAACCTTAACCATGTCGCCTTCTGACAGCTTGTCACTGACGTTTTCGACGCGTTCGTCAGAGATTTGCGAGATATGCACCAGCCCATCCTTGCCCGGCAAGATGTTAACAAAGGCACCGAAGTCCATGATCTTGGCAACTTTGCCTTCATAGATTATTCCGACCTCAACGTCGGCGGTCACCTGCTCAACCCGGCGCCTGGCTTCATCACCCGCGGCTTTCTCAACCGACGCGATTTTTACCATGCCGTCATCGTCAACTTCGATCGTGGCTCCGGTTTCCTCGGTAATTGAACGGATCGTTGCACCACCCTTACCGATGACATCGCGAATCTTTTCAGGATTGATTTTGAAGGTTATCAGGCGCGGCGCGTACTCGGACATTTCGGCGCGGCCCTCGGTAAGTACCTTCGCCATTTCTCCAAGAATATGTATACGTCCATCCTTGGCCTGATCCAGTGCCTTTTGCATGATCTCGGTAGTAATTCCATCGATCTTGATATCCATTTGCAATGCGGTAATACCATCGGTACTCCCGGCAACCTTGAAATCCATATCACCCAGATGATCTTCATCACCGAGAATGTCGGATAGCACTGCGAAATCGTCGCCTTCCTTGATCAGGCCCATCGCAATACCGGCAACCGGCGCCTTTAATGGCACACCCGCGTCCATTAGCGCAAGACTGGCACCACAGACACTGGCCATCGAAGAGGAACCGTTCGATTCGGTAATCTCCGATACGACTCGAATAACATAAGGAAAGTCATCGAGGTGGGGCATTACTGCAAGTACGCCGCGCTTGGCAAGGCGGCCATGTCCAATCTCACGACGCTTGGGCCCCATCGTACGGCCGGTTTCACCAACGCTGGAGGGTGGGAAATTGTAATGCATCATGAAGTTTTCTTTGTAGGTGCCTTCGATCGCATCGATCAGTTGTGCGTCCCGTCCGGTGCCGAGGGTAGTAACCACCAGGGCCTGGGTTTCGCCTCGCGTAAACAGTGCTGAACCATGGGTGCGGGGCAGTACACCAGTGCGTATCATAATCGGGCGCACAGTTGAGGTATCGCGTCCATCGATGCGCGGCTCACCCGCAATGATGCGTCCACGTACGAGGGATTTTTCGAGCTTGCCAATGGCAGTGCGAACATCGCCTTCGGCCGGAGAATCATCGGCATCGCTAACCAGCGCTGCGACGATATCGGCACGAATGCCACCCAGCTTGTCCTGACGCTCCATCTTGTCGGCAATTGCATAGGCCTGCGTAATCGCTGCCTCGCCCTGCCCTGCTACTTTTTGCGCCAGCGTTTCATCGGTTTCTGGCGCCTGCCATTCCCAGGTTTCAACCTGCGTTTCAGCGGCAAACTCTTCGATAGCCTGGATCGCGTTTTGCATTTGCTCGTGACCAAATACCACCGAGCCCAGCATCACTGATTCGGACAGGCAATTGGCCTCCGATTCAACCATTAACACGGCATTCTTGGTGCCTGCAACAACCAGATTTAGATCCGATTCGACAAGCTGACTGGCCGTTGGATTGAGGACATACTCCCCATCCACGTAGCCGACGCGAGCCGCGCCGATCGGACCGTTAAACGGAATTCCGGAAATCGCCAGCGCAGCCGAGGTTCCGAGTAGCGCCAGGATGTCGGCATCAACTTCAGGATTGCTCGAGACGACGTTCGCGACTACCTGCACTTCGTTCATGAATCCCTTGGGGAATAGTGGACGAATGGGTCGATCGATCAGGCGACAGGTTAGCGTTTCTTTCTCGTTGGGACGGCCTTCACGCTTGAAGAATCCACCCGGGATTTTACCGGCCGCATAAGTCTTTTCCTGGTAATCGACAGTTAACGGAAAGAAGCCTCGACCTGGATCGGCGGTTCTGGACGCGACCACGGTCACCATTACCACCGTGTCGGCCATGGTTACAAATACAGCGCCGCCGGCCTGGCGAGCTATTTCTCCGGTTTCCAACGTAACTTCATGGGTACCGTACTGAAATGTCTTTTTAATTGGGTTCACTATTTTCTCACCTGTTAACGACGCAATCCGAGCTTTGCTATCAAATCTTTGTAACGCTGCTGATTCTTGGATTTCAGATAATCCAGTAAATTGCGACGCTGGTTGACCATCTTCAACAATCCGCGACGCGAATGATGATCATGAATATGCTCTTTGAAATGTTCAGTCAAATGACTGATCTGGTGCGACAACAGCGCAACCTGCACTTCGGGTGATCCGGTGTCACCGTTACCTTGCTGATAATCAGCGATAATTACAGCCTTCTGTTCAGCTGACATTGTCATGGATAAAACCTCGTGGGCCCGAAAAAGGCAGGTATTCTACCTATCTGGGCAGGTGGTAACAAGAACTTTCACTGGATTAATCCCGGTAATTACCCTGGGCTATCCCGGATAGTTCTATCTTGCTGTATTCATTAATCTTTTTGCTTTCAACTCGCCTTCCGGATCAACTTCACCAAGGCCGATAAAACGGCCATCGACTGACACCAACCGATAAAGCCCCGGCTCTTGATCACGACCTGACTGAATCCGTTTTCCATGACAAATGTCGACACAGGTTGCGGCATCCAGTTTCAATTCGGGAAACTGCGCCAGGGTCGTTGTTACAGGAAGCAGCAACTCGTCGATCCGATCCATTCCCTGTTGCTCAAGCTCCTGCAAACGCGCCATTGTAACCGCGTCATGTTCACTAAAATGCTGAACCGCCGAACGTTGCAGAGCGGTTAAATGTGCACCACATCCCAGAGCAGCGCCGATATCTTCGGCAAGTGTCCTTACATACGTGCCTTTGGAGCAGGAAACTTCGAATTCAAAGCTGTCACCGGTAACAGCCTGCAGAGTAAGTTCGTAAATCTCTATCTGGCGTGGTTTACGCTCAACCTGCTTGCCCTGGCGCGCCAGTTTATAAAGCCGCTGACCCTCGTGCTTAAGGGCGGAATACATCGGTGGAATCTGCTCGATCTCACCCACAAAACGCTCGAGTGTTCGCCTGATTTGAGCTTCATCCACCTGTACTCGCCGTGTTTCAAGCACTTCGCCTTCGGCATCACCCGTCGTAGTCGTTTGGCCCAAACGGCAGCAGGCGTGGTAAGTCTTGTTGGCGCCGAGCAGAAAGCTGGAGAACTTGGTTGCCTCACCCAGGCAAATCGGCAATACGCCGGTCGCCAGCGGATCCAGACTGCCACAATGCCCTGCTTTACGGGCACGATAGAGTTTTCGTACCTGCTGTAAAGCCTGGTTTGAACTGAGGCCGAGGGGCTTATCAAGAATCAGGATACCATCGACATCCCGATAATCACTGGACCCCCTTCTGCCAGCCATTACTGGTCGGCTTTGATCTTGTCGTTAGCGACCACAGAGTCGATCAAATCGGATAACTGGCGTCCCCGGATATCGGTATCGTCGTATATAAAACTGAGCCTGGGCGTAATACGGGCCTTGAGGCTTTTGCCGATTTCACGCTGCAGGAAACCACTGGCTCGATTCAAAGCCTCGAGACAGTCACTGGCGTCATCCGGGTCCAGTACACTGAAGAAAACCCTCGCATGCGTCAGATCCTTGCTGACTTCAACTTCGAGTATGCTCGGCATTGACAGGCGCGGGTCTTTCAAACCACTTTGAATCAAGGCGGCCAATGCACGCTGGATCTGCGAGGCAATCCGTTCACTGCGCGGATAATCTTTGGGCATGCCTAAGCCTTCTCAGTCGAGGGTGCGCGCTACTTCGATGCGCTCAAACACCTCGATTTGATCGCCCGGTTTTACGTCATTGTAATTCTTGACTGCGATGCCGCATTCGGTACCCATACGCACTTCTTCGACCGGGTCCTTGAAGCGTCGCAGCGACTCGAGTTCACCTTCATAGATGACCACGTTGTCACGCAACACGCGAATCGGCTGACCCTTACGTACCACGCCTTCGACCACAATCGAACCGGCAACATCGCCAAATTTCGGCGAACGGAACACGTCCTTGACTTCAGCCAGGCCAAGAATATTTTCCTGGGAATCTGGCGATAACATTCCAGACATCACGGCCTTGATATCATCGATGATGTCATAAATGACACTGTAGTAACGAATTTCAATTCCATAATCGCCGGCGATACGTTTCGCAGCTGCATCCGCACGCACGTTGAATCCGACCACGATGGCATCCGAGGCAGCTGCCAGGTTGATATCGGATTCGTTGATACCCCCGACCCCGACGGAAACCAGCTTGGCACGTACTTCATCAGTAGACAGTTTTTCCAGCGACTCACGAATTGCCTCGGAGCTACCTTGCACGTCCGCTTTAATCAAAACGTTGATCTCGGCGACTTCACCTTCTTCCATCGCGTCGAACATGCCCTGCAGCTTGGCTTTATGCTGGTCCGCGAGCTTGCTTTCGCGCGTCTTGGCTTCACGTGTCGTAGCAAATTCCCGTGCTTTACGTTCATTTTCTACCACGAAGACTTCGTCGCCAGCATTGGGGACACCAGACAAACCAAGCACAACGGCAGGCATCGATGGGCCCGCCGACTTAATCGCACTAGCCGATTCGTCGTACATGGCGCGCACCCGACCAAACTGGGTTCCCGCAAGTAACAGTTGCCCCTGTTGTAACAGCCCTGACCTGACCAGTACCGTTGCCACCGGACCGCGCCCCTTATCAAGCGAGGCTTCGATGACGATACCCTTGGCATTGCCTTTATCGACCGCTTCAAGCTCGAGGACTTCAGCCTGTAACAGGATCGAATCGAGTAGACCGTCGATCCCCTCCCCGGTAATGGCGGATACATTGACGAAAATATTTTCGCCACCCCACTCCTCGGGGATAACTTCGAGTGCGGCGAGTTCATTCTTCACCCGGTCCGGGTCCGAATCTTCTTTATCAATCTTGTTGACGGCAACAACCAATGGCACCTTTGCTGCCGCCGCATGTTGAATAGCTTCCTTGGTCTGCGGCATAACGCCATCGTCGGCGGCTACCACCAGCACAACGATATCGGTCGCCTGGGCGCCACGGGCGCGCATCGCAGAGAATGCGGCGTGACCAGGAGTGTCGAGGAAGGTAATGATGCCCTTGTCGGTCTCGACATGGTAGGCACCGATATGCTGGGTGATACCACCCGCTTCACCGGAGGTAACCCTGGATTTACGAATATAATCAAGCAGTGAGGTTTTGCCATGGTCGACGTGGCCCATGATAGTCACCACCGGTGGTCGACTCACCTTGTCCTGATCTTCCTGTTCGGTGCTGGCCTGCAGTTCTTTTTCGAAATCGTCGTCGCTTGCGGCGGTAACCACGTTGTGTCCCAGCTCTTCAACCACCAGTGTCGCGGTATCCCGGTCGAGCACCTCGTTGATGGTCGCCATGGTTCCCATTTGCATCAGAACCTTGATCACGTCGCCGGCCTTAATCGCCATGCGTTGTGACAATTCAGCCACGGTTATCGCCTCGGGAATTTCGACACTGCGTACCACCGGGGCCGTAGGTTTTTCGAAGCCGTGCAGGTTCTTGATATCGTGCACCTGTCTCTGCCCCTTCTTGAACTTCTGCTTTCGGTTCGGCTGATGTGCAGACTCCTTGACGTGCAGTTCCTTGCGCCCGTAACGGGTGCCCTTGTCATCGTGCTTGCCGTGCTTGCCCGGCTTTTCTGCCGTTACCGCGGCCGCGCTGGCCGCAGCTGCAGCCTCAAGCGCGACACGCGCCGCCTCTTCAGCGGCTTCAGCAGCCTCGGTTTCGGCACGCTGCTGCTCGATTGCTTTTTGCGCGACTTCAACTTCCTGCAGGCTTCTTTCATATGCCTTCTTTTCAGCCTCGGCGCGAACCGCCTGTTCCTCGGCCGCCCGGGCAGCTTCCGCCTGTGCCTGGGTTGCTTCCTCGACCTGCCTGAACGCATCTTCAGCTTGCTGCTGCTCCGCCCTGGTTTGCTCTTCAACCTCGGCCTCGGCTTCCTGCTGAATCTTCTCTTCTTCCGCTTGAACGTCGGCACGACGGACGTAGGTGCGTTTCTTACGCACTTCGACATTGATCGTTTTGGTAGTAACGTTGCGCCCCGAGCTGCCGGCTACTCTCAGCTCGCTTTTACTCTTGCGGCGCAGGGTGATTTTCTTGGGACCTTCAGAATCTTCATTGCCATGGCTACTGCGCAGTGATTCCAGCAATTTCATTTTATCTTCATCAGAAATTGGAGCATTCTCGTCCTTGACTTCAACACCCGCGGTGTTGAGCTGGTCGAGCAACTTTTCGACATTGACGCCGATTACTTCTGAAAGTTGTTTAGCTGTAATTACATTTGCCATGATTTTCTTTCCGCTTACTTATTTGTGTCCGAAGCCGTCATACGCATCTATTCAGCTTCTGCCTCGGCAAACCAGGGTTCGCGGGCCTTCATAATCAATTTACCTGCAAACTCGTTGTCGATACCTTCGATTTCTTCCAACTCATCGGTGGATTGCTCGGCCAGGTCTTCCATGGTGCAGATTCCGATGCGCGAAAGTTTGTGCGCAAGCTCGCTGGTCATAAATTCCATATTGAGCAAATCATCCTGCGGCTCCCCGGCTTCGGCAGTCTCTTCCTTAGCAATGGCCATGGTCAGCAGCGCATCACGCGCACGTCCGCGCAGCTCCTGCACGATTTCCTCGTCAAACTCATCAATCTCAACGAGTTCGGCTTCCGGAATATAAGCCACCTCGTCTATGGTGGTTAGACCTTCCTGAACCAGGATAATTGCGACTTCTTCGTCAACATCAAGCTGGCTCATGAAATTTTCAACCAGTTTACGCGACTCTCCTTCAGATTTTTCTTCGGCCGCCGCCTCGTCCATGACATTCAACGTCCATCCAGTTAACTGGCTGGCAAGTTTAATGTTTTGACCACCGCGACCGATCGCCTGTGAAAGCTTATCTTCGGGCACCGCGATATCCATCGAATTCGACTCTTCATCGATAACTATAGACGTTACCTCCGCCGGCGACATCGCATTTACCGCGAACTGGGCCGCGTTCTCGTCCCACAGAATGATATCAACTCGCTCACCAGCTAGTTCATTGGAAACCGACTGCACGCGCGAGCCACGCATCCCGACACAGGCGCCGACGGGGTCCATACGCGGGTCATTGCTCTTGACCGCAATCTTGGCGCGCATTCCGGGGTCGCGCGCCGCGGAAACGATTTCGATTAAATCCTGGCCTACTTCGGGAACTTCCAGTTTGAATAGCTCGATCAGAAATTCAGGTGCGGTACGGCTGATAAATAACTGAGGCCCGCGTACTTCCGAGGCTATTTTGTAAAGGTAACCGCGCACCCGATCACTGGGGCGTACTGATTCACGCGGAATCATTTCTTCGCGCGGAATAAAGCCCTCGGCATTGTCGCCCAGGTCGACATAAACATTGCCGCGTTCGACGCGTTTCACCTGACCCATGACCAGGGTACCCTCGCGATCAGCATAGGCATCGATGACCTTGAGGCGTTCAGCTTCACGTACTTTTTGCACGATGACCTGCTTCGCTGTTTGCGCCGCGATACGGCCGAATTCTACCGACTCGATCTGCTCTTCGACAAACTCGCCGAGCTCGATATCGGGTTGATCGAATTGTGCCGCCTCGAGAGTTATCTGGCGTAATGGTTCTTCGAGACCACCGTTTTCACCCGGCTCGACGATTTCCCAGCGGCGAAAGGTATCGTAATCACCGGTTTCGCGATCGATATCGACCCGTACTTCTATATCCTGCTGATGTTTCTTCCGCGTCGCCGACGCAAGGGCGGCCTCGATCGCCTCGAAAATGACTTCGCGATCCACACCCTTCTCGTTAGAGACGGTATCTGCTACTAACAGGATTTCTTTATTTTCCATCGTCATTACTCGCAATATGTTCAGTTGTCCGATTGCTTTGCGCGGCAACCGGTCTTTTTCAGTTTAAATATCGCCGACCAGGTTCGCTTTCGCGATGTCGGCATAAGGCAGATCAAACTGTTCTCCATCTACCTCAATCTTTACCCACTTCGAGTCAGCCACACCCTGCAGCTCACCTTTGAAATTCTTACGTCCCAGTTGACCTACTACCAACTTGATCTTCGCCTGCCTGCCGACAAATTTTTCAAAATCTGCCAGCTTGAACAGCGGCCGGTCGATACCCGGCGAAGAGATCTCCAGGTCATAGGCCTGCTTTATCGGTTCCTCGACATCGAGGATGCCGCTGAGCTGATGGCTGATCGCAGCGCAATCATCCAGGCTTACACCTTTGTCACGATCGATATAAACCCGCAGAGTGCCATGACCATCCGGGCCCTGAAACTCGACACCGACGAGTTCATATCCCATCGACTCTACCACCGGTTCAAACAGTTGCGTTAAATCCCGCACTTTCTACTTCCTAAAACCACCTAAAAGCTTACCAATAAAAAAGGCCCTGATAGGGCCTTTTAACTGACTACTGACTCACCATTGGACCAAGATCCATCTCTAGCCAGTTAAATTTTGGTAACAGAGGGTAACTTACCTTCAGTCCCTGCAACCTCAGGATTAAGAGTCCAACTCCATCGCTTGCGGGCGCGAATGTACGCCTTTTTACACAAAAAATCAATAGGATACTAGGGGTATAGCATAGTTTTTTATTGCCTAATGGGGCTGGTTAGTGTGATGAGAGAGTGATGGCTTGAATCATTAGCCAGGAATAAAAAAACCTATCCCCAGGCATACCGATATTTACACCGGGTGGGGTGTGAATATTGCAGACAGATATATATAGAGACCTTCTAACGGAACGGCGAAAGCACAAACATCAAAGATCAGATTTTACCGGTGACCCAAAGATGACTGCGACTATTTTTTTCCTTCCCCGTACAACCGACATGGCAGTTATGGAGCCATTAACAGAGCCTAAAACCGCCAGCTGTAATAAAGTTCGGCTCGTGATGCATCAAATGATTCAGAGGTATCTTCGTCTTCAATATCCAGAGAGGTGTAACTAAGCCCCCAGCCAGCCAAGTCACCGCTCCCAACATTCTCCAAATATACAACCACACCATTTGATGCGTCGTAATTGATAGTAGAATCACCTTTGACCGTCGCCCCATTATGAAAAACAGCACCAATACCGTAGACAAATGGATTCGCTCGATATTGATACGCCAATTGCAAATAGTTGTCTCTTAAAGACGTATTATCGCTGTCGTTCGCCAAACCGTATTGAAGACCGAGCGCTATGCGATAGCCGCCACCATTTTGATACATTTGCTCATTACCTAGACGTAAATGGGCGCTAGCTCCTGCAGGGTCGTACGAACCATCTTCATAAACCAATTTGTCCCCACCGTAAGAGTAACCAAGACTTACTAAAAAATTACTTTCCGTACCAAGCAGAGAAAATGCGGATTGTCCCTTGACCGTGGACGGCTCTATCTTTACCTGGCTTTCCGGCTCCGACTCCACCTTAGCAGCAGGCGGTGACGCAGGGCCGGGGGTAACTGTGTCTGATTCAGGTGCAGGAACTTGCGCCGGTTCAGCTACTTTCGATGGTGCACTTTTGGACACCACATAATCGGGTAGTTTAAGAACAGTGCCGACGGCCATATTACTAGCGCCATTGGCGAAGACAGAGGGATTCAGCTTCATGATATCCTGCCTTAAACGTGTCTGCTTATTGGCGTCGTCCGGAAAAACTGCGCGACCGATCGCATACAGAGTATCGCCGCGCTTCACTTTCCATTCAGTGCCGCTGACCATTTTCTTTCCCTGAATGTCCGTACTTAATTGGTCAGAAGTTGCCTTGACTGGTTTACTGGCATCTTTGACTGGCTTCTGAATTGGAGTAACGTCCGGCTCATCAGGTTGGCCTGCATCTTCGACTCGGGGAGGAGGAGCAGGATCGACTATCGCACAGCCTTTCAAATTACACCGCCGAATACAGGTACGTGCATCGAACACTGTGATGTTGCCGTCGCCATCTGCATCACGTGGATCGCGTGATCCATCCGCCGGTGAATCGCGTGCACTGATGATCAGACTGATATCCAGGCGATCCACGTCGCCATCTGTATCAACATCACAAACGGCGGCCTGTGCCAGGTTGGAGAATCCCAGTGATAGACACAATAGTGTGGAGGTCACAAGTGTGCGGCGAACGTGCATAATGTGACAATAGCATTTCCTGTTTCTATGACAATAGCGTTTCCTGTTTAAATGAAATTTTTTTTCATTGCTTACAGAATCCGACCAATCCAACAAGACCTGTGCCGAAAAAACAGGCTGTTACGAGCCCAGACTGCGAGAAAACTCTGATGAAGGTAAAATCAAATTTCTCGGAAGATGGATTACAGAATGATTGGATTCATTGCCAACGTATTGAGGCATGTACTTATCCACAGGTCGTTGGAACTTAGTGATTAGATAACAGCTGCGTCTAACTTACGAGCAAGTTCCGAGTCGCCTTCTATCTGGCGAGCAAACTATTGAGATTTTTTTAGTGCTGAAGGAACGCACTATTGGTCGCAGACCCGGAAGCCTGATTTAAACTTTATAGTTACTTGGTTTTGGCTTGCGGACAGAAGCCATAATTTGCTCACTTTATCGTACACTTTGTTGAGGGGGGTGATGGCTTAACTGATTGACCAAGCATAAAATTATTACCCCCGACAGGTTGCCATCAAAGTAGAATGAACTTGCGTAGATGGCCGATAGCGCTTTTTCATCGTAAATCCTTAAAACACTGATGTCACTCATTATGAATGCTATTGTCTTTTCGTTTCATCAGTAATTCGGACTGTAATCGGGACCATGTTTTTCTTTCAGAATCGCTAAAGCAACTTCTCGCCGATATTGCAGTATTTTTTCAAAGTCGTACTCAAATTCGGTAAGTCCAAAAATGGTTCTTACCGAGAGGAGTTCATGATCAGAGTTTAAGTCCTCAAGCAAAAATAGATATTCCATGTCTTCAAAACCATCTCTGACACTTTCGAAACGCATTGAGCTATAAACACTAAAGTCGTTACCCGGGTACATCAAAGTACCATCCAGTGATTTTTCTTGCACAAACCAGTTAACGCGTAATTCATCGGGGGCCAACGGATGGTAATTAGCCATTGCTCTTTTTGGATTAGAAATATCTCCGACTAGCTGCCAATACTCAAAACCCTGCATTTTGTACCTGTAACTCATCGGTCCTAAAATACGAGCATCTGCCAATGGATATTGAATAAATAAATTGGGATGAGTAGCAGGCCAAATATTTATATTCCACCAAAACTCCTGAAAGTCATCTGGATATCGTTTTCTGAAAAACCCGGCATCGTTAATTTCGTAAAATCCCAGATTAATATCAATAATGTCTGAAAATTTTCGAACTTTATTCAAGGCATGATTATTGTTTTTATTGGTGTTCTGAACGTAATTTATATTGTCCCCAAGAATTTCCTTAACATAAGCATAGGTGTCGGCCGCATGTTGAAAATTTTTCGGTTCGTCGGGACCATAGAGGTAGGCATACTCTTGTAAGTTATTATCGGTAATAAGCTTTAAATAATCTTTAAGGTAACCTTTGACCGTCTTTTTTCGCAGAGCCAGGGTATCTTCGAACTTATAGACGTTCGCCGTTAGACCAACGAAAAAATGATTCGCCCCCTCGTCGAGAAAATATTTTATTAATTCTAAGGTTCGCTCTTCATTAAATGTGCATTTACTGACATCACTACTTCGATCGGTTAGTACACCGTTAATTTCTACATAAGGGCAGTCGTGCGTTGGATATCCTACATCGGCATGGTTATATCCCCTCCAATCCCTACTATTCAAACCATTCGCAAAGAAAAAGGACGGCGGAAGTTTGTTTTTGAGTGCTAGCGTTGTCATTTTTAGCATCACGTCTTTCAGCGCACTGTGGTCTGGGCTATCAACAAAAACATCGCCCCAGATTTTCTTTGCCATTCCCCAATGCAGGAAGGAAGCCGTTTTAAAGCGGCTAACTTTTGGAAGCTCAAAATCCCAAACCCTCACCCTTATGGGTAGCGTCACACCCCGATTTGAGTGATCTTTAATTATAATATTTCCGGTGTAATCACCCGCTGGGGTTCCTTGGGTCGTATGTACCGTGATTAAGAAGGGTTGCAGTTCATTCGGTTGCAACGTCACCTTCTGATTTCTTAATAATGGATCGGGATACCAACCGTTGCCTGCATTTAGAATTGGCTCTTCCAGGTCCGACTTTTGCGCTTTCATGTTAACGTTGACATAAGCAATGGCATTTATTTCAACCTGCTCGCTCGCCAAAAGCCTTGATTGAGTATCACAGTTAATTAAATCCGAAACCTCTAAGGAAACCTCTGGAATATTTGAATCAGCAGATATGAGTAGCTGCGCGGCTTCATACTCATTTTTTGCCAGTTCAATATCAACCTGGTTAGTTGAACCGCTTACTACATCAAATTTGGTATCAAAAAATACCTTATTTAAAGATGAAGTCGATTTGATATGAATGGGTAACGGAGTACCAAATTGAATTTCAGCAGACGAGTCAATTACATCGCATTTTTGATTCTCGAGAGTTGAAATTTTTATCTCGTTAAGATCGGTGCAATTTCGAAATCCGATCAAAACCACGGCTAAGCCTAAAAGAATCAATCCTGTTACGAATCGTTTTTTTAATATCAAAAAATTCACCTGACTACCGATAACTATCCTGAGAAAAGATAAGGAAAAGACAATAACTGAGATGCATGATAGTCAGGCGCGATTTCCGAGTCGCTTTCTACTAGACGAGCGAAACTCGAAGATTTCTTTTTAGTGCCTAAGAAATGCGCATTGGGATACAGACCCTTAAGACTGACTTGGGTCTGGTTGTTAGCTAATTTTGGCTTGCGAATAGAATCCATAATTATTTACTTCATCGCACACCGCGTTGAAAGCTTGATGAGTGATTATATGGACAGATGCTGAAATTGGATAGTTAGCTGCGAGTGACTGGCACAG
>CAXMSP010000034.1:0-4314 GCA_964196225.1 uncultured Gammaproteobacteria bacterium | reverse complement strand
ATGCGAAGCCAGAATTTCCTGCAGAACGCGCTCGGTCTTTGGAATATCATCGCTGTAGGAAATGCCGAACATCATATCGACGCGGCGAATGGTTTGTGCAGTGATATTCCTGATCACGTCACCCCATATTTTATTGTTGGGCACGATGATTGTCTGGTTATCCAGGGTCATTATGGTTGTGTTGACCAGGCTCATGTGGCTGACCGTACCGCTGACCGTGCCCACCTCAACGAGGTCACCCACGTCGAATGGACGGTAGATCAATATCATCATGCCGGCAGCAAAATTCGACAGCGTATCCTGCAGCGCAAATCCAATTACCAAACCGATGACACCCAGGCCGGCGAGCAGTGGGCCCAGGCTGATGCCGATCTGTGACAGGGCAATCAATATCCCGAGAATAATTATCACGTTGCGCGCAACAGACACAACCATTCGGCGCAGCAATTCGGACAGTTCCAGTTGAGATTTTTCGAGCGCACGCTCCAGCAGTGGCTGGATGACGTCGGCGAGCTTGCGGAAGGCGAGAAATATTATGATCAGCAGGAAAATATTGATGATCAGGTTGGGGCCTTCATCAATGATCATTGTCCATAACTTGTCGCCCCAGCTCAGTAACAGGTTGGAAATAACACTGACTTCAAATACATCCGCGGTTATCTGCCCGGTCGAATTCAAAAGTTGCTCATGGTAGTCATTGGTGTCCAGCTTCATGGTGTCCATCATTTGCAGCACGAAATCGAAGCTGTCGGCGATTGTTTGTACGTACCCGGTGGCGACAGCGAGTTGAGCTGCTAATTCCGCGTCGGTGGGCATTACCGCCACGCTTGCCCGCAACGCCGAGACATTGGCCATGGCATGGTCGAGTATGACCGAGAAATTGGCAGCCCGCTCGATGAAGATATCCCGGAGCAAGGCTTCCTGTTCACTCACATCGATTTCAAACTTGCGAGATACCTCGATGGATTTGAACCACAGCTCGTAGCCGTGGTTCATGGAGGCCACAAGGTCGTATACCCTGGAATAGGCAGCTGCCTGTTCGGCCGCTGACTTACCTTCTTCAGGCAGTTCAATCTGCTTTCTGAAACGCTTGACCGCATCGGCTGCGAGCGCAAACTGTGAATTTAAAGCCTGAATAGCCTGCTGCCGATATTTTTCACTGGCTTTCGCCTGATCAAGACTGGCCACGCTTTCAGCAAAATTCAGATTCAGCTCAAGTATTTTCTGCAGGCTTTTTTCGTAACGCAATTCATACGCGGTCCTGGTGAGCCCTTCGCTTTTCCCGATACGGGCACTCAAATCCTTGAGGATTCTTTTTTGCGCTTCAATACTATTAAGTGACGCCTGCTGTGGATCGGATTCGGTTTGTTCGGCACTGGTCTCCTGTGCCTGAACTGTCGTTACAGAAATCAAGTTTAGGAGTGAAGCACTGGAGAGGATCAGGGCGCTGATGAACAGCGTGGCGAAACGAATTTTAAGCATGTGAGTGTATTCCTTTAGTTTTTCTGATAACTGCGGTTATTGTATTTAATTGTATTCGACGACAAATTCTGTTGAAACCTGCTGCAAAATTCCGGGAACAGTAAACCCATTCGGTTAGGTATACTGTCCCCGGAATTCCCGCAGTACTGTGTGCCGCGCACCGGGATCAGAGCTGTATCGACGGTTACTGGTGACAGGGAGTCGTTGGCTGTCTGCTGGGTCATTGGGGCGGAGTCGATTGGAAATGAATGATGCCGACATCGCTGCCCAGGCGTAATATCATGTGATCGCCATCGATTTCGATACTGATTGCATTGTTGAGATCCGTGATAAGGCGGTTATCGATATTCGAGGTTTCGCAACTGTCGTCAAACTCGGTATCGAAGCTTGTCGATAAATCTTCCTGGCTCAGTTCGTATGAACCTCGGACCTGCGCGCAATTCACCGTTAGTTCGATGGAGGACTGATTCTTTGCGCTTATCGAATAAGACTTTATATGCTGCGCTTTCGGGCGCAGCCAGTCGCCGTTCGCATACTGGGTGCCGATCCAGTACCAGGTATAGGCCAGCAGGCCGACCGAGTGGTCCTGCTGTAATACCCTTTCATCCGCTAGCAACGCGCTCACGGGTGGCCAGCTGAAAAGGGCGGTCTGCGTCCATAGCACCTCGATACTGAATGGTTTGGCACTCTCACCGATTGCAGCGTAATGCTCTTTTTGCAGCTCGGTATGCAGGGATTCGACGGATAATGGCGGATTCGGTCCGAGCAGTTTGAAGAATACGATGCGCCGCTCTTCGTCGATTTGCACGTCGTCGATCAACAGATCGTTTTGTTTCAGCCAGGACTGCAGTTGTTCAGATTGATTGGCCTTGTAGGACGCGTCGTACCAGACTTCAGTGCTGAGAAAATACAAAGGGACTGAAATTCCAAATACCAGCAGGAAAAATCCCAGGGTAAAGTTGCGGATAAATTTGGCGGAACGTTCGCGTGTTTTGGCCGGCGATATGCCGAGGTAAAGAAAGGTCAAAGTTGCTGCCAGCACCATGGCGGCAAAGTTGGTAAAAAACAGGATAAAGGCCTTCAGGGCCAGGTCATTCTGGTCGAACACCAGCAAGATGCCCGTGGAAGCCAGTGGTGGTAGCAGAGCGACCGCCATTGCCACACCGGGAATCGCATTGCTCTCCTTGTGAGTCATGGTAAAGGCGCCACCGCTACCCGCGGCAAGGGCAATCACTAAATCGAAATAAGTCGGAGTTGTGCGAGCCAATACCTGATCCGGTATGGTCACCAAGTCTGGTGATACCAGGGCAAACACCGATGCGATACCGACAGCGGCAAGCGCCATCAGGAAGGTCAATATCAGGGCCTGGTACAGGTGTTGAGTCCAGCCCAGGGTTATCGCAGCAGAGGCAATCATAACCGGCCGCATCATTGGCGCTACCAGCATCGCGCCGATTACCACGGCGGCGGAATCCGCCATCAGGCCGCAACAGGCAATAATAGTGGATACGATCAGCAGGAAAGCCATGCGCTTGTAAAACGGCAACTGGTTGTCCGTGCCCAGGACGAACAGTTCCTCAAGTACTTCACGACGCTCGACCGTAGAAATCTCGGTGCCGGCATAGCGTAATTCTTTGAACTTTTCCCACATAATTAAACTCTCCGGTAAATCGAAATAATCAAAGCGCTAGATTAAATTAGATCGCAATTGATTACTTGATGCGCTCAAGGTCGTTCCTCTTTAGCGATTTTCGGGGACCGTATACTTAATTCCAACGTATTTCTTACCAACCGACGATCTTGTATCCGAATTCGACCGAGCCTTCGGTCGGGCGATCGGCACCGAGACCGAAGCTCGGACGAACGTAGAAGCTATGGCCGGTTAAATCGTCGTACCAGGTGGCCATCATCCAGCCCCATTCGAGATCGACGATGGCAAACTCGATATCGGCCTCGTTGTCGAAAACCAGTTGCGGGTCGGTGAAAAACCAGGATTTTTTGTCCTCTGCCATTCGCAGGTAATTCAGGTCGATCAAAATCTGGTCGACATCGCTGCGCCCATCATCTTCGTCGACGCTGAACTTGTATTGCAGGCCGGGTGCAAATAGACCGGTGGGCAGAAACTTGACATAAAACAGCTGTGGTCCCAGCGAGGTGCTGCCGGCTCCGAGCGCGTCTTCGTCCGCGGTATTCATAAACACTTCCAGGCCACCCGCCCAGGCTGTTTTGGATTCCATATTGAGATCAAACACGGTCAGGAATCGCATATCCCAGTCGCCGAGGCCGGAATCATCGAGATCGTCGCTGCCGTCGTCGTTAAGATCAGCTTCAATCGAGTTAAGCCTGGCCCGCAGCCGCCATTGCCACTTACCGTCTGCGAACGGTAAACGGATTTCGGCGGTGGTCAGGTTCTGGGTACCATCTCCTTCGGTGTTGAGCGTCGAGTACTCATTATAGACGCGGAAATCCCTGGAAAAATCAATTGGGTTGGTCCCGGTGTTGTCATTTCCCTGTTTCTCCTCGGCATAACTACTGGCCGATGCCGTCATCAGGATAGCGGCAGCGGTCAGAACAAGGCTGGCAAGTTTAAAGCATCTCATAACTAATATCCTCCGTCTGCTGTAATTTACTTTTTCACTAAATCACCGATAAATGTCTGCTTTGTTTCGTCACAAAAGCTATTGGATTAGCTCGATATTGTTCAGTTCAAAGCTCCCGTCGAGGATGGCCGGCTCAGGACCGTAGAAACGGGCAAGCAGGAAGAAACGCCGTTTCGGGTCGGTCGGAAGCCAGTTGCTTTCTTTGCCCTTTGGAGCCTTCTGACCAAAGTAG
>CAXMSP010000033.1:0-13517 GCA_964196225.1 uncultured Gammaproteobacteria bacterium | reverse complement strand
TGCTGAATGCAGGCGGGTTAATCAGTTTGCTCAACAATGCCGACGTCAGGTTACTATTTTTGACCGTGGCGCTGATGGATGAAATTAGTGATCGCGGTAATGAGATAGAAAACATATCGGCCGGGAACTATATCCAGGTCGGCACCGGGCAAAACAAAACTTCAAGTTATTCCAGTTTCGTATCGGGCCATTCGTCCAGCCCACCCGCCTATCCACAAATGCAGCAGGAAGACCTGTTCAACATCGTTTACAGCAGCGGCACTACCGGCTTACCCAAAGGCATTATGCACAGCCACCTGGTGCGCTCGCACTATGGCAGCCATTTTGCCGCATCGTTTCGCATGACGCCGGAAAGCGTGGTGCTGCATACCGGATCCATCGTCTTCAACGGTGCCTTTGTCACGCTGATGCCCTGCTTTTTTCTCGGTGCACGTTATATCCTGCACCCTCATTTTGACGTCGAAGCGATGATCGAAACCGTCGACCGCGAAAAGGTCACCCACATCATGATGGTGCCAGCACAAATCATCGCGCTGTTACAGAGCCCTAATTTCAGCCCGCAAAAGATGCAATCGCTGGAAATGCTGCTGACCATTGGCGCGCCCTTGCAGCAGCATTACAAGGAGGCGGTTAACGACGTAATACCGGGTCGCTTTTATG
Source organism: uncultured Gammaproteobacteria bacterium (assembly GCA_964196225.1). GTDB lineage: Bacteria > Pseudomonadota > Gammaproteobacteria. Next base: position 12,857 of record CAXMSP010000033.1, on the reverse strand, counting down.
AACTTTACGGGCTGACCGAGGGCTTTGTCACGATTCTCGACCGCGACGACTTCAACCAGCAGTCCGGTTCGGTCGGCTGCCCGCCACCGGGCTACGATATGCGCATTGTCGGCGATGATGGTCAGGATCTCAGGCCCGGTGAAATCGGTGAGATCGTCGGCCGTGGGCCTGCACTGTCGCCCGGCTACTACAGGCAACCGGAACTGACCCGCGAAGCTTTTCGCGATGGCTGGTTATATAGTGGGGATCTCGGATATCTCGACGAGGCCGGATTTCTATACCTGGCCGGCAGAAAAAAGGAGCTGATTATTTCCGGTGGTGTTAATGTCTATCCACAAGATATCGAGGAGATTGCAAGCGCACACGAGCAGATCCTGGAAGTCGCGGTATTTGGAGTCGAGTCCGAAAAATGGGGTGAAACCCCGGTTGCCGCGGTCGTGTTGCAGGCCGATGCCGAACTCGATGCGGGTGCCCTGCAGGAATGGATCAATAGCCGCGTAGAAGCACGTTTCCAGAAAATCTCAGATGTCGTCATTGTTAACCAGATGCCGCGTAACGTCGCCGGCAAAACCCTTAAAAACGAGCTCAAGGACAACTATCTTGCAAATCAAAAATAATACCTTCGTCATCACCGGGGCCGCACAGGGACTGGGTGAAGCCATTAGTGTCGCCCTCGCAAAACGTGGCGCAAAACTCGCCCTGCTCGATATCAACGCCGAACGTCTCGACCAGGCGCTGGACGCCTGCAAGCATGAGGGCTCCGACAGCTACGCTTTTACCTGCGATGTCGCCGACGAAACCAGCGTGCGACGCTGCTTCACGTCGATCGAAGAACACCTCGGACCCATTTCCGGTCTGGTCAACAATGCCGGCATCTTACGCGACGGCATGCTGATCAAGGTCAAGGATGGCGAAATCGTCGATCGGCTATCGCTCGAACAATGGCAGCAGGTCATCGACATCAATTTAACCGGGGTATTCCTGTGCGGGCGTGAAGCCGCGACCAGCATGATTCGCAATAACAACGGCGGGGTCATTGTTAATATTTCCAGCATCAGTCGGGCGGGTAATATCGGGCAATCGAACTATGCCGCCGCCAAGGCCGGGGTGACCGCCCTGTCCACGACCTGGGCGCGGGAGCTGGCACGCTACAATATACGCAGTACCGCAATTGCACCGGGCGTATTTGAAACCGAGATGGTAGCCTCACTGAAGCCGGAAGCGCATGAACGCATCACCAGCGCGGTGCCACTGAATCGCACCGGCAGCGTCGAGGAACTCGCGCACGCGGTCCAGTTCATCATCGAAAACGACTATTACAGCGGTCGCATCCTTGAGCTCGATGGTGGCTTGAGATTGTAAGCCTGCTGGTCTACTAAAGATGCGGGGCGGGATTTAACCTGATTCGCCACAGTTGTTTAATGATAAAAACTGCAGCATAGAAAAAACCCAGCGGGAACAGGATCGACTTCAGCAGGTAAATCGCGACCAGGTTGATAAAGTTTTCGATGCCGCGGCTGATCTTGCGGTTAAGCTCGTCGAGGCTCAGCCCTTGCCAGAACGCGATTGTTGAGTCCTTGATGCTATCGGTATCGAATTCCTTTTCGGCTTCGATACTCATGATGCTGGACTGGAAGTTCTTGATCTCGCCGTCATTGACCTGCCGCTGCTGATCGATAAACAGGTAGTCGACACCACTGTTGAGTGCCACCGCCAGGCCCAGTGCAAAGCGGATAAATACCACCACCAGGAATGCTTTGAAAAACAGGTTCTGTGCCCGCGGCTTGCCGTAAAAAAGCACCAGCAATGTGGATACGCCAAGTACCGCAACCAGGTACAGAAACAACTCGTGCGACGCGAGTAACAGCAGCACCTTTTGTGCCGCAAGTGAGGCCAGCACCCAGGTCATGACGGTCGAAAAGCGCTCTATCATGTCGTTCAGCGGATCGAGCAATTCACCAACTGTTATCGACCCGGAAACAACACCGATACCGGCCTCGACTTCACTGCTCTGCACCATCGATACCAGTGCATTGATACCCCTCGCGGTAGCGTAGGTTATGGCCGCATTCGTTATCGATTCGGTGGTGTAATCATCGACATAGTCATCCAGCAACCGGGTGCTTGAAAGCGCAACCAGCAGAACGATTAAAATCGATATCAGCGCTTTGCTGCTAATCCGCATCGACCTCGTCCGTGCGCGCCGCCATGATCAAATCGTTCCGATGCAGGCCCTTGATCTTGTGGCTCCACCAGGTCACGGTCACCTTGCCCCATTCGGTTAAAATCGCGGGGTGGTGGTCCTCGGCCTCGGCGATCTCTCCAACACGATTCGAGAATGCCATCGCCTGCTCAAAATTCTTGAACTCAAACTCGCGTGACAGTTGCATCACGCCATCGACGACAATAATGTTCCAGTCCGGAATATTCGGCATTAACATTTTGAGGTCATCGTCGCTGATTTTTGGTGCATCGGCGCGACAGGCTTCACAGTTTTGTTTGCTTAGATCAAACATCTAATTTCTCCTCGAGTTTGTCGGGTCATTATTGGAGCTGGATAGCATTCCAACAAGTAAAAAGTTGTATTCTGATAAAATCATTCCCCCAGCTATTCCAGACGCGTTGGCCGTGCTGTATTCTGACCACCAGTAAACCGGCAGCATCAATATTAATAGAATATCCCTCCAGGAGTCCGTTTTTTAGCGTGATTTACTATAAATGAATCGAACATTGAAAAATTTCATCGTCTGGCCACTAGTAGTGATATTCCTGCTCTTGGTGGCTCTCAGGCTCGCCCTTGCGCCGATAGCCAAATCCAGTATCAACAACTGGTTCGAACAGCAGGGGATCGATTCCAGCATCGAGGATATCAGCTTTGAAGTCAGTGACGGGCGCTTGACCTTGACGAACCTGACTGCCAACGACAACGGCTCCCAGGTACTGGCACTGGAGCAGGCAAGTCTGGGCTGGTCCTGGTCGGCCCTGCTCGACAACCAGGTGAAGCTAAACTCCATCGAAATCGCCGGGCTGGCGTTTGATGTTGAGAGAGGCCCGGGTGAACGCCTGGTTATCGCCGGAATCGATCTCGAAAAAGAGGTGGCCGAGAACGAACCGGCGCCCGCGACTGCAGATAGCGAACCCCTGGCGTGGTCAATAGCGTTACAGCAACTGGGTCTGCAGAATTTCAAACTTTGCTACCGCGCTTTACCAAAACACGACTTATGCAATCGATTTGAAACCCTGAACTGGGACGGAGACATTAGCCTCGATCTGGCCAGTCTCTCCGAACCGGCACTGCCGCTCAAGGTTGCTGGCGACTTTCGACTGGTCAACCTGAAAACTCACGATAACCGGCTCGGGCGTGGCATGGTCGGTTTCGACGAGTTTATGATGCGCGAAGTTCGTGTCGATAGCCTCGACGATATCGCAATCAAATCAATTACACTCGATGCGCTGACATTATTCGAGCGGCCTACCGATCCTGATCATGCCTCGATCACTCGCCTCAAGTCGATTCAGCTCGAGCAGCTCGGGCTGGCGAAGATGTCGCACCTGGATATCGCGGAGGTCAAACTGCAGGGCCACGAGGCGCTAGTCGTCAGTCTCTCGAGCAATCAACTGGAACTCAAGGAGTGGCTTGAGGAATTTACGGCAGATGAATCCCAGGGCGAAGCCGACACGCCAACCCAGGCTGCCACGCCATTCACTTTCGCGATCGCAAAACTGAACTATCAAACTGAAAAATCGCTAGCCTACCGCGACGAGAGTTTTGCCAAACCCTTTATTTTCGACCTGCATTCGATCGAACTGAATATTCAGAACCTCGATAGCCGACAAGCCGAACGGGCCAGTCAAATGCACTATGCTGCAAAACTCGGGCAGCATGCCTCGATCACCATCGACGGTGAAATAACACCACTCGATCCCAAACCGTCATTTGACTTGACCGGCAGAATCGAAGGCATGGACCTGCGCTACCTGTCCCCGATTACCGCGAGATCGCTTGGCCATAAAATCAAGAGCGGCCAGCTAGACGCCGATCTGGATCTCAAGGCAGAACACAATGTACTCACTTCCAACCTGAAGCTGAAGCTACATCGCTTCGATCTCGACGCCCTGAGTACCGCAGACAAGGAAAAAATCGACAGCAGTTTCGGTTTTCCGCTGGATAGCAGCCCGTCGCTGCTGAAAGATAGCAACGATAACATCGAGCTGGAGATTCCGGTTACCGGGGATTTGCAGAACCCCGACTTCGATCCCACCGACGCCATTACCAAGGCTACCTCGAGCGCGATCACCACGGCTGTATTAAATTACTACACCCCGTTTGGTCTCGTGACCCTAGGCGATGGCCTTTTCAGCATCGCCACCGCCCTTAATTTCGATCCGGTGATTTTCGACGGCGGGGCCGACGAGGTCACCCAGGCGGAGCAAGCAGGCCTGGATAAGATTGCCGCGCTGATGGAGGGGCGCCCCGGAGTTTATCTCACCCTGTGCCCGTTCACCAATAGCGCAGATCGCAAGCTGCTGCTGCCGGAGACCGCGGAAATCACAGCTGACGAGCTCAAGTTCGAAGCAGAACAACTGGAGGAGTTGGCAAACCTCGGCGAGATCCGTGCGGCCGCGGTTAAGGATTTCCTGGTTGCCTACAAACTTGATCCCGCGAGGCTGGTGCTATGCGAATCCGAGCACGTCGAAGGTGAAGGTGCCGCAAGGGTCGAGATCAGTATCTAGCAAGCGATAATTTCAGTCCGGTAGCGGTATGGACTCGGTTTCAATCCTCACCTGCCATTTTCGGCAGGCTCAGGTGCAACAGCGCGTAAGCTGCCAGAGCGGACAGGATAGAGCCCAACAGGATACCCAGCCGGTCCCCGCTAAAGTAGTCCCCGCTACCGTGTTCAAATGCCAGACCCGCGATAAAGAGACTCATCGTGAAGCCGATGCCACAGGCAAACGCGACTCCAACAATTTGCAACCAGCTGACGTTGTTGGGGAGTTGAACAAAGCGCAGCGCCACGCCGATAGCAACGAACGCCAGGATTCCCAGTGGTTTGCCCACGAGTAAACCCAGGATTACCCCCAGTGTCACCGGATGCGCCAGGTCGGCCACCGACATGCCACCCAGCGAGAGCCCGGCATTGGCGAATGCAAATATCGGTAAAACGGCAAACGCTACCGGGCCGTGCAAATCGTGTTCGAGCCTGCGCAGTGGCGATTGTCCCTGCTGATCACGCATCGGCACACAAAAAGCAATTAATACCCCGGCCAATGTTGCGTGTACGCCCGACTTCAGTACAGCAATCCAGAGTACTATGCCAAGCAAGATATAACTGGAGGTACGCGTCACACCCATCCTGTTCATGACAACGCCGATGACTAGAGCCATGACGGCAACCAGCAGTGACGACACTGCGAGGTCCCCGGAATAGAACAACGCGATAATGATGATGGCTGCGAGGTCGTCAAATATGGCCAGCGTCAGCAGGAAAACCTTGAGCGAAGTCGGCACCCGGGAACCGAAGACGCCGAGCAAGGCCAGCGCAAACGCGATGTCGGTCGCCACCGGAATTGCCCATCCGTCGAGCGCGATGGCATCGCCCCAGTTCAACCAGGCGTAGATTACGGCAGGCACGATCATACCGCCGAGTGCGCCCATGCCCGGCAGAATGACTTGCGAAAACGACGACAGCTCCCCTTCCATGACTTCTCGCTTGATTTCGAGCCCAATCAGGAAAAAGAATACGGCCATTAAACCATCGTTGATCCATAGCAGTAGCGGCTTGTTAATCGACAGTGCACCAACCTGCACCGCCACCGTGGTATCCAGCAGCTCACTGTAGAAACCTGCCAACGGAGAATTGGCAACCAGCAGCGCGACCACGGACGCGAACAGCAGCAGGATACCCCCTGCCGATTCCAGTTTCATAAAGTCGCGGACCGCGTCCACGATTAGCGGGGTTTCGTGTTCTCGATTCATATTTTTCGCTTGTAAGAGATAATCAGCAAATCATCAGGGCTATAGATGGGGATTTGCCAGGTTTATAAAAGCATGAACCCATGACCTTCCGGACCGCTAAATTTATCCCGATCGGATCGTGTTATCATATCTGACCAACCTACGCACGAGGAGAGATCCATGAGCGCTTACCTGATTGCCAACGTTAAAGTGAACGACGATTCCTGGTTACCCGAATATGCCGCAAAGGTGCACGATATCGTGCATAAGCACGGCGGTAAATACCTTTCGCGTAGTGGTAATTTAACCCCGATAGAGGGAGATCTACCCGACATTACTGTTATTGCCCTGATCGAATTCCCGTCGGTAGAGGCGTGCAAGGCTTTTGTAAACGACCCGGATTACGCACCTTTTGCGCAGGCACGCCAGGCCGGAACCGATAGCAACTTTTACGTGATCGACGATACCGATCTCGCCCAGAGCATTCCCTACCTGCCCGCGGGGTAAACCTGTCCGGGGGCAAGTATTGTTGGCTAGTTAATGACGAGCTAGGCTTCAACGACCTTGGCGTCGGGCGCATTCTTCTGCACCGATGCGATACCGTTGTCACAGCCGGAAGCGCTGCTGTAAGACTGGCTGGTGCCGATTACCTGCTTATTCGCGGCTTTTAAATTGAACCTGAATTTTCCAGAAGCGGTTTCCTTTTTTTCGAAGTTTGCCGCGTCGGCTGCATTTTTACGCACCGATTCAATACCATTCGCACATCCCGCTTTGGCACTATATCCCTCGCTCGAGAGAATAATTTCGCCATTACCCGCCTTCAGACGGAATCGATGTTCACCAGATTTATCTACATAAACTTCAAATTTTCCAGCCATGTCATCTCCTTTTGGATTATTAGGTTATTTTGGGGGCGGCTATAGTCTCTAATTGCAACTAATTTTGAAAGCGTCCACGGGGCTTCCAAATCAGTTGAAAAAGACGTAAATTCCGACCACTTATCAGGATGCGGATTACAGGTATGCGTTGGCGTGGCCGAAGGCAAAGTAGCAATATTGTAGACAAACGCGGAACGCGGATGCCCCGAATGGCGCGTCTCGGTGCCGGCGGTGGCGGTATCGTTCGCCTGCTACCGCTCGTGTTTCGAGTTCTGGGTTTCAAAGGGACGCTGATCGCAGTCGTTTTAGTTGTCGGATACAGTTATTTCAGTGGTGATCTCGAGCGCTTTCTGGGTGATGGCGAATTAGAGCGCAGTCAATCCGGTTCGGGCAATCAGCAGGTAAAACAAAGCGTTGCCGAAAAACAGCTGGTCGAGTTTGTATCCGCGGTACTCGCCGATACCGAAGACAGCTGGAACGAATTATTCAGGCAAGCCGGTAAAAGTTACCGCGAACCACAGCTGGTTTTATTTCGCCAGGCGGTAGCAACTGCCTGCGGCACCGGGTCGGCGCAAATCGGTCCTTTCTATTGCCCATCCGATCAAAAAGTTTATCTCGATCTCAGCTTTTTTGACGAACTTAAAAGTCGGCATGGAGCGCCCGGGGATTTTGCGCAAGCCTACGTCATCGCACACGAAATCGGCCATCACGTGCAAACCCTGGGCGGTATTTCGGCAAAGGTTCATAAGGCTAAAAAATCCTTAAGCCAGGTAGAAGCAAATCGCCTGTCGGTCAAACAGGAACTGCAGGCTGATTGTTACGCGGGGATCTGGGCACATGACGCCAGGCGTTCGCGGCAAATTTTGGAATCGGGTGACATCGAGGAAGGCCTGGCCGCAGCCAGTGCGATTGGCGATGACCGCCTGCAGGAACAGGCACGGGGTTACGTAACACCTGACTCCTTTACCCACGGCAGTTCCAAACAACGCGTGGCCTGGTTTAGAAAGGGTCTGTCAGAAGGCACGTTAAAGGCCTGCGACACTTTAGCCGCAGGCACACTTTAGAAATTCGATATACAAGCGGAAGTTGCTGCGCGACTAGAGCCCGTGGGTGCCCGAGTACCCGCTGCGATCGGGTGAAGTCCATCCCTGCAACGCGTCTGCAGCCGGCTGGTAAATTTCAACCTTGAGTGGATAACAGGGTGTGCGGTCGTCGGAATGACTGCTGCCGCAGTCTCCACCGGGACAGGTAGACAAGGCCCCGAGTAAATCAATTTCGGCAAAAAATTCAATGAAATCGCCTGGACGCACCGGGCTTGCCTTCATGAAATATTGATGGGTATCGCGCGTGAACCCGGTGCACATGAATACATTCATGACGTCATGCACGTGCAATTCCGCTTCGCTAAGCGGCAGATCCCTCGCTGCGACGAGCGCGCGCGTCAGGTTTGAATGGCAGCAATGATGATAATCGACGCCCTTGAGCATGTAATTGGTGTAAGGATCGCAACGCGTACCGATCACATCATGCACACCGCCACCGTCCTCATCCCAACCGTACCAGTCCAGGGTATCGTGGGTAATCGTCGCCATCGGTCTTAGCCCGGGCAACGTGCTCCACAGACGATCACCGGTGCTGACATGGGTCGCGTGCAATTGTCGGGTCTTGCCACTGAAGAAGCGTTCGGAGAGATTGTGTGCATTCCACAGGTTAAGGTCACCCACCTGAGGACCTTCGACACTGACGATACGGAAAAATGATCCTGCCGGAACCTCGAAGGTTGCGCCATCGCGTGGTGGCACCGTAATCTCGTCAACCTTTTTCATACCCTCGCGTGCCTGCTGGTACAAGGCAAGATTAGACGATGGTAGCTGATCAACTTCGTAGCAAACTATTGGTGCTACCGCGCGCCGACTGGCCGCATCTGCAGGCGATCTATTGCTTTTTTCTTCAGACATGTCGAGGCTCGCTGTCGGTTTCGAATTAAACGCCATTTTACTGCATCCCGACTCAATCCTGCAGCAGACGATTTGCGACACCGTTGACCTGGGCAAGTCGACACTGATCGGGGGTTAATTGCTGGCTTTCGGGTCGGGTGCGTCCCTGCATCAGGTTGGCGACGCCCTCGATGTGTTGACCGCTATTGGCAATCACGTGGTAAAGCTCGTGCGCGAGTGCGACACCGGGTTCATCGACACCCAGCATCAACCATACGCTCGGCGCAAGCCAGGGCCGCATACGCGTATTACCCAGACCAAACGCCTCGCCATCAAATGCTGCCTGCATGCGAGTGTCGCGTGCAAACACCACCCTGACCTGCCCATTGCCGGCGGCCTGGAACAGCGTGCGCGCGCTACCGGTAGACAGGTCGCGCAGGTAATCCTCACCGCCTATGGCATGTATCGACACCTCGCCGGCGATGATTGAACACTGCGCGAGTATCTCGTAAGCCTGCCGCACGGCCTGCTCGACCCGTTGATGCGACCAGCGCGAATCGAGCACCAGGATGTCAAGCGGTAACCGGATTCCGGTACCGGTTTGCGGCGGGATCTGGTCGAGACTGGGAAGCGCTTGTTTAATCACCGCGGCACCGGCGAGCGGGTCGGCGATATAACCGGTACTAACCCAGTCGCGTGCACCCGGACTGCTGTTGCCGTAGCGGTTACGGAGTTCAGCGGCAATGTCGGCCGCGTTCCATTGTGGACGCGCCATTTTGAGCCGGGCAACAAGCGCGGTTACCCGCGATACGGCATAGCTCGAACCCGAGACCCGGGTCTCGGAACCGGAATAGTCGAGTGCCGCCACTCGTTCCGCCGGCACCAGGTAATCGACCGAGACCCTGCCCCAGTTGGTGCGCTCGGCGGGTTGCACGAAATCGTCCGCTGATGTCACCACGATTACGTTGGCAAGATCGAGCGCCGCCGGGTATACCGGTCGCTCATCGATGTCACGCCCGTCGTTACCGGCCGAGACGATAAATAGCATCTGCGGGTGTGCACGCGCGACGCGCTCGAAACTACCCCAGTCTTCCAACCGGTTGCTGCCGAGCGGCATACCAAGAATTGTTACCTGGTTGTCCGCGGCATGCTCGACCAACGCCTGCATGCGCGACATATCGGGCCTCGGGTAGCGATAGGGGACCAGTTCGACAGCCGGGGCTTCGCGCAACAACAACGATGCGGTGCGGGTGCCATGGCGCTGCAGGAAGAACCCGGAATTGACCGGGTGAGCGTCATAAGGCAAGTCGTCCATGTCCCAGAAATCGTAACCGACTAGTTGACCGTCGCTGTCCCTGGCAAGGCGGCGGTTGATTTCGGGTAAGCGATAGTTGACGCCTGAATCCACCATCCCGACACGTATTGGCGTGTCGTCACCAGGATGTTTTAACGGTTTACCGGGCTCCCGTTCAATAAATTCCAGTGGCGGGTTCAGCCAATCGGGGTCGCCTTTTGGCTCAAGCTCCATATCCAGCGTAACGATGTTGATCGCCTGGCCCTGCGCGGTATAGTAAATCTTGCGCGCAACCTGCAGGCTGCAATCGGCACTTAGCGACAGCAGTACCAGGGGGTCACCAAACTCGCCAAACAGTGAACTGACAAAACGGGACAGCTGGCCCGTGCGTTCGATGACATCCAGTTCCACGAGGGCCTTGTCAGCGACCTCAATGCGATGCCGGGTGCCAACTATCGTTTCGCGAAACTTTATCTCGGATTTAACGATCGCCCCTGTTGCAAATCCCGGTGCGGGTTCGGCGGTGTCTTCCCAGTCCTGACAGGTCGCCGTTGCAAACTCCAGCAAGCGAACAGCTCCCCAATCACCCGCCAGAACTCCGGTGGACAGTATTAGCAATACCACACCAAAGCAGGATCTAACGGGACAAAATAATTGCATGGATAGTTAACAAACGACTGACAGAGTTATGATTATATCGACGATCAAAGCGCCCGAACATCGTCATTCCCGAGATTCCTCCCGTCATTCCCGCAATTTTCTTCGTCATTCCCGACCGCATGCGGCCCACTTAGCGGCCCCCCAGCGCACGCTGGGTTGACGTGTCGGAATCTTGCAACTCAGCCACCCTTACAAGATCCCGGATATTCGCTATGCGAATTCCAGGATAACGATTTACGGGACCGGGCCTTTTTTTATTGCTCAGAAACCTTGCTGCGCAGTAACTTCGTTTTGCCGTGTTTCGTTTTGCTGTCCAGGCGTTTGCGTTGCGAGCTTTTTGTTGGTTTGGTCGGCTTTCTTGCTTTTTGTACCACCGCCACGGTTTTAATCAGTTCCTGTAATCGCTCAAGCGCAGCCTGCCGATTTTTTTCCTGGGTGCGATGCTGCTGCGCCTTGATAATCACAACGCCCTCCTTGCTAATTCGCCGATCGCGCAGGTTTAACAGGCGGCTCTTGTAATATTCGGGCAGTGACGAGGCATTGATATCAAAGCGAAGATGAATCGCCGAGGAAACCTTGTTGACATTCTGCCCACCGGCACCCTGTGCCCGGATTGCCGACAGTTCAATTTCGTCATCGGGGATATTGACGTTGCGAGAGATTTGCAGCACGGATGGATTATCCCAAAAATACAACCTGGATTATAGAGACCGAGTAAATAAAGTAATTCTAATATCCAGATATGGGGTTTTTTCGGTCTGGTCTGGTCTCGCCAATCAGAGTATTCATCTATAGTGCCGGGTACATTCATATAAGATGACCTGCCTCAAATTCAGCAGGCAATAAACAGCTAGTATTGCGACAATTCAGCTAACTGCTGATTAGACAAGGGTAGATGTCGAGATATGAAAGATACGCTGCTGGCATTGAGTGACCTCTTGAATATGCTTCCTGACGCCATAGTCATTGTAGATGGCAAAGGCCGCATCACATTCGCTAACTCGCATATCGAGGGGCTGTTGGGATACACCCCTGGAGAACTCGAAAAACAGCCACTGGATCGCTTGATTCCGAAGACCCATCGGACCGAACATAAAGCCAATTTAGCGAGATTTCGTGAACACGGGCAACCGATCGCCATGGGTGATCGTCCCGTGGTATATGGGCTTGATAAATCGGGTAGCGAAATTCCAATATCGGTATCTATAGCGAATCTTGATCTCGATGGTGAACGATTTTCGATTGCGGTCATGCACGATAGCGGCGAGGTACAATCGGAGATCACCCAGGTTACTTCCCAGGCCGAGACCGATCTTTTGACCGGAATCGGAAACCGTTTGCGGCTTTCACAGAAATTGCAAATAGCAATCGAAAAATCACGCCCTTTCAGCCTCCTGTTTCTTGACCTGGAAAAATTCAAACCGTTCAATGATAACTACGGGCACGAGGTCGGCGATAAGGTTCTTCAAATTGTCGCCCGGCGGCTTCAGGCACTCGTCCGTTCAGAAGACCTGGCAGTTCGCCTGGGTGGGGATGAGTTTGTGTTGTTTCTTGACGGGTTAATCGACACCGGGATACTTGAACAACGAGCGGCAGCCGTTGCCGATAGCGTGACACGCCGCTTTCATATTGGAGATTTGTCCGGTGCTGTCGGCGTCAATATCGGAGGGGCGACGTTCCCGCGTGACGGCAGAACCGAGCACAATCTATTGAAAACAGCTGATCAGAACATGTACCAGGCCAAGCAAGCAGGAATACCCTACAAAATCAGGAAATAAAACGCTTCCTCAAGGTTTACGAATCGGGATTAATAATGCTACTTTCGTTGTTTGATTGGCTGACGAGTGCAACATGTTTTACAAAACCAGCGAACCTCATGGTTTACCGCATAATCCTTTCAAAAGTTGCGTGGCGCCAAGGCCTATCGCCTGGGTGAGTTCAATCGATCCCAACGGCATCGTGAACCTCGCTCCCTACAGTTTTTTTAACGCGGTTGCGAGCGACCCGCCAATGGTGATGATTTCTTTTAACGGCTACCACGAGCATGGTGGCGAAAAGGACACCCTGGCCAACATAAAATCGAGCGGTGAATTCGTCGCCAACATGGTGCCGCGGGCGCTCAAGGACGTGAT